>JBAXOM010000128.1:0-5167 GCA_037133215.1 Thermoleophilia bacterium | reverse complement strand
GGTGCCGAGCCGTGCACGGGCTCGAACATCGAGGGATAGCGCCCCGACGGATCGATATTGCCCGACGGTGCGATGCCAATGCTGCCCGCGAGAGCGGCCGAGATGTCGGACAGGATGTCGCCAAAGAGGTTCGAGCCGACGATCACGTCAAAGCGCTCGGGGTCGAGGATCAGCAGTGCCGCCAATGCATCAACGTGGTACTTGGCAAACTCGACGTCGGGGTACTCAGCCGCAACCTCGTCGACGACCTCATCCCAAAACGGGAGGGTATGCACGATGCCATTCGACTTGGTCGCCGACGCAAGGCGACCCGTGCGCGTGCGCGCGAGGTCGAAGGCGTAGCGCGCGATACGCTCGATCCCGGGCCGCGTAAAGATCGCCTGCTGCACCGCCATCTCACTTGGCTGGCCGTGGTGAAACCGGCCGCCAACCTCGCTGTACTCGCCCTCCGAGTTCTCGCGGACGATCACCAAGTCGACTGCACCGCGGCCCGGAGCGAGCGGGCTAGCAATGCCGTCAAGCAAGCGGGCTGGTCGCAGGCAGACGTACTGATCAAAGCGTCGACGGATCGGGATCAAGAGCCCCCAGAGCGAGACGTGGTCCGGCACATCGGGCCGACCAACGGCACCGAGGAAAATTGCCTCGGTCTCGGCCAGCTGAGCCAGACCATCGGCGGCCATCATCTGTCCGGTCTCGATGTAGTAATCGCAGCCCCAGGGAAAGTCGACCCACTCAAACCCGAAGCCCTCCGAGCTCGCCAATACGTCAAGCACCTCGCGCGCAGACGCCATCGTCTCGATCCCAATCCCGTCTCCAGGAATGGCCGCGATGCGATAGCGGCGGTTGGCGTGGCTCTCTCCGGAAGCTGTAGTCATCGCGGCAGTCTATCCCGTGCCAGCCCTGGGAGTTAGTCGGCTACTGCTGCTGGCCAACGCAGCGGGAGAGCCGCACGGTTGTCGACGCCGCGGCCTCCGACGCACGTTCTGGATCGCAACGTGTGCGGTTTCCCCTACGCTCATACCGTGCTCACGCTGACTGGTCATGACCTCTCGCTGTCAACCTTCGTAGCGGCGGCGCGCACGCCCGGCCCGGTGGAGCTCGATGGTGATGCGCTCGAACGTATGCGCGTCAATCGAGCCTTCGTCGAGCACATCGCTGCGCGCGGCGACGATGTCTACGGCCTCACCACCGGCGTGGGTGTGCGTAAGAACCGCACGGTGTCGCCCACGGAGATGCGGTTGTTCAATGCGCGTCTTGTCCGTGAGCACGCGACCGGCCAGGGACCGGCGCTACCCGCCGACGTCGTGCGGGGCACGGCGATCCTCCTACTCAACCAGCTCGCTGCCGGACGCTCCAACGTGCGGCCGGAGATCGCCGAGCAGATCGCGCAGCGCCTCAGCGAGGGCATCGAGGACGTGATCGTTCCCGTCTACGGCGCGACTGGGATGGGAGACGTAGCGCCGCTGTCACACCTCGCGCTAGGGCTACTCGGGGATACGGAACTCGCGGCTGGTGAGGCGCTGCCGCTGATTGGGCAGGGCTCGTACGTGACCGCACACGCAGCACTCGCGCTCTACGACGCCGAGATCTTGCTCGAGACGCTCGTCACGCTCACCGCGCTCGACCTCGAGGCCTATGCCGCCAACCCGACGCCGTTTCATCCAGCTGCCGGCGAGGTCCGTCCCTACCCGGGCTATCGCCGAGCGCTCGCGGCAATCGGACACCTGCTCGGCGGATCGCAGCTGGCCAACGATCCGCGGCATCTGCAGGCGCCGCTGTCCTTCCGCGATGCTGGTTCGGTCCTCGGTGCGGCATATGACGCCTTCGCATTTTGCATCGGCCAGCTCTCGATCGAGCTCAACGCGCACCAGCAAAATCCACTGGCTCTGATGGACGAGGACCGCATGCTTCCGGTCGCCAACTTTGATGTTCAGGCGCTCGCAGCGGCACTCGATTTTGCCCGGATCGCCCTGGCGCCTTGTCTAACGGTGCAGAACGAGCGGTCGATCAAGCTGCTGCAGGCGAGTGAAACGGGGCTCACTGACGGCCTTGAGCCACGTGGCGCGGATCCAGGACACAGCCTGTCGGAAATGGCGTGGCCACTGCAGGCACTCATCGTCGAGGCACGACTCTTGATCCAGCCGGTCTCTGCCGAACTCGGCTCCTCGTCGCAGTCGGAGAAGATCGAGGATCGACTGACCATGGCGGGGCTCGGAGCCAGGCGCCTCGCCGAGATGACAGACCTCGGCTTTCGCGCAGCGGCGATTGCCTGCGTGATCGCCTGCCAGGCGATCGACCTGCGCGGGCTTGATCGGCTCGGGCCGACGCTCACCTCGATGCATGAGGCGATCCGAGCCCATGTTCCAGTTCTCGGCCCAGGAGATCCGCCGCCAGCTGATCTCGAGCCGCTCGTCGCCGCATTGCGTGGCGGTCTGCTCACGTAAACCCAAGGTGCGAAATCTGCTCAACTGAGCAGAACAGGCGCAAACCTGAAGGGACTGTGAGAGCCGACGAGCGGATTCGAACCGCTGACCCCTTCATTACGAGTGAAGTGCTCTACCAACTGAGCTACGTCGGCGTACGGCGGCACTTTACTGCACCCGCACGAGACCGAGCAGCACGTGCGTCGTACCGCGTACCTACGGTGCCGAAACGGGCACCGCTCGGAACACGTAGGTGCCCGCCGTGCTGACGTTTTCGAGCTTGACCGTATAGGTGGACCCGGACCCGGCGGGGATGTCCCAGCTGCGGGCAACGTCAGACGGATAAGCCACTGCAGCGGCGTTGAAGTTGCCTCGGGGAACCGCCGAAAACCGCGTGTACTCGTAGAGGCGGTAGGCCTGCGTGGCGTCGGGAATGGTGACCGCGGCCGTGATGGTCGTGCGCTTGGCCGCCGGTGGCTTTGCCATCGGGTCAACCGTGGGGAAGCCCTCATCTTTCGCCGTGGAGGCAAGCGTTACCGGTACCACAAACGGCCCTCCGGGCGAATTATCCATGACCCCGGTGACGGCCACCGCGTAGTTTCCGAGGCTCGTGCCCGTAGCCAGTAATACGGAGTAGAGACTGCCAGCGCCACGACCTTTGTTGGCCTGAGCCCGCGTCTTCTGAAACTCTGCGAACGGGTAGGTGTAGAGCGACGACCCTCGTGGATTGCCGGATGAGTTGCCGGGCACGTTCTTGCCCCGTGGTACGTACAGCCCGTTGTCACTAATCGTGAGCGTATCCGTCGGGAAATACTTGCCCGTATTCTCGGCCGTGAAGGGCTGTTCCGAACCCACGCCCATCACCGGCACGATGTGGTCGTACTCAGCATCGCCCGGTGGATACTCGCCGAGCATGTTGACGTTATTCAGCACCCCGATGATGACGGTGTTGCCCGCGAGAAAACGCTGCTTGACCCAAGCCAAGTAGGCCGGCGTGCTGCCACCATTTGCAGTGTCATACGAGAGCAGGTTGAGCCGCATGCCCGCAGCAGCCGTGACCGCGTTGCCGACGGGCGGCGACGTGCCGATCAGTAGTTGGCTCGCCTCAAGCGTCTGATTGATGCGTGGTGCGGCGAGGCTGCGAGCGGTCCACTGAGACGTGTACTGGCCAACGCGCATCCCGGCCACGATCATGCTGACCTCACCGCAGTACCCGTAGTTCGGATTCCACTGCCACCGTGGTATGAGAGGCGCACTCTGGGAGTACGTGGAGGCACTGGCAGACGCGGCCGAGACCACTCCCACAGCGGCAACGCAAGCCAACAGCACGACGTTGCCGATCCGACGAAAGTTCATGACCACGAAGGTACTAGAACCCGCGGCGGTACGCGAAGGGGAATGGCGGCACCAAGCGGCGACGTGAGCCCGCTCACGAAATCGCACATATTTCGGCAGACCCCCGTCAGAGAATGAGAGCTCACCCGTCATCCACTCCAGACAACTCGTCGCAAACGTCTGCGACCGAAGGAGCACAACGATGAACACGATGATCCGCCCAGATTTGCGCCAACGTTTAACCCTCTTAGCAATCACTGTCGTATTGGCCTTTCTCCTCATCCAGGCCACAGCTGCACAGGCGGCTCCCCAACTGCCCCTCAAAACGCAGGGCGGTACGATCGTTGACGCGGCCGGCAAGGAGGTCGTCTTGCAGGGCGTCAACTGGTTCGGCTTCGAGACCGCCAACCACGCGCCCCACGGGCTCTGGACTCGCGACTACAAGGACATGCTGGCCCAGATCAAGTCGCAGGGATTCAACACGATTCGCATGCCGTTCTCGCTCCAAATGCTCGACTCGACGACCACGAGTGGTATCGATTACAGCAACGGAAACAACGCCGCCCTGCAAGGCAAGACGCCGCAGCAGGTGATGGACATCATCATCGCGGAGGCCGGACGCCAGGGCCTGATGATCATCCTCGACAACCACTCGAGCACCGACGATTCGTACATGAATCCACTCTGGTACGGCGTCGGCGGCTACACCGAGGACAACTGGGTCGCAGCCTGGAGCAAGCTCGCAGCACGCTACGCCTACACGCCAAACGTGATTGGCGCCGACCTCAAGAACGAGCCCCATGGTGAGGCTACTTGGGGCACAGGCGCAGCGAACGACTGGCGTCGCGCCGCCGAGCGCGGTGGCAACGCAGTCCTCGCCAGCGCACCGAACTGGCTCGTTCTCGTCGAGGGCATCGAGGGCCCCGTCGCTGGTGGACAGCAACTCGACCGCCACTGGTGGGGCGGCAACCTCGAAGGTGTTCGCAATAACCCTGTGCGCCTGTCGATTGCCAACCGCGTCGTCTACTCGCCTCATGAGTACGGTCCCGGCGTCTTCGCTCAGCCTTGGTTCTCCGACCCGAACATGGCGTCGATCCTGGCTGACCGTTGGCAGAAGGGCTTTGGCTACATCAAGGAGTCAGGCATTGCCCCGATTCTGATCGGCGAGTTCGGCGCCAAGAACGTCGGCACCGACACAGTCGAGGGCCGCTGGATCAACCAGTTCACCGCCTACCTCGAGCAGCAGGGCATCAGCTGGACGTTCTGGGCCTGGAACCCCAACTCCGGTGATACCGGCGGCGTACTCCAGGACGATTGGCGCACGGTGCACGCTGACAAAATGGCGTTGCTGACGCGCCTGATGCGTCGACCGGCCGATGGTGGCACGGCTCCGGCACCCACGCCAACCC
>JBAXOM010000127.1:0-5170 GCA_037133215.1 Thermoleophilia bacterium | reverse complement strand
CCGGATCACAACGCCTTAGGGCTTTGACCGCTTCGGAACGGTCAGTATCTGCGTCTTGGACTTGGCCGCACCACCGGTCGCGGTAAAGGTGGTGGTGATCGTCAACTTCAACGATTGCTTGCGCAGGGTCTGACGCGATGCGCGTTGCAGCGTGCAGACGATCGTGGCGACGCCGGCAACGGGAATACGCTTCGTGATGATGCACCGACGCGTCACCTTGCTGCCCGACTTTGACGTCGCGGTCTGGACGGCTTTGCCTGCCCAATTGGTAATGATCGTGCTGGTCAAGACCACAGACTTCGTTTTGTAGGTAATCCGCGGCTTGGTGATGGAAAACGCGCTGGAGGGTACCTGCGTGGCGGTCGGGCTTGGTGTCGGCTTGGCCGCGCCGTTGAGGTTGGTTGGCGTGACCGAGGCGCGCAAGAACGATCCGGTGTCGGCCGAGGTGACGACGTACGTGCTCTTTGTCTTATTGACGATCGTCGAGCACTTTGTGGCCGCCGCGGTCGTGCAACGGAACCACTTGTAGGCGTACGTGGTCGGCAGGTACTTCCAGGCTCCGTACGAGACGGTCAACGTACTGCCGACGTTCGGTGTACCCGAAATGCCGGGGGGAGTCACGTTGACGGGAACAACGCCGCTGAGCATGCGGCCAATCCGATTGCTGTTGCTCTCCGTAAACCAGAGGTTGCCGTCGGGGCCGGCGGTCACGCCGTAGACGCCAGCGTTGGCGACAATTCCGTTCTGGTACTGCGTCATCGCGCCCGCCGTGGTGACCCGCACAAGGTTGTTGCCATTGTTGCCGGTACCGTTCTCGCCCACCCACAGGGCGCCATCGGCCCCACTCGCGATTCCTGTCGGCGACTGTGCTCCGAGCGCGATACCAAACTCGGTGACCGCCCCAGCGACGGTGATACGACCAACGCGATTGCCCGCCTGCTCGGTAAACCAGAGGTTGTTGTCCGAGCCAACGGTGATCCCGGCGAGTCCCGCACCTGCGGTGATACCGGCCGTAAAGACCGCTGGTGTCGTACCACCGATCGGCAGCTGGTAGACCGCGTTGCTGATATTGCCGACGGCCCAGACGTTGCCGTCAGGCCCCGCCACGATGCCCTGGCCGCCCGTCGAATTGTCGGCGCAGCCGACGCAGAGTGGAAGCTCAGGAAGCTGAACACCCGCGGTCGTGATGCGTCCGACTGAGTTGACGCCGTTTTCGGTAAACCACAGGTTGCCGTCGCTGCCAGCCGTAATCCCCCACGGCGCGGCGTTCGGAGTGATCGTCGCAAACTCGGTGATCACACCTTGTGGTGTAATGCGCCCAACCTTGCTGGTTCCCCGCTCGGTAAACCAAAGATTGCCGTCGGGGCCGCTCGTGATTCCCCAGGGCTTCGCGCCGGCACTGAGCCCGTTGACGAATTCCGTCACCACACCGGTCGGCGTGATGCGCCCGATCTTGTTGGCCGCAGACTCCGTAAACCAGAGGTTGCCGTCAGGACCAGCCGTAATCGACTGCGGGGCCGAGTTCACCGTGATGCCATTCGAGAACTCCGTCACCGAGCCAACCGCTGCGTTTGCGAACACCGGCGCGGCCAGCAGCGCGATGAACGCGGCACCAACCATTAGGAGGTGCAGGGAGTGACGGCGTGCTCGTACGGGCGATTCAGTCATACACCGAGGGTATCACTCAGCCGATCGGTGATCCCGAAATGACGCTCTCCCCTACGCAATGCACTCCTCGGGTAGGACTCGAACCTACAACCCTCCGATTAACAGTCGGATGCTCTGCCATTGAGCTACCGAGGAACGCGGGCGGAGTATAACCGTGGCTGCCAGACCGCCGTGCCTGTAACGGCCTGCCCTAGGTATTGAAGGTCGAACTGCGCAACTCGGCACGCAGACTCTCGACCTCGCGCTGCAAGACGGCGAGGCGCCGCAACTCGTCTGCGGACGCCGATCCTTCCTCGACGCGGACGCGAAGTGGGCCAATCTCGTCGTCAGCCGCCCGCAACTGAATTTGCAGCATTAGTTCTTGGAGTGCCGCCTGAGCCGCCTCGAGGTCCGGTACATCGCCCGCGGCTGGATCGAACCTCGCGGAGAGCGCATATAGCTCGGCGACGACATCCTCTGCGCCCGCTGGTGCCTCCGCAGGGTTGCCCGCAACGCGCTCCCGCAGCCACGGTACGAGGGTGAGGTGCACTGGCTCGACAAGAGCGTCTGCCGTCAGATCGAGGGCCGTCGGTGCATCGGCAGGAAGTGCGAGGCAGGCGGCAAGAAACTCGCGCTCAACGCGGGTGCGCTGATCGAGCCGCTTGCGGGCCCGATTGATCGCACCGTCCTCGCTCACGGGAACCCCCACTCTGGCTCCACGCGTGAGGCGCGACTCGAGTTCTTTGTCGAGCCGCAGCACATCAGCGACGCGTCGGACCTGCCGCGCCCGATCAGGCGTGGGTGGTGCACTCGAGAGAATGCTGCGCACCTGCGCGTAGACGGCATCCACTCCATCCTGCTCGCGCTGATCTAACGCGCGATTGACAAGGAACGCCAGCACCGACACGCTGCCGGCGAGCGCTGCCTCGACAGCCTCCTTGCCACTGGCCGCAATCTCCGCCGGGTCCTGCCCGGCAGGCAGCGGCACGATGCGCACCTCGAAGCCTTTCTGCTCGGCAAGGCGCATGCCGCGCAACGCCGCATCCTGTCCAGCCTGGTCGGCGTCGAAGGCCAAAACGAGAGTCGCGGCAAGCCGGCGTAGTTCGGTTAGTTGCTCCTCGGTCAGGCTGGTACCCATCGAGGCGACGGCCTCCTGCACCCCAACCTCGTGCAACGCAATCACATCGGTGTAGCCCTCGACGATGACGGCCCGCCCGGCCTTCGCGATTGGTCCGCGTGCATGGTGCAGTCCATACAGCAGCTTGCCCTTGTGGAAGTACGGTCCCTCAGGTGAATTGATGTACTTCGGCCCTTCGACGCCAGGCAAGACTCGACCAGCGAAGCCACGCACCCGTCCTCGACCGTCGAACAAGGGGAAGACGATGCGACCACGCAGGCGATCGATCGGACCCTGACGCCCCTCGCTCGCAACACCGGCGGCGATCAGGTCGGCTGGCGTGTAGCCCTTCTTGAGTGCACCATTGACAACCCGGTCCCAGGCGTCCGGTGCAAACCCAATGCGCCAGTGCTTGATCAGTTCGGGTCCAAGCTTGCGCTCGGCGAGATAGGCACGGGCGACCTCGGCCTCGGGGCTGTCCACCAGCACGCGCTCGTAGTAGGCGCACGTCTCTTCGAGCAGGCGCTCGATCTTCTTCTCTCGATCGAGTTCTTCTGCCTCTTTGTGCGACAGCTCCTCGTACTCAATCGGCACGCCATAACGCTCGGCGAGCCGTTCGACGGCCTCAGGGAATTCGCAGGCTTCCAGCTCCATGACAAACTTGAAGACGTCACCACTGACGCCACAGCCGAAGCAGTGGTAGAGCTTCTGCGCCGGCTCGATCGAGAAGCTCGCAGTCTTCTCGTCGTGGAATGGACAGCGGGCCATCGCGCGGGGACCGACTTGGCGCACCTGACCGGTTCGTGCAGACACGAGCTCGACGAGGTCGGCGCGCTCGCGGACTCGCTCAACTGTTGCCCGATTGATCCGTCCTGCCACGCCAGCCCCCTAGAAGCGCCAGGCGTCCGGCTCGAAGCGCGCGCGATACGCGCGCAGGGCGTAGCGATCCGTCATGCCGGCGACGTGGTCCAAGACGCGCGTCTCGAACGAATCCTCCGAGATCGGTACCTCTTCAGGGTGCTCGAGAAACCAGACGAAGAGCGACTGCACGACGTTTCGAATCCGGCCACGCTCGGTCTCGGTGGCTGGCCGCAGGTACACCTCGTCGAACATAAAGCGCCGTAACTCGAGTAGAGCCTCGGCGTAGGGAGCCGTCTGCTCGATGTCTTCCACCACGGCCGAACGTTCGACCAGATCGTGGACGAGGGCATCGATGCGTCGCGCGGCCGTCGTGCCGAGCAAGGCGGTTGCCTGCGGTGGCAGGCGCGCGGGATCGAGCACACCGGCCCGCACCGCGTCGTCGATGTCGTGGTTGATGTAACCGAAGCGGTCGACGAGTTTGACGATCCGCGCCTCAGGAGTCCGCGGCGCCGTGGCTCCCGTGTGGTTGAGGATCCCGTCTCGCACCTCGTCCGTGAGGTTGAGGCCACGCCCATCGCGTTCCAGGTGCTCGACGATGCGCAGCGAGTGCTCGTTGTGATGAAAGCGTCGCCCTGTGCGCTCCTCGAGGATATCGGACAGCGCCTCTTCGCCGGTGTGCCCAAATGGCGGGTGTCCGAGATCGTGGCCAAGCGCGATCGCCTCGGTCAGGTCTTCGTTGAGGCCCAACGCGCGGGCCACCGCACGGGCAATCCCTGTCACCTCAAGCGTGTGCGTGAGGCGCGTGCGGAAATGGTCGCCCTCGGGAGCAATGAAGACCTGTGTTTTGTGCTTCAGGCGACGAAAAGCCTTGGAGTGCACGATGCGGTCGCGGTCACGTTGAAACGGCGTGCGTAGCTGGCAGGTAGCTTCGTCGTGCGAACGCCCCAGCGAATCCTGCGAGCGGGTTGCCCATGGAACCAACCGCACGGCCTCGGCTGCGGCCATGCGCTCGGCAAAGCCTTGTGCGACTGGACCGGCCAGCGCCTCGTCTCGATCAGCAGCAGAGGGTTCGTTCACACCGACAGCGTAGTCCACGCACTAGAGTCGGGCGGCTGGGTCAGATGATTACGGGGACGGTGCCGCCGTCGACACCCCACGCCGAGCCCGTCACGTACGAGGCCCGAGCCGAGCACAGCACCGCGATGATGTCCGCAATCTCCGCCGGCTCCGCCATCCGACCAATCGGGCGTCCCGCCCCCGCCTTCGCAAGCGCGTCTTCACGCGAGCCTTCACCGCGGGTCTGATCCGCCAGGCCGCCCTCAGCAAGCCACGCGGGCGTTCCAGTCGGTCCAGGGCAGATAGCGTTCACGAGCACGCCATTCTTGGCCTCGAGATCCGCGACCAGTTTTGAATACGACAGCAGCGCGGCCTTCATCACGCTGTAGTCCGGCATGCCGCCCGACGGACGCTTACCCGCCGTCGACGAAACGAGCACGACGCGCGCCTGGTCACTCTGCCGCAGATGCGGCAGAGCAGCCCGAACGG
>JBAXOM010000126.1:0-5178 GCA_037133215.1 Thermoleophilia bacterium | reverse complement strand
GTGACCCACTCGACGCAGCTCGCGCGCTATACCCTCACGCTGACAGGCGACCGGCTGGCCGCTGAGGCTGTCCGTGCTGCGTCGACGTGGCTCTATCGTCAGGCCGATTTGGTCTTCGCTCCGACCGTGATGATCGCGGAAGGACTTGCCCACGAAGGCATCGACGCCGACAAGATTCGGATCTTCGGACGCGGTGTTGACACCCAGCGCTTTGCTCCGACGCACCACTCGTGGTTTGCCCGTCGCACGATGACGCGCGATGCCGACGCTGTCGTGGTGCTGGTCGTTGCCAGGCTCTCGGAAGAGAAGGGCATCGACCGCCTGATTGACGCCGTCAACATGATTGCTCGCGAAGGCCATCCGGTCCGCCTTGCGATCGTCGGCGACGGCCCTGCACGCGATGCTCTCGCCGCCAAGTTGGAGCACTCTCCCCACCGGCTGTTGGGTCCGATGACGGGGCCACGCCTCGCTGCGGTCTACGCCTCGGCGGACGTGTTCTGTCTGCCCTCGGTGTCGGAGACGTTGGGTCAGGTCGCGCTCGAGGCACAGGCGAGCGGCCTCCCCACCGTCGTGCCACGCGAGACAGCGCTGGCCGAGCAGGTGATTGATGGTGTAACCGGGAGCCACGCACGGAGCGCTTCGGTCGAGGATATGGCGGCTGCGCTGCTCCCGATCGTGACCGATGCGAAGCTGCGTCAGACGATGAGCGCTGCTGCTCGGGCAGCGATGGTTTCGCGCCCGACGTGGGACGATATCTTCAAGCTGCTTGGCAGCGACTACGCAGACCTTCAACGCGGCGCCAACTACGCCCCGAACGGTCGTCGTCGCTCGATCGAATCGGGAGTGATGTAGGCGTTGAACGTCGTCGACGTGACACAGTGGTACGCACCTAAGTCCGGGGGCATTCGGACCTACCTGCACGCCAAGGCTGCGTTTGCCCAAGCGCAGCGATTACGGCACGCGATGGTGGTGCCAGGCACGACGGCGAAGGTCGATCGCGTCGCCCGTACGCCGATCGTGGTCGTGCCGGGGCTGCCAACGGCGCAGGAGACGGGGTATCGGTTGATCCCTCATCCTCGTCCGATCATGCAGGCTCTCGATCGCCTCCAGCCGACCGTGTTGGTGATCCACGACGCGACGGCATTCCCGCGTCGACTCTGCCGCTGGGCGCATATGCGCGGCATTCCCGTCGTGCTGATCGTGCACTCGGAGATCGAGTCGGGCGCGGCCGGGATGCCCACGCCGTTGCGTCTCCCGGCGCAACACGTTTTGCGGATCCTTCAATCGCGTGGTCTTGATGGCCCCGATGCGGTGATTGCTACGTCGCAGGCCGTAGCCACGCGCCTGCGTGAGCGGAGCGACGCGCACATCTATGTGTCGCCGCTCGGTGTCGATACCGAGACCTTCCATCCACGTGCCCCCGAGGTCGACTATCGCCGGCAGTTTGCTGAGCCGAATGAGACCTTGCTCGTCCACGCGGGCCGACTCTCGTCCGAAAAGCGTCCAACCCTTTTGATCGACGTGCTCGCTGGCCTACAGAGCGACTGCGTGCTCATGATTGCGGGCGCCGGCTCGGCCGAACCGGAGATGCGACGACGGGCCGCCGAGCTCGGCGTCACGAAGCGCGTCCGCTTTCTTGGCCACCTTGAGAGACGGTCCGACTTGGCCCGCCTTTACACCAACGCGGACTGCTTCGTGCATGTCAATTCGGGCGAGACCTTTGGGCTCGCGCCTCTTGAGGCAGCTGCCTGTGGCTGCCGCGTCGTCTTGCCGGCAGACTGCGGCGTCGCAGAGGTGGTGTCGCTCGACGGTTTCCATACGGTCGAGCCCAATAGCGTCTCGGCGTTGATCAGCGGCGTCAGCCACGCGCTGACACAACCAGCGCCAGTACCCGAACTCGACCAGTTGTCGTGGTCGCGTACGTTCGACCGCGAATGGGCTCTCTACGGCCTGCTCGCGGGCCGCGCCGCGGAGGGTCAGCACGCCGCGTGAGTCGACGCCACGTATTCGCCATTCACGATGTCGCGCCGAGTCGTTTTGCCGAGGCCGTCGAGTG
Source organism: Thermoleophilia bacterium (assembly GCA_037133215.1). GTDB lineage: Bacteria > Actinomycetota > Thermoleophilia > Gaiellales > F1-60-MAGs149 > F1-60-MAGs149. The sequence goes on along the minus strand of JBAXOM010000126.1, from coordinate 3,122 downwards.
GCGTCGCCTGATTGGTGAGCGGACGCAGGGTCCAGTCAGTCTCTTGATCGTCCCCCGCTTCCACCTGATCGACGAATGGACGGAGCCAGTCACGACGTGGCTGCAAGCCGTCATCACCCAAGGAGATGAGCCTGTGGTACACGGATACTCCCATGCGGCAACGCGACGTGGCGACGAACGTGAGTTTCGGACCCTTAGTGATGGCGCAGCAGCCGCACGAATGCAACTCGCGCGACAAGCGCTAGTGACGCTCGGTGTGGACTGTCGCGGGTTCATCGCTCCGTGTTACGCGGCGCCACGCCTGTCGAGTCGGGCGCTGCGCATCGCTGGCCTGAATTGGTGGGCGACGCGGGTTTCACTCAATACTGCGACCCGTTCAATCACCGTTCCGAGCCTCGGTGTCGGTGCCTCAACGGCTACCCGGCGCGCCATTACACCCACGGCTGTCCGCCTCGCTAGCCAGGCAATCCGTCGTGCTCCTCGCATTCGCATCGATCTACATCCAGCCGATCTGCATCACCCTCGGCTGCGTGCCGCGGGCATCGAACTGATTGAGCGCGCGGTCGAGCAGCATGGGGAGACAGTGACGCACAGCGCCATGCTCGACGAAGATCCCGACGGCTCAGATCGCGTTTAACGCCCGCCGAGATCTCCGCTGAAACCGATGCGGATGCCAGTGTCGGCGGTAATCGCAGAGGCCGGCTCGGGCACATCCGCAACGGCAAACCGACGGTGCTCGTTGCCGTCGGCCTTGCCGTCACTCATCGTGCGCGTGGCAAGGCGCGCGTACATCTCCTCCAGCAACGCTGGCACATAGCGCGCGCTACGAAAGTCGCCACGGTCGTGCACCGCTACGAAGTGCTCCAGCAGCGCTGCCTCAACAGGCTTGGGCACCGCGATCTGCAGATCCGCCGCACCGCGCTCAAAGATCGCAACAAGCTCGTCGGCCGTGTAACGCGGAAACTCGAGCGCAGCGGCGCGGGCATAGACAAATGCGGGGTAGTGCAGTGCAATCGCATCGACCGCATCCGTGGGGCCAGAGACGATGCAGGCGAAGGGGACGGGACGCGCTTCGACTGCCGCCGCGATCGCGGCCAAAGCGACGATCCCTTGATCCTCGGGCACCAGGGGAATCAGCTGCTCGGCATCGTCGACAAAGAGGATGCCACCGCTGGCGGCTGTTACTGCGGCCAGAACGCGAGCCTGCGTCTCCTCGGCGGTCGCGCCAACAAGATCGCCTCGCTGCACCTCCACGACCTGCCCCGTCGGCAACAGTCCAAGGGCGACGTAGAGCCGACCAATCAGTGCGGCCACCTGATCCTCCCCCGTGCCTGGATCGCCCATAAACATCAGGTCGAGATCGTGCGCAATGATCGGCTCACCATCAGTCACCCGCACGCTATTGAGCTGATGAATCGCCACGAGCCGCTCGACGCCAGCCTTGACAGGAGCGAGCCCCACGAGCGCATCGAGTTCGGCCAAGAGGTCAGGAATCGCGTCGGTAGCCACGGCCGAACTCTACCCACAGCCAGCCGCTACGCCGTGATCAGCCCCCGACGATCGCGGCAACACCGGCCAACGCAATGACTGCTCCGATGCGTTGCGTCAACGCGAGGTGCTCACCGAGTCGAATCCGAGCCAAGAGAATGGTGACGACCGGGTAGAGGCTCGCCAACACGATCGCGAGACTAAAGTCGCCAACCGATGAGGCGTACGCGAAGAGCAAAAGGCCCATCGTGTCCATGATGCCAATCGGCGCGATCGCACGAAACGCGCCTTTGGGTGGCTTACTGCCACTACGCATACGGACCACAAACAGTGCCACCAGAAGAATTGGCAGCGACACGCTGCGCTGGGCGGTGACACCCCAGAGTCCGGATTGGTCAGAGGCAGCATCAAGCGCGATGTACATGATGGTGCCCACGAGAATGGCGCATAAGGCAATCGGTACCGCTCCGTATTTGCCGTGTTTCGAATCGCCTTCGGAGGCATGACGACTGACCAGTACGACGCCGGTAATAGCAAGCGCTAAGCCAATCACCTGGAGTACCGCGGGTCGCTCGCCATCCTTCAACACCGCAAACAACACGGGGCCCGCAGACGACATCGCCAAGATCGGTGCGATGACACCCATCGGGCCACGCGAAAGGGCCGCGTAGAACAAGACATGCCCAACACTGCCCATGATGCCCGCCACGATCCCGGGGATCCAGATCTGCCAACCGGGAAACGCGTCCCGAAAAAACAGCATCGGCACGAGCAGCACCAACGTGCCGGCGATCTGGGCGAATGCCGCGACGACGAGCGGGCCGACAAACCGCGCACGGAGCGCGGCCTGGAAGTCCGCCACACCCCAAATCACGGACGCACTCAGTGCGAGAAGCGGCGCCAGCATTCGTTCAGCCTAACGACTACGTTACGGCGCTACGCCAAGCGCCATGGCGAGTCCGAGCCGGACGTCATGAAAGTTCTCAAAAGGGAGGTATGCATAGCCCTCGCTCTCAAGGTGCTCGGCAAGCGAGGCGCGGGCGAAGCGAATGTCGGCAGCCTCGGCCGCGCACAGGTCAGACGGCCCGTCACCAACGTAAGCGATGCTGCGACCGGCCGCGATATCCCGCACTTCCGCACGCTTGCAGGCCACGCCGCACAGGTCACACTCGGCACGACCACGCAACTGCACGCGCATCCCCTCGGGGCCGAACGTGACGGAGTGCGCGTAGATCGGTAGGTCGTAACCGTGCGCCTGCAGGTACGGGTGCATCAGATTGTCGAAGCCCGACGAGACGATCACGGCCTCGATGTCGTGCTGATCACAGAAGGTCAGGAGCTCGGGCACGCCGGGGCGAACGTTGACGGTGTCGATCAAAAACGCCACGACTTCCTCCTGGGTCGCCGTAATCGGCGCAACCTGACGCGCGAGCGTCTCGTCGAGCGTGATGTCGCCGCGCGCGAACGCCGCGTCGACCTCCTCGAAGACAGCGGGGGCATAGTGCGCGCAGAACCAGTCGACCGTGTCCTTGTCTGCGAGCGTGCCATCAAAATCGATCGCGAGCAGCATCGACATCACGCCACCTCTTCGAGACGCGCAATGCGGACGGTGCGGGTGCACGCGCCCTCCACCG
>JBAXOM010000125.1:0-5280 GCA_037133215.1 Thermoleophilia bacterium | reverse complement strand
TCCGTAGGGGATGCCGCCGAGAGTGAAGTCCTGGAGCCACGGTCGAATCTGGACCGTGCCTCCGTTGGTCCGGCGACGCCAGTCAGAAAGCGCCGCAGCGATCGTGGGGCCCGGCGTATCGCCCGGCTTCGCAATACCGAACTGTCCGTCCGTGAAGTGGGACGGATAGACCATGGGATAGACAGCGTCGAGTGTGTTGCGAATCTTGCCTGGGCGTTGGCCAATGCCGAGATCAGAGGTGGCGGCAAGACCGAACATGGCGGCAGAGATCCGGACGCCCAGTGGTTTGAGTGTGCTTGATGCCCGCTTCAGGAACGAGGTGATCGTGTCGTCGCGGCTTCGGCCCGGGTCGTGGAAGACCATGTCTGCCGCATTGCCGTCGGTGGGATAGCGCACGTAGTCGAACATGATCTCGTCGAAACCAAGTTCGGCAGCATAGGCAGCCAACTGGATTGGATAATCCCAAGCACCCTCGTTCGTGGGGTCGAGCCACGTAATACCGAGGTTGTTCTTCCAGAGTCCACCGTTGCGATTGTGCATGGCAATCGATCGATCGGCGTTTGGCGCGTAGCCATCCTGGAACGTGACGATGCGGCCGATCACGTAGAGGCCAGCATCGTGGGCACGCCTGAGCACCTTAACGGGGTCATAGATGTTCATATGCGCACCGGACTGCTTGGCGAGCGGAATCGGCGTCGAAAAGGCCACTTCGCCGCGCTCGTCCTTGATGTCGATCTCGATCGCGTTCATGCCGACTTTGGGGTCTGCGAGTGCCATGATCGGCTCGAACATGCTGGGTGTGGCCACGGCATAGCTCGTCACGTGGACGCCACGAACATGATCGGGCATGGCTACGTGACCACCTACAGCCTGTTCGGCTGCCGACTGCTTCGGCAGCACCACGGCCGCCTTTTGGGCCTTCTTTGTCGTACCACCATCGCGGCTCCAGGTGAACGCAAAGGCAGCAATTGCAACCGGAATAAGCAAAATTGCGATCAGGACCATGCGTCGTTTGCGCTGCGTGGCTCGCGCGCTGGCACGCTGCTTTGCGCGGCGCGAATTGCGCATCGCCTCTTGATGCGCGTCGTAACGTTTCTGGTCGCGGAAGTCGGTCATTGCGTGGACACCGCATGGTAGACGAGATACGAGTGTTGTGAAGCGACCGGGGTCACGTTGGCCGGGTACGCTCTACGCATGGCGCGACGCACGAGTGATGGAGCAAAATCGATCGAATTGATGCTCTTGCGGCCGCGCGCCTCGATGGCCGAATGCTCAGCCTTCTGCGATGCGGCCAAGCAGGCCCACGTGGCCGGTGTCTGTGTATCACCAACCCACGTTGGAACGGCACGTGCCGCGCTTGCTGGATCGGACGTCAAACTCGTGGCACTGATCTCGCATCCGTTTGGCAGCGATCGGCCATCGATCAAGGCCCTCGCGGGGCGAAGGGCCCTCGAGGACGGTGCGCAGGAACTTGAGATCGTGGTCGATCTTGCCAGTTTTGGATCGGGCAACCCGAATCATGTTCGCGATGAGCTCTCGCGTTGTGTCGCAGAGGCGCGAGAGGTTCGCGCCGAGGTCCTCGTTCGCGCTGTGATTGAGACGGGTGCGTACGACGATCGCACGCTGCGCCTCTTGGTCCGCGCGGTTGTAGCGGCAGAGGTTGACATGGTTGTAACGTCGTCCGGATTGGTTCCAGAACCGGATAACGCCCTAGATATCGAGTTGTTGCGCGAAGAAGTGGGGGCGGGCGTCGGTATTAAGGCTGTGCGCGCGGTACGAGGCTTCGACGAAGTTGCTGCCTTGATTGCGGCGGGAGCCACGCGAGTTGGTACGGCGAGTCTTGACGTGTTTGCCGATTCGTCGCGCTAGGACGAGAGGGCGGCCGCGAGGCCACGAACGCCCGTGTTGTTGGCGATGCGAATTCGACTCAACTCGAGTGGATTCGCAGCCGAGTGATCAAGACCTGACTGCGTCGTCGTAGCGAGCACGTAGCCGGCCTTCTGCACGTCGGCGACGGCGGCAGCGTTGACGGCTCCGGCTGGGTAGCAGAACCACTGCACCGGATGACCGAGGTGTTTTTCGAGCACGAAGCGCGACCCGCGCAGTGTCTTCATCGCGGCATCAGTTGACATATGCGGGATCTCAGAATGCGAGACCGTGTGTGACCCAATGTCCCAGCCTCGCTGTTCAAGTGTTCGAAGTTGCGGCCACGTCAACCATGTCGGAGCCGTCTTCTTGAGCTGGGCAATGCGATCGGTGATGACGTACGCGGTTCCGATCATGCCCACCCGCGTCATGATCGGCGCCGCCGTGGTCGCGATGCCACGGTAGCCATCGTCAAACGTAATCAGGACGGGCTTCGGGGGTAAAGGCTTCCCCAATTCGAGTGCGTCGTAGAGCTGCATCTGCGTAATGGAAGTGAAGCCACTATCCTTCAGCCATTGCATTTGAAGCGTAAATTCGCCCGGATCGACGGTCAGACCGACGGTGACGGCAGGCTCGTCGCCCGCGAGTACTGCGATGCGGTGGTACATCAGGATTGGTACGCGAACTGTCCGCGTTGGCAGTGGGTCCGGCAGTGTCAGGCTGGGTACCGTCTTGACGGGCTTGACGGTCTTTGCCGCATTGGCTTTCGGTGTCTCAGCGGCTGAGGCAGCCGAGGAAGCCGTCGTTCGGTGAAGGATCGCCGAGGCGGCGACTACAGCGAAGACGATTGCCACGAGGACGATGAGAGCAGGACGGACGCGCATCGAGACACAACAGTACCTGCTCTGGTGCCAGCCCTATAGTTCAGAGGTGGAACAACCGACACCCAACGAGTGGCAAACCCTCGGTAGGCGCGTGCTCCACGACGATGTAGTCCGGATTGAGGAACACGACGTTCGCACACCAGAAGGCCGCGAATATCAATTTCCGTTGATCCTTTCACCGGGATTCGCAAAAGTTGTTCCACTGCTCCCGAATGGCGACGTCGTGCTGGTGCGCCAGTATCGCTATGCGATGGGCCTCGAGACGCTGGAGGTCCCAGCCGGTGCCATCGATGCGGGGGAGGAGCCGCTTGAGAGTGCTCGCCGTGAACTCGGTGAAGAGACGTTACTCACGTCAGACGACATCGAGCCGTTGGGCGAATTCTGTACGAGTCCCGGTCGTATGAACGAGCGTGGCTACATCTTTTTAGCGCGCAACTGCGTGCCGGATCCAGCGGCTGCGCAGCACGAACCGACGATACCGATCGTGATGCCATTGGCGGACGCAATCGCGATGATTGGCGGTGAGATTCTGGCGGCAACAAGTTCTTTGGCCCTTCTGCTCGCGCAGCGTCGACTCGCCGGGCTCGATCGATAACACTTCAACCATGACCGCCATCACGCCTTCCGGACCAAACGCAGCGGGTGTCCGCTGGGACCTCTCGCTGATTTGCTCCGACGTTGCCGCTGCTCAGCAGTTGCTGGACGAGACGATCGCCGCAGCGGAGGCCTTCGATGCCACCTATCGCGGCACCGTCGCAACGCTCGACGCGACCGGGCTTGCTGCTGCCTTGGCCGAGTTGGCCGAGATCAGTAACGCCCTGCATCGGGTCGGCTCGTACGCCGGTCTGCGTCGTAGCGTCGATGTGAACGACGATGAGGCGCGCGACTTCGAGACCGTCGTCGATCAAGGCATGGTGCGCGCGGGCAATGCGCTGCGCTTCTTCGATCTCGAGTGGATCGCCGTAGACGATGCGGTCGCTCAGCCACTGATTGATGCACCCGAGTTGGCAGCCAATCGCCACCACCTGTCGTCGGAGCGTCGCTTCCGTCCGCACGTGTTGCCGGATGACCAGGAGCGAATGCTGTCCGAGCGCGAGCCGGTCGTGTCTGCCTGGCAGAACCTGTTTGCGCAGACGGTCTCGAACATTCGCGCACCGTTCGACGACGGGACGGGTGAGACCGAGAAGACGGTGGACGAGTTGCTGTCGTATGTCCACACCACTAATCGTCCCGTGCGGTTGGCGGCGCTGGAGACGTTGTACGTGGCGCTCGAGCCGCATGGCGATGTGCTTTCGACGTGCTACGACAGCATCGTGGCCGACCGCTTGACGATGGATCGCCTGCGCGGCTACGACTCCCCGATCGCACCGCGCCATCTCTCGAATGAGTTGGAGCCGGCCTGGGTCGACGCGATGATGGAGGCAATCGAGTCGCGTTACGGCATGGCGCAGCGCTGGTTTACGAAGAAGGCCGAGTTGATGGGCCTGGAAAAGTTGCATCTGGCCGACCAGTACGCGCCGCTAGGTGAGGGGCGGGCGATGCCGTACGTCGAGGCCTGCGAGATTGTGGAGGACGCGTTCGGGCGTTTCTCTCCCGAAATTTTGCGTGTCTCGAAGAGCGTCTTCGCTGAACAGCGCGTGGATGCCGAGCCGCGGCAGGGCAAGCGTGGGGGAGCCTTCTGTGCATCGGTTGCTCAGGACGCGCAGCCATTCATCATGCTCAACCACACGGACACGCTGCGCGACCTGATGACGGTCGCGCACGAACTCGGGCACGGCATGCACTTTGCGCTCTCGAGTGAACGCCAGACCGCACTCTCGATGCACGCCCCGTTGGCTCTCTGCGAGGTGCCAAGCACGTTCGCGGAATTGCTCGTGTTCGACCGCATGCTGGCTGAGGAATCCGATGCCACGACCAGGATGGCCCTGATCCGTCAGGAGCTCGAGTCGGGGTTTGCGACGGTCTTCCGCCAGACGATGATGGTGCGCTACGAGCAGGATGCCTACGGCGCTCGCAGCGAGGGCCAGGCACTCACCAAAGATCGCCTCGGCGAGTTTTGGATTGCGCGTAACCACGCCTACTACGGCGATTCGATGGAATTGCCAGAGGGCTACCGTCGAGGGTGGTCCTACATCCCGCACTTCATCAACACGCGCTTCTACACCTACGCCTATGCGTTTGCGCATCTTGCAAGCCTCACGCTCTACGCGCTCTATCGCGAAGACGGCGATGCCTTCGTCGGTCCGTACCTCGACTTCTTGGCGACGGGCGGCAGCAAGTCGCCCGGCGAGCAGCTTGGTGCCTTTGGCATCGACCTAGCCGATGCGGCGACGTGGGGCAAGGGTCTCGACGAGATGGAGCGCATGCTCGATCTCGCGCTCGAGGGCTGAGCGATGCCCCAGCTTGCGTGGCTCGATGCGGTGCCAGGCGAGGCAGCGTTCTATGCCGATGATCTGATGGCGATCCGCGCGGGCGCCAAGCACGATGGTTTCGCGTACCTTGGCGAGCCGATCACGCCCGGCCACAGCGC
>JBAXOM010000124.1:0-5364 GCA_037133215.1 Thermoleophilia bacterium | reverse complement strand
GTCAACGTACTGGACATCCTGCCCCGCTCGACGTAGAACAGACCGCGCGACCTTTAACTTGACGCCGAGTTGATCTCCATCCCCCACGCGTATCTCGGCCCATTGAGTAGTCCGTCCGACCAGGCCATCGTGTCCGTACCCAATTGCGGCGAAGTGGAGGGACTTACTGCGAGCCGACGCGAGAGCGAGCTCTGCGATCACACCGGGAGCGCTGACCGTGCCACCAGGCCCCGGAAGGTCGCTCGGTGCCGCCGCCACAACTGGCAGCCCCATAGAACCACCGGTGACGGGCCCGAGCACACGACCCGATGCGGCCAACACAACCCGACCTGACCCCGTCGGGGCGATCGCGACAGCGCGTTCGGGAACTACCTTGATCGTGAGGGTGTTCGGAAACGCACGGTCGACATAGGCCGCTTTAACCCGAGGAAGACTCGCGATTGCGACCGCCACGGCTGCTGGATTGACGGACAACTTGCTGGTTTCGCCCACCGTCGCAAACGCCGTCTTCCTCACGGTACCGTCGATGCTGCCTGCTCCATTGACCTGTACCCGGTCGACAGAAAACGCACCCGTCGCCTCAATCCCGCGGAATCCAACAAGTCCAATGCCGCCAACGATCAAGAGCCCGAGCACACCGATCGGAACGAAAGCGGCACGACGCACCTGCATCTGCGACACGCGCTCCACCGACAACGGAAATTGCATGGTGAGACTTTCTGCGCGGAGCTTTAAACTCCTCCGAAACCGTGGATTGATGCGTGATCGCGATGTGACACATCGATTCACAGAGTTGCCACAAAGAGCGGGCGATGGGTCTCGAACCCACGACCTACAGCTTGGGAAGCTGTCGCTCTACCAACTGAGCTACGCCCGCATGGAATCGGATCATAGGCGAACAGGAGCGACTCTCCACCGCATTAGATTTCACGTGGAGCGAATGAAGCAAGGGTGCCTGAATCGGCCCTATACCCAGGAATGCAGCACTTCTCCACCGGGAAATGTGTACCCGGAGGAATACCGATAGGCACCGACGATCTCGGTCGGGGCGAGCGCCATGTGCTCCTCGATCTCGGAGGGCAGGAACGTCAGGTCGCCCTTGCCGGCCCAGAGCTCTTCGCCGAAGGTCATGTTCTCGGCGCCGAGTTTGACCAGTTCCAGCACCGAGGGCTTGGCGCCGCGCACGATGCTCGGAAAGTGGCGGATGTGGAACAGCGGACGGCCCATCGGCGGCGGAAGTTCCTCGCGCGTGATGCGGCGCTCGACCTCCATCGTGCCCTCGATCAGCCGCTCACCATGCGCCACGACATACCCCTTGAGGCGACTGCCCGGACCCAGTGGCTGCTGCACGGGGTTGAGCGGGTGGTAGTCGGTCACATGCACCTGACCGAGTTTCTTGGCGAAGCCCATAAACCAGCCGCGCGCCATCGTGAAGTCGTTGCTAACCCAGATTTGGAGACAGATCTGACCCGGCTCGCCCTTGTAGGAACAATTGACCCAGATCGCGGCCTCTTGGTACTGCGTGCGCTCGGGGTTGACGAACGCCATGTCTTGCTCGGAATCCCAGACAGACCACCAGCGACTAAACGCCACGTAGGCCATGTCGGGCTCTGGACCAGGCTCGAGGGGTGCCGGCAGATACGAGGCGATCACGGCGGGGTCTGTGCGATACGCGATGTTGAGGTACTCGGTGGCGTAGTGCCACGGCATATCGCCCACCAACGACGATGTGCCACCCGGAGTCAGCGGATAGCTAAATCCTTTGAGATCATCGATCGACGTCATCTGGCACTCCTACAGGGTCGGCGATGACACGGTAACAACGCGATCAGGCTCGATCGGCACTCAGCACGCGCCTGGCGGCAACGGCCGCGTCGACGCCCGTCTCGGCTGCCGTCTCCATCGCGCCGAACTCGCCGACCCAGTCGCCCGCGAGAAAGACACGATCAGCAATACCGCGATCGAGCGTCTCCTGCACACGCCAACGACCCGGCGTGGCGTGCGGCACGGCGTACTGCCACGGCATCAGCCACGTCTCGGCAATGTGCCCACGCGTCTCGGGGTAGAGTCGGTGGAGATCGTCGAGGAAGGCCCTCTCCTTCTCGGCGTCGGTCAGACCGGCAAGTGCGCGAGCACGCCCACCGCCGCCATAGATCATCAACAGGCTGCCCTGCTTTGGCGCACCTGTCGCATGTAGCGCATTCGAGTGATTGAAGAACATGTTGAAGCGACAATCGGGTGTCAGCAGCGAGTAGATGTCATCCCAGGGCATTGGCTCGGTCTCGTCGGTGAGTACGCTCAATACCGTCGTTGGACCGATCGTGATGCGCGCGAGCGCAGCGGCAGTCTCACTCGGCAAGGCCTCACCGAAGAGCGCGGGAATCAAGGGAGCTGGCACCGCGAGCACGACGGTGCGAGCACGAACTGTGCCCGAGCCGTCCGGCCCCACATAATCGACATCAACGCCGGTACTCGTAATCGAGATGCGAGTGACAGCGGTCTGGAGGCGAATCTGTGGCGCGAGATCCTGCCCCAGCGCTTCCACCAGCAATCCAGACCCGCCGCGCATGTTGCGCCCGAGGTCGCCGGAATCCCAGGCGTGAGCAAACAGCGTCGCCATCGAAGCCTTCGTAATCGAGCTGAGATCTCCACTTGAGCGATTGCACAGCGCCTGGAAGATGCGCTCTGCCTCCGGGTGCAGCGACCCAAGATAGTCGCCGAACGAGATGTCTCCCCCGGCTTCCATCGAACGCAGACGAATCATCGCCTCGGTATCACCCGGGCGACGGACGACAGCCCGCTCGTGTTCAGCCACGGCCTTTCGCACCTTCAGCCCAGCCCGCGCAAACGCAACGCGCCCACGGAGTGAAAGCGCAAGTTTGAGCGGAAAGGCCTCCGGTCGAGCGCCCGCGACGATCCGGTCGTTCATCGCGATGTTGAGCATCGAACCGGTGATCGGCAGTACCTCGAGCCCGAACTCATCGACCTGACGACCGATGATGGAGTCGGGAGGCGGAAACATGTGCGCGCCGACCGACAACGCCAGATCCCCGCGCCGTTTGGACCACACGCGACCTCCGACACGCTCAGACGCCTCAAGAATCAGAGGGTCGACGTCTCGAAGCTCGCGCGCAGCAGTCATCCCGGCGATACCTCCGCCAATGATGACCACATCTCGGTCCTCAACCATCAGAACAGCCTAACGAACGGTCGTCTTAGTAGCGGTACCGATCGGCCTTGTACGGACCCTCGACTGGGACGCCAATGTAGGCGGCCTGATCGGGGCGCAACTCGGTCAGCTGGCCACCAAGCGCGGTGACGTGCAACCGTGCGACCTTCTCGTCGAGATGCTTCGGCAAGACGTGAACGCCAAGCGGGTAGTCCTTGGTGTGACCAAACAACTCGATCTGTGCGATGACCTGGTTTGTAAACGAGGCGCTCATCACGAAGCTCGGATGTCCGGTGGCGTTACCGAGGTTGAGCAGGCGGCCTTCGCTCAAGACGATGATTGCGTGTCCGTCTTCGAAGAACCACTGGTCAACCTGCGGCTTCACGTTCTCGCGGCGAACACCCGGATACTCGGCCAGCGCGGCCATATCAATCTCGTTGTCGAAGTGCCCGATGTTGCCGAGCACGGCGTTGTTCTTCATCTTCGTCATGTGCTCGACCGTCACGATGTCGCGGTTGCCGGTGGCGGTGATGATGATGTCGGCTTGCGCGATGACGTCGTCGAGACGAACAACGTCGTAGCCCTCCATCAGTGCCTGCAACGCGCAGATCGGGTCGATCTCGGCGATTACAACGCGGGCACCCTGCACGCGCAGCGACTCGGCCGAACCCTTACCAACGTCGCCGAAGCCGCAGACGACGGCCATCTTGCCGGCGAGCATCAGGTCGATACCGCGGTTAATACCGTCGACGAGCGAGTGGCGACAACCGTAGAGGTTGTCGAACTTACTCTTGGTGACGGAGTCGTTGACGTTGATCGCCGGAAACAGCAGCGTACCTTCGTCGAACATCTGAGCCAGACGCAGCACGCCCGTCGTGGTCTCCTCGGTGACGCCCTTGATGCCGTCGGCAATCGTGGTCCACTTGTGAGCATCGGCAGCAACGGAGGCCTGGAGCAGCGTCAGGAAGACCTGGAACTCCTCGGACTCACCCGTCGAAGGGTCAGGAACCGCACCGGCCAGCTCGTACTCGCGACCCTTGTGGACGAGCATGGTGGCGTCGCCACCGTCGTCGAGGATCATGTTCGGACCACCGTCGGGCCACGTCATGGCCTGCTCCGTGCACCACCAGTACTCCTCGAGTGTCTCGCCCTTCCAGGCGAACACGGGGACGCCGCGTGGCTCGTCCACCGTGCCATGCGGACCGACGGCCACAGCAGCTGCGGCCTGGTCCTGCGTCGAGAAAATGTTGCAGCTTGCCCAACGCACCTCGGCACCAAGAACGACGAGCGTCTCGATCAAAACGGCAGTCTGAATCGTCATGTGCAGCGAGCCCGTGACACGCGCGCCGGCAAGCGGCTGCTCGGCGGCATACTCCTCGCGCAGTGACATCAGGCCGGGCATCTCGTGCTCGGCGATCGTGATCTCCTTGCGACCCCATTCGGCGAGCGAGAGGTCGGCGACGCGATAGTCGCTGCTGGTCAGTGTTGCTGCAATGGTGCTGCTCAAGTCTTAACTCCTTTTGTGACGCAGATTATACTTCGCAGCCGCACGCGAAGCGGTTGATACCACGAAATCGTTTGTAGCACTGGCTTCACAACGGGTGTCGTCGAGTGCAACAGTGAGCGGATTCCACCCCAACACCGGTGTTCCTGCCCGACAGCGCCACTCAGACGACGCTAGAGCACGAGCACGAGGTGCTCGAGCGCAACGTCCTGCCCGTCAACGTGCCCCCCAAATGGATCAACGTCGCGACGCACAAAACCGAGCCGGCCATACAGACTCCAACTCGGGTCTTCATTCTCGACGACCTCGAGATACACGGCTCGCACGCCACGTTCGCGGCCCCAATCGAGAGCCGTCGTCACGAGTTGGCGTCCCACGCCACGGCCACGGTGTGCAGGATCGAGCCAGACACCCCAGAGCGTCGCGCGATGGCGTCGGCGCTGTCCAAACTCGCGTGCGACACCCGCCATGCCAACCGGGACCCCCTCATGCAGTGCGAGCATAACCAAGGCGTCGCCTTCGCCCGTGCTCGAGGCTGCTCGGGCATCCCAGACATCGTCCGTGTCGGCCGCAACCTCGGCAAAGGTCTCGAGAAATGCGCCGGGCGCGTTCGCCAACGCGGCGAGGCGCACTTCGCGAAGCAGGCGACCCTCGTCCGCCAGAATGCAGCGAACGTCGATCACATGCGGTC
>JBAXOM010000123.1:0-5376 GCA_037133215.1 Thermoleophilia bacterium | reverse complement strand
GTCGAAGGGGCTCTGGAGGAGTTAGGTGGCGGTGTCGTCGAGGCCGAGGTCCAGAAATGCTTCCGTGCGTCGTCAGGCCATGTCTACCTTGATCTGACGGATGGCGAGGCGCTGGTGAAATGCGTGATTTGGAAGAGCAACGCTGATCGCATCGCCGAGTTGCCGCACGAAGGGCAGCTCATCCAGGCGCGCTATTCGAAAATTCGCGTCTACGCCAAGAATGGGACCGTCTCGCTCGATGTCAACGCAATTCGCGCTGCGGGCGAAGGCGAGTTGTTGGCGCGGGTCCACGAGACGCTCGCACGCTTGGTCGCGGACGGCCTGACCGACCCTGAACGCAAGCTCCCGATTCCCCGCTTCCCCCGGCGCGTCGGTCTCGTCACGGGACGCAATTCGGATGCCGAGGCAGATGTTGTGCGGGCACTGCGCGATCGCTTTCCACCCACCCGCATCGCCGTGTCGTATTCGCTCGTCCAGGGCGTCAATGCCGTTCCCGAATTGATCGATGCCCTGGCCCGACTCGATATCGAGCCCGATGTTGATGTGATCATCCTTGCCCGCGGCGGCGGCAGCGTTGAGGACCTGCTGCCGTTCTCCGACGAACGTCTCTGCCGCGCGATTGCCGCTCTCAGTACGCCCGTCGTCACGTCGATCGGCCATACCAAGCAGCGCCCGAATTGCGACCACGTTGCCAGTGCCGCAGCTGAGGTACCCGCACGAGCCGCTGAGCGTGTTGTCCCGAGTGCCGCCGAGCTTTTCGAACGCATCGACCGGCGCGTGACGGAGATGGCGGGCATCGCCTGGGGTCTGCTGGCTGCAGCCGAAGCCCAGATCGACCGCAGTGCAATGCGTCCCGCTGGGCAGGCCGCCTTGATTGCACGCGTCGGGCGCATCGACCTTGCCGGCCAGGCACTGTCCCATGCCGTCGCGGTCACCGTCACAGAGCCGCGCGAACGGATCGTTGCGAGCAGCACGACGCTGGCACGACTACTTCAAGCCGTTCCACGGCCACCATCGCTTGATGTCCCGCGGGAACGCCTCCAACGCGCCACGGGCGACCTCCGCCATCAGATTCAACTCGGCTCGACAGCACTCACCGGCGCCGTCAACCTCGTGCGGGCGCGCGATTGGCGTGAGCGTGGGTTCGCGCTCGTTCGTCTACCGACCGGCGAGCTCGTCCGTGACCTACAGAGCCTCGCTACGGGCCAAGATGTGACCATTCAGTTGAAGGGTGGTCAGATCGATGCAACCATCGAGCAGGTCCACCCCGACGAGACGGAGACAGACGCATGACCAAGCCACAGCACGTGTCGTTTGAGAAGGGCCTTGAGCGCCTAGAGGTAATTGCCGAGAAGCTGGGCGAGGCCGAGTTGAGCGTCGAAGAGACAATTGGTCTGTTGCGTGAAGGCAAGGGGCTCGAACAGGCTCTGCGCGGCTATCTCGAGACGGCCGAGCATGACCTGCAAGAGATTGAGGCCGGGCGCGGCCTGACCGAGTTCGTGATCGACCGGCCAGCCGACAAACCAACGTCCTAGGTTCGACCCGTGTACCGCGGTCTCATCTGTCACGCTGCAACCGATGGCTGACCCGATCATTCGCTGCCAGGGCGTGACGCGCACCTTTGGCAACCGCACAGCACTTGATGATGTGACGCTGGCCGTCCAACCCGGTCGCTGCTTTGGCTTTCTTGGTCCCAATGGCGCCGGCAAAACGACCCTGATTCGTTGCATCCTTGGGCTCGCCCGCCCAACCAGCGGCACAATCACGGTGCGTGGTTTCGATATCGCCAGCGATCCTGCGGCTGCACTCGCCCGCGTCGGTGCAATCGTCGAGGAGCCACGCTTCTACGGCTACCTGAGTGGGAAACAGAACCTCGAGCTGTGGGCGGCGTACGTTGGAGATGATGCAATCACGCGCGTGCCGGCCTTGCTGTCCCGCGTGGGTCTTGACGAGCGTGCCGGGGACAAGGTCTCTGCGTACTCGCTCGGAATGCGTCAGCGGCTCGGTGTGGCGCGCGCGCTGCTCTCTGACCCTGAGGTACTCGTCTTGGATGAGCCCACCAACGGGCTCGACCCCGATGGTGTTGCCGAGTTTCGTGTCCTGATCCGATCGCTGGTAGAGCAAGACGGTCGCGCCGTCTTTGTCTCCTCACACCTGCTCGACGAGATCGAGAAGATCTGCGACGACCTGGCAATCGTCAATCAGGGCCGTGTGATCACGTCCGGCACGCTGGCTGACCTGCTCGCTGCCGGCGGACGCGAGCTGACGGTTGAGTGTGACGATGCCACGCGCGCCGAGACGTTGCTGCGCACACTGCCGACTGTCACGACCGTCACGCGTGCGGCCGGTGGAACACTCTCCGTCCAGCTCTCGCCCGATTCGCCCGAGACGCGTGCCGGCGTCAATCGCATGCTCGTCGAGGCCGGACTGGCCGTTAGCCGACTTGAACCGCGCGAGGATTCGCTTGAGGAGCGTTACCTGTCGCTCGTTCACGAGGCAGGTGGGGCATGATCGCTGTCGCTCAAGCCGACCTGCGCCGCATGCTCGCGCGACGCGGTCTGATTCTGACGAGCGTCATCGTGCCCGTCGCGATTGTGCTCGTCCTCGTCGGTGTACGGATCTTTCTCCACTCCCACAATCCTGTGGCACACACGACCGTTGGTGGCGAGACGTTGTTTGCCTTCGTCTCAATCATTGGCATCGTGTCCGTAGTCTTCGGCACCGTGATTGGCGCCATGTTCGGCGCAGAAGACGTCACCAGCGGCACGCTGCGCTACATCCTCTTGACGGGCTTTTCCCGCCTGCGGCTTTTCGTGACCCGCATCCCCGTGCTGGCGATCGTCGCGGTCGGTGTAGCCCTCCCAGCGTTCGTATTGCTCTTGATCGCCGCGCTCGTCCTGCCCCACGCCGGCGAACCAGGAGTGACGGCCGGCGACGGCGGACGACTGCTGCTGAGTCTCGTGCTCAACGTCGGTATCTACGCGTTGATTGCCTACGGCATCGGTGTCGCCATTCGCTCGACGGGTGGCGCGATCGCCGTTGCGCTCGGCCTCAACCTGATCGGCATCAGTCTCTTCAATCTGATCACCCTCGCAGTGCCCGGCGTCAAGCCGTGGTTGCTCGATAACGCTCTGACGCGCGTGACGGATGGTGGCGATACCAGCATCGCGATCGCGATCGTCGCGCTGATCGTCTGGCCTGCCGCGTTTTTGGCTGTTGGTCTCGTACGCGCTCTGCGCACCGAGGCGTAGATGGAACACAGCTCGCCCGCACTGAGTGCCGATTGTCATCCCGCTCCCCTCGCGTCGCTTAGTCGCGACACGATGCCGGTCGGTGAGCACTTTTTGCGCAGCCACTTTGGCGTGCCGGAGCTCGATCCAGACCTGCACGTGGTGGAGATCACTGGTCTCGTTAAACGGTCGGTGCGATGGACTCTCAACGACGTTCGCAAGCTGTCGCAGATCTCGACGCACGTCACCCTCGAATGCGCCGGTCACCGCCGGATGGAGCTCGACCCGCCAGCCCCCGGCGTGCCGTGGGAACGTGGAGCCGTCAGCCATGCGCGCTGGGCAGGTGCACAGCTGGCAGACCTCTTCGAAATTGTTCGCCCCCTCCCCGAAGCGACGCACATGGTCTTCAGTGGTGCGGATGCTGGTGCCGTCGAAGGTCGCACGCAACCAGAGGCGTTTGCTCGAGCGATTCCGCTGCGCCACCCGGTCGTGCGCGAGATCATTCTCGCCTGGTCCATGAACGGCCAAGGGCTGGCACCCGAGCATGGTGCGCCTCTCCGCGTCATCGTCCCCGGGTGGTACGCCGTCTCCTCGGTCAAATGGCTTAGCCGCATTGAGTTCGTCAGCCACGAATTCGACGGCTTCTTTCAGGCCGTCGACTACCGACTCAAGGAGGCCGGCGAAGATGGTCCCGGGCGAGAACTCACACAGATGCCTGTGCACTCGCTGGTCACCTCGCCCACCGAGTCCGACACGATCCCCGCTGGATCGGTCCGGATCACGGGTACGGCCTGGGGTGGCGTTGGCGGCATTGGCCCGGTCGAACTTCAGGTCGATGATGGTCCGTGGGAGCGCGTCCGCACCGAACCCGGCCCGGGCATCCATGCCCCGACGCAATTTGCGCACACGGTCGAACTTGCCGCCGGCAACCACACCGTGCGATCCCGCGCCACAGATCGCAAGGGAACGACTCAGCCCGATTCCATCCCGTGGAACAGTCGTGGTTACGGCGTAAACACGGTCCGCTCGCAGAGCTTTACCGTTATCTAGCGCCGCGCGTCAATGTGCTCTGCGAGGCAGCCGTCACGGCCAGCGCCAGCGCCTCGGCGAGCGGGAGTGCCTGAGCGATTCCTGCGGCGAGCGTGCCACACAGACAATCGCCTGCCCCGGTCGTATCGACCGCATTGACCGTCGGCGCGGCGATACGTTGGGTGCCATCTTCGTTGCACAGCAACGCTCCGTCGGCTCCGAGCGTGACGACGACGGTGGTGTCGGTCATGTGCCGGAGCTGCTCCGCTGCGCGTTCGAGGTCGGCTTCGCCCGTCAGCTCCGTGGCCTCGTGCTCATTCGGCACGAGAATCGGGTGACAGGCAAGCAGGCGGGGTGCGAGTGGACGCGCCGGTGCGGGATTGACGACCACGCTCCAACCGGCAGCCACGGCAGCCTCAGCCGCCTGACAGAGGACAGCGTCCGGTGCCTCAAAGGACAACAGCACCACCCCAGCGTCTCCCCGAAGAATCGAAAGAGGAAAATCCGTAACGAGGCGATTTGCGCCCGGGGCCACTGCAATCTGGTTTCCACCAGTGGTATCGACCGTAATCAACGCAACGCCGGTCGCAGCCTCTTCCGTCGGGCAGACATGGTTCGTGCCCACCCCTTCGGCAGCAAGGTCGGCGATAGCAGCAATACCATCGGCATCGGCACCGACGCAGCCCACCAGCTCGACGTGAGCGCCCGCTCGCGCGGCTGCCACGGCCTGGTTGGCTCCCTTGCCTCCACCAAAGCGTTCGAAGGAGCCACCCGAGACAGTCTGACCCGCCTGCGGAAGTCGATCAACCGTCACCACAAAGTCGACGTTAACCGAGCCAACGACAACCACGTTGCCCATCGAGCTACGGTCCCGACGCGATCGGAGTCGCCAGGATTTCGGCATTCGTGAGCGGACGCGCGCCGTACATCTGCTCGGCGTACGCAATACCCGTCGCATTGTCTATCGGTGTGAAGGCGGTGATCCCATCCGTGGCCAAGATCACGCGATACCCCGAGATAAACGCATCGCCGGCAGTGTGTTGCACGCAGATATGCGCATGCTGCCCCGTCACGATCACGGTCTCTACACCACGCTGACGGAGGTACATATCGAGAC
>JBAXOM010000122.1:0-5467 GCA_037133215.1 Thermoleophilia bacterium | reverse complement strand
GGCCAGGGCGATGCGATGGTGCTCGAGGTCCTGCCGGCGTAGACTCGGCCGTAGCGACGACGAAAGCGATCTGATCGATATGAGTGACGCTCCCAACGACGACATCGTGGTCCGCCTCGACCGCATCTACACGCGCGGGGGTGACCTCGGCGAGACGAGCCTCGGCGACGGCCATCGCGTGGCAAAGCACAACGCCCGCGTCGCGGCCTACGGCACGGTGGACGAACTTAACGCTGCGCTTGGTGTCGCACGCCTCCACCGCAGCGACGTCGTGTGGGACGAGTGGCTCGTTCGCATTCAGAACGACCTCTTCGACGTTGGCGCCGACCTCTGCGTCCCGCCGCCACCAGAAGACGATGAGAAGCACCGCTCGCGCCTGCGTGTCAGCCCCGATCAGGTCGCATGGCTCGAGCAGTGCATCGACGAAATCAACGAGCAGTTGCCGGCACTGACGTCGTTCGTGGTCCCAGGCGGCACGCCACTGTCGGCGCACCTTCACGTCGCGCGCACGATCTGCCGTCGAGCCGAACGCGATGTCGTTGAGTTGGCTGCTCAGGAACCCGTTACGCGCGAGGTCATCACGTACCTCAACCGCCTCTCCGATCTGCTGTTCGTGCTCGCCCGCGCCGGCAATGGCGACGGTGGCGAGAAGACGTGGCGACCCGGGGCCAGTCGGGCCTAATACCGAAAGCGAGCCCGTCGGTTTCGATGGCGCTGAGTTCGGTCATGATAGAAACCTCGTGTCGACCACCAGTCCTCATGCGTCGAACCTGATTCTTGGTGCGGGTCTGGCCGGCCTGTCCTTGGCCGATGCGCTGCTCCGTCAGGGCGTCCGTTCGCCGATCGTGATTGCCGATGCGCGTGAGGATTTCACGAACGATCGAACGTGGGGTTTTTGGGATGTTCATCCGCATCCCTATCGAGGTCTCGTTGAGCAACGCTGGAGCGAGTGGAGTTTCAGGTCTGGCGCTACTTCCTATCGCCAGTCGTCGCTGTCGGCACCGTATTGCTACTTGCCTGCAGATCGTTTCTATGAGGATGTGGTGTCGCGCCTGAACGCCGCTCCGAACTGCAGTCTCCTGCTCGGCACCACGATCGGTGACGTGCACGAGGAGGGTGCCGGGGTAACTGTTGAGACGTCGGCGGGAGACCTGTCGGCGAGCCATCTGTTTGACGCCATGGGCACGCGCGGGCCAACGTGGCCGAGCGCGGTTCCCCAGCCTGGCCCCGGCGTGCTCTGTCAGCGATTTCTCGGCTGGTTTCTCACGACGACGGAACCCGTCTTTGACCCTTCCTGTGTGACGTTGATGGATTTTGATGTCACGCCGAATGGCGAGTTGCATTTTGTCTACGTCTTGCCGTTCAGTTCCACTCGGGCGTTGGTCGAGGACACGACGATTGGCCTCGACGGCATTCCGCCGAATCAGCACCGCGAGGAACTGCAGCGATACCTCGGTCATCGCTACGGATTGACGACGTGGCAGGTTGAGCGCGAGGAGGTCGCATCGATTCCGATGCTTCACGTCAATCGATCAGAGCCTTCGTCGAAGCGGCTGATTCCCGTTGGCACGGCGGCCGGCACTGTCCGTCCCTCGAGTGGCTACGCCTTCGTGCGAACGCAACTGCAGGTCGCTGCGCTGGCGGACCGTGTTGCCGAGGGGCGCCCGTCTGCTGTGCCAGTGGGTCGTGATCGCGATGTGTTTTTGGATCGCGTCTTTCTCAACGTGCTGCAGCACGACCCGGAGGCGTTCTCACACAACCTCATGATGCTTGCGAAGCGTCTGTCCGGCGACCGCTTTGCGCGCTTCATGATGGATGCTGCGTCACCGGTCGATCTGCTCAGCATGATCGCCGCGCTTCCCAAGTCGCCGTTTGTGCGGGGCGCAGCGCGCGTCAGTCGCGAGCATGTCCGACGATGACATCGTTGCGCCGCACATGGACGTTGCCGACGTATCTGGCGTTAGGCGCGGCGGCTGTGCTGGCGCTGTTGGCACCTGCCTTCGTGACGCAGTTCGAGTGGGTGCCGCTACTGCTGTCGTTGCCGTTGCTGGGGATGGCTCACGGCGCGGTTGATCACCACGTGCCGGGGCGGTTACTCCGCCGCGTACTGACACGCCGTGAGCGAGTGCTCCTGATTGCGGGCTATAGCGGTCTCAGCGTCGTGTTGATGGGGCTCTGGTGGGTTGCCCCACTCCTTGCGCTCGGCCTGTTTTTACTGATCGCCATTGTGCATTGGGGCGATGGCGATCTCTGGTTTTGTGAGGTCATCAACGGACGTTCGGCTCCGCGCTCGTTCGTTTCGCTGCTCTTTTTTGTGATGGCGCGTGGGCTCGTGCCGATCGCGGTTCCCGTCTTGGTGGACGCGAAGGCCTCGTTGTCAGCGTTCGACGGGTTACTGGGGTTGTTTGGGCGTGAAGGGACGCTCGCGATTACGCCAACGCAACGACTGGTTGGTCTCGTTGTTGTCGGAGTTTTCGTCGCAGGAGCGGCTCTGCTGAGCGTCCGAGATAATCGTGCGCGGCCGCGGCAGGCCCTACTGATCGATCTGGGCGAACTCGCAGTGCTGAGTGCCTTCTTCTTGTTCACGCCGGCCGTCTTTGCCGTTGGCATGTACTTCCTGGTCTGGCATTCGCCGCGCCATATCCTTCGCCTTATGGCCTCCGAGCCTCGTCAGCGTGCGCTGCTTGACAGGGGACGCAGCTTGGCGGCGCTCGCAGCCTTCCACCGGGAGGCGCTCCTGTTTACGGTCGTGCCCCTGATCGGCGTGGCAGCGATCGCGGTGGCGCTAGCTGCGACGGGGGCCGCACAAATCGCTGCGGTGAGCCTGGCGGTGATTGCCTCACTGACGTATCCCCACGCTGCGATCGTCGCCTGGATGGATTATCGCCAGGGCGTTTGGCGCACCAGTAAGTGAGGGGTGGCGCGCGGGGCTCAGTTGGGAGCGAAGGTCTTCGTCACCTGATCACACGCAGGCGGGATCGAGTCCTTGCCACTCTCGTTCCACTGGCAGCGGACGAAGTACTGCGTCTTGCCCTGGAAGGCGTAGACGAGGCGCGTCGTCAGCGAGCGATCCTTGGTGACGAATTCAAATTGGGTAGCGGGTAGCTCGCCGAGATCTGTCGACGACTTCTTGGGAATCTCCGCGTTCATGGCGCGTGCCAATGCGCGAGCGGAACGCTCGACAGCGATCGACAGGTTCGTTTTGCTGACCTTGCTGACGTCCTTGGCGAGCTTGTAGGTCGCAACCACCACGACATTGGTCTCGTCCGTGCCGAGGGCCACGCGGTACTCCGGATTGAGTCCTTGGATCTCGCGGCCCGTATTGGCGAAGACCTTCTGGAGGTCCTTGGGGTACGAGAAGGTGAAGGGCGCGCCCTGCTGATCAAATTTCGTGCCATCTTCGCCACCACACGCTGCAAGCAGTGCGATTGCGATCAGGAGAAAAGTGGCGACGAGCGCGCGCAACGACATCCGGGACATGCACACAGGGTACTTGGTGCATCCGCGAGCCGTGTCCCGTCTACAATCTTCCCCCATGGAACGCCACATGCGAGTCGTGATTGCCAAGCCCGGACTCGACGGGCACGATCGGGGTGCAAAGGTGATCGCCCGTGCGCTGCGTGACGCAGGCATGGAGGTCATCTACACGGGCCTGCATCAGACCGCTGAGCAGATCGTGGAGACCGTCCTCGAGGAGGACGCTAACGCCCTGGGAATTTCGGTGCTGTCGGGGGCCCACATGACGCTGGTACCACGCATTCTCGAGCTGATGCGCGAGCGTGGCATCGACGACGTCTGTGTGGTGGTGGGTGGCACGATTCCACCCGACGATGCCGAGGAGCTTAAGCGGCTCGGCGTGGCCGAAGTCTTTACACCTGGTTCGCCGACGGGTGCAATTGTCGAATTCCTATCCGCCCAGGCTGCGGTCTAGGCGAGAGGGGATACCAGATGTCGATTGAAGTCCGCCGTGAGGATCGTGTTGCGATCCTGACCATCAACCGTCCTGAGGCGCTCAACGCGCTGTCCTCGGCGCTGCTCGAGGAACTGCGTTCGGAGCTGGCTGCGATCGCACGCGACACCTCTGTTGGCTGTCTGATCTTGACGGGCGCGGGCGACAAGGCCTTCATCGCTGGTGCGGATATCGGCGAGATGGCCACGAAGACGCCGCTCGAAGCTCGTGCCTACGCCGAGCTTGGTCATGAGTGTGCTGGGCTGCTCGAGACGATGCAGGCCCCGACGATTGCAGCCGTCAATGGCTATGCGCTTGGTGGCGGCTCGGAGATGGCGCTCGCGTGTGACATTCGGATCTGCTCGGAAAATGCGGTCTTTGGTCAGCCCGAAGTCGACCTCGGCATCATGCCGGGCTGGGGAGCCACGCAGCGGCTTGCCCGGACGACGTCGATGGGATTTGCCAAGGAGTTGATCTTTACGGGTCGTCGAGTCAAGGCGGATGAGGCGCTGGCACGCGGGTTGGCACAGCACGTCGTACCACTCGAGGAGTTGATGCCGAAGGCGCTCGAGATGGCACGCAACATTGCCGCCAAGAGTCCCGTCGCGATTGCCTACGCGAAGGAGTCGACGAATCGTGCGTTGGCCGGCGACCTGGCAACGAACTACAAAGTCGAGGCCGACCTTTTCTCGATCCTCTTCTCGACCGAGGACGCCAAGGAGGGGCTGCGCGCCTTTACCGAGAAGCGCGAGCCTAACTTCCAAGGACGCTAGGCGTGGCGAGCCTCGAGCTCGTCGATGTCGGTACAGATCGGGCGTTGCTCGATGTCTTCGGCGATCTGACGCTGGAATTGACGCCCGAATGGTCACGCTCCACGGAGCAGATGCTGTCTGCACTCCTGCTCGACCCGACGCTGCGTCGTGTGTTGGCAATGCTGGAGGGCGAGCCGGTTGGCTTTGTCTCGGTTGGTCGTATCTGGGTGCTGCCGATCAATGATCCGACGGCGTGGTGCGAGTTGGGTGTGCGCGAGTCGTACCGGCGTCAAGGGATTGGGAGTCAACTCTTGGCCTGGGCGGAGGAGACGGCGCCACTGATTGGTCGCTCGCGGCTCCAGCTCCCATGTCGTGGTGATCGCCCGGAGGGCATCGAATTTTTGCAGCACCGCGACTTTACGGAATACGACCGCATGGCCTGCGTCGAGCTGCCGCTGGCCGGTGTTGTGGCGCCACCGATCGTGCTGCCCGAGGGCGTACGAATTTCGTCGTTGGCAGCCGAGCCCGAGTTGCGGCTGAGCGCGTACGAAACGGCCGTCGAGATCTTTGCCGACCTTCCCGACCCCGAGCCCGTCTCAGCTGGTTCGTTCGAGGAGTGGTGCATGCGCGATGTCGACATTCCCGACGGACCGCTCGACGGGTACCTCCTGGCGGTCGCCGGCGACGACGTGGTTGGGTACTGCCGGTTAGTCAACGCAGAGCGGGGCGTCGTCGTCAGTCACCTAATGACGGGGATCCGGCGTGG
>JBAXOM010000121.1:0-5502 GCA_037133215.1 Thermoleophilia bacterium | reverse complement strand
CCCTTGGTGAAGATGCCGCCGCCGACGCGTGCGAACACGGAGATCAGCGAACCACCGAAGCCAAGTCCGATCAGGCCGTGCAGCGTCTCGGTTTGTGTGTAGCCCGCTGCGAGCAACGCGCCGTAGTAGCCAGCAACGCCAATCAGGCCGAGGCCCACGACGAGAATGCCGGTCACGGTGCCGCCCTTGAAGGCGACATCCATGGCTGGGCTAAGACCACTCTTTGCTGCCTCGGCCGTGCGCACGTTGGCGCGAACTGCAACGTTCATGCCAATGAATCCAGCGGCAGCCGACAAGACAGCCCCGATCAAGAAGCCAACGGCGACTTTCCAGCCACCGAGGTCGGGCACGAACATCAGAATCAGGAAGAGGACGATGGCGACAACGGCAACCGTCCGGTACTGGCGGCTCAGGTACGCGGAGGCGCCCTCCTGGATGGCCGATGCGATCTCGCGCATCTTGTCGTCGCCCGCAGGCTTTGACAGGACCCAGCGAGTGAGGATCAGTCCATACAGAACGGTGATAACTCCGCACACCAGTGCGATCAGCACGGCGTGTTCGGCGAAGAGCGTGGACATCAGGTCGAAATAGCTCCTTGAAGTCGGGGAACTGCCATAAGTGACAGCCGCCGGAGGGTATCAACTCGCACCGGCGGCATCCTCCGCTCAACCGTCGACAACCTGGGTGTTAGTTGCTGCGCGGCGCCAAATACGCCGCGACACCGAGCATCTCATCGAGCGATTTAGGCTCGAGACCATCGCGCCTGAGTGCCGCAATGAGTGCAGGTACGGCTGACGCGGTATTCGCATTGACGTGCATCACGACAATCGAACCGGTACGCGCGTGGCTCGTGACCTTGTCGACCAGAACAGATGCTGGTGGGTCGAGATAGTCGGAGGGATCGACGTCCCACAGCACGGAATAGGCAAAGCCCTCTGCCCCAGCTGCGGCGTCCGTCGTGGCGTTGTGAAGACCGTAGGGTGGCCGGAAAAATGGCATCGGCGAAGCCTTCGCAACCTGCCACCAAATGTCCTTATCCCCTTGGATCTGACTCGCCTGCGCCGACGACGAGAGAGTTGGCATCTGCGGATGCGACCAGGTGTGCGACCCGATCGTGTTGCCCGCTGCAAGAGCCGCCCGCGCCGCATCCGGATTCGACCGGACATTGACGCCGTTGCAGAAGAACGTCGCGTGTGCCTTGGCCGAACGAAACGCCTTGATGATCGAAAGCCATGCCTGTCCACTAACGCAGTCATCAAACGCCAGACCGATCGCCCGTCCTGCATCGCGATACGAGTAGATCACGGTGTTCGTGACCGGTCGATCAATTCGCAGTACTCGCATCTCACTCTCACCGCTATTACCCGCACCATCGATCGCCCTGACGCTGAGGTGATAGACGCCCGGTAAAAGCAGACGCCCGCGAAGGCGTAGGTCCCAGACCAGCGTCGCACCAGCACTGTCGGGGTTAAGTGGAAGCCGGACCGTACCCAGAGGATTACCAATTTGGTTTTCCACAGAGAGTGTGGCGCGTGCCAGACCCGAAAGATCCGACGACGACACATTGACGGTGACAGGGCCCTTCGCGGTGAGCCCAGGCTTGAGTGCGGCGAGCGTAAGGCCAGACACGGCCGAGTCAACAATCACCGGTGTCACTGATTCGCTCGTTACCCCCGTCGAGTCAACGAGCGTCGCGTGGATGCCATACGTACCGTCGCTGACGCCCGCGCCATCCCAGGTGATAACGGTTGCTGTCCCTGCTGTCGTTGCAGTTGCCGCCAGCAGGCTCGTCTGCACCGAGCCCATCTCGTTGAGCACGTCGACGCTCAACGTACCGTCAACTGAGGGCACCACGGTCACCGTGGTCTCGTGTGCGCGGAGTTTCGCCTGCGGACTGAACGCGGTCGGCGTGGCCGAAACCGAGACCATGGATGACTGCACTGGCAGCACCGCTCGTGGTGCGAAAGGCGACCCAAGAAGGGCAGCGGCGATGAGCGTGGAGACGACAAACACGTGAACCAAACCCTACAGCGTCGCTCCTTGCAGAGCGTGCGCGCAGAGATCGTTGGCGGGGCGAACCGGCAACGACAAAATCGTCGCGATGAGCAGATCGCGAAGACGATGCAGATTGGCGGCGAACTCCACAATTACCTGATCGGCTGTGACGGAGGCCGCCGCGGGATCGTTCCCTACACCCGTGTCGTAGTCGGTAATCAACGCAATCGTGGCGTAACAGAGTTCCTGCTCGCGCGCGAGGATCACCTCGGGATACCCGGTCATGTTGATGACCTGCCAGCCGGCATCGCGGTACCACTGCGACTCAGCGCGCGTCGAAAAGCGGGGACCTTCGATAATCACCATCGTGCCTGCGGCATGGATATCGAGGCCTTGCTCGAGACCAACCCGGAGTAGTTCGGCTCGGAGTGACCGGCAGTACGGATCCGCACCGGCGACATGGGTGGCTCCCGGACCGTCGTAGAACGTCTGCACGCGGCCAGACGTGCGGTCGACGAATTGATCGACCAGCACCATCGAACCCGGTACCACCGACGGATCGAGCGAGCCGGCTGCACACGGCGCAAAAATCCGCTCGACACCGAGGTGCTTCATGGCCCAGATGTTTGCCCGATAGGGAATCTGATGTGGCGGAAACCGGTGCCCTCGTCCGTGTCGCGGTAGGAAGGCAACGGAGTGTCCGCCGATCTCAACGATTGTGATGACGTCCGACGTCGCTCCGTACGGCGTGTCGACCTGTACCTCAACGCCTCCGTCGAGAAACTCCTCGAACCCACTACCGCCGAACACGCCAATGCTCGCCCGTGGCGTCAAACGTCACCACCAGGTGTCCAAATCTTCGGGCGCGGTGCCTCTACCGGGGCGGCCGGTGGTGGCGGTGGCGTAGCTGCCTTCGGTTTTGCCTTGGGTGGCGCAGGAGTGGCGCCTTCGGTCGCGCCCTCGGCCGCCTCCATCGCCTCGGAGTGAGCGACCGCGTCGGCAAACGCCAACTGCAATTCCGCCAACGCTCGACGCAGCTCTTGAACGGGCTCAGGTAGTTCCGTGCCCTCCGGGAGCCCATCAAGAAACGCTGCGATCAGCGCATCTGCACCACCAATTGCGAGACGCGCCTGCACGCCGTCGCCACCATTGATCATGCCGGGGATCATGCCGAGTTGGCCTGCGCCGATCGACATCAACTCGGACGCCACGTTGAGCAGCAGCGATTCGACACGGATCTGCGACA
Organism: Thermoleophilia bacterium; assembly: GCA_037133215.1. GTDB lineage: Bacteria > Actinomycetota > Thermoleophilia > Gaiellales > F1-60-MAGs149 > F1-60-MAGs149. The sequence goes on along the minus strand of JBAXOM010000121.1, from coordinate 2,261 downwards.
GATCGACTTCGGGCATCTCGCCGGGCATTTCCTCGGAGCCGACGTTGGGTGGGAGTTCTTCGGCCATCTCAGCCAACTTTCTCTGCGAGGCGTCGAGCAGACGCCATGGTGATTTCTACCTGTTCGGAATGGATAGCCTCCATGTCCTCGCCGGCCTCAACACGATTCTTCCAACGAGTTGCGTGGTCGCCTTCAACGATCAGTCCCTCAAGCGGCTCGAGCCACGAACGCAGTCCGAGGGCTTCGATCTCGGGCTCACACGCTGCCAGCAGTGCGCGAATGCGGTCAGCAGCCGGGATCGCCTTGCGTGCCTCAAGATCGATCAGGTCGCGCGACATTCCCCAGCGCAACGCGCGCCAAAGGTTCTCTTCGAGATCACTGGGACGATTCGGTGCGGGCAACGTGCCCTCGTCGTAGAGCCGCGCGGCGCGTGCTGTCAGGGCAGTTTGAAACGCAGCCAATGCGATCGACTCGCCAATATCGGGGAGTGCGTCACAGGCTCGAATCTCGATCGTGCCAAAGGACTGATGCGGACGGATCGTCCACCAGATCTCGGTGTGCTCACGGATCGACTCAGTCTCGAGGAGAAAACGCACGTACCGGTCGTAGTCGGACCAATCAGTGAAGATGTCGGGAATCCCGCACCGGGGAAACATGCGCGTGAAGATCTGCGTGCGCGTCGAGCGAAGATGGGTAATCCGCCCCTCGAGCCACGGGGAGCTACACGACAGCGCCAGCAGTTCAGGCACGTACGTGCGCATGGCGTTGGCGACTGCCATCGCTCGATCAGCGCCACGAATGCCAACGTGCACGTGCATGCCAAAGGTGTTGTTTCGCCAGGCGATGTAGCGCAACGTGCCCTCGACGATCCGGTAGTGCGGCGTATCGATGATCCGCTGATCCGTCCAGAGCGAGGTCGGATGCGTTCCCGTCGAACCGATCAAGACACCGATTTTCTCTGCCTCGGCCGCGAGGTGCACGCGACGATCGATAATCATGCGTGCTGCGTCGTCAAAGGTCTCGCCGCGACCTGTCTTGACCTCGATTTCAGAGGCGATCAGCTCGCCAGCGACGTTCCCCCGCAGCGGACCAGTCTCGCACGCGTCGCGGAACTCTTCGAAACGATTCGTCATCGCCAGCGTGTCGCGATCGAGAATCTGAAATTCCTCTTCAATGCCGATCGTAAAATCGGTCGCATCAGCGAAATGCTGCCGTGCCGCGTCTAGCGCTGCATACGAGTCCTCTACCGACGCGCCCATAGGCGCCTACGGTAGCAGCCGGTCCGTGTCGCGAGGCGCGCTGCACCGCTATTGTGCTGCCCTCATGGACGCAAACGACGAAGCAGCGGCACACCCGCCTGAACTGACGCTCTTCGAGTACGTCGTTGGCGAACTTGGTCCCGACTCGTCGGACGGCGTCCGCGCCCACGTCGAGGGCTGTGCCGAGTGCCGCGATCGCATCGTCACTCTGGCGACGGATATGGACGAACTCGACCGTCTCCCGCTGGTGGCAATTCCCCATGACCTGATCAAGGGTGCTTTCGGTGGTCACCGAAACCACCGACGACGTTCTGTGCTGCGCTCGTTGCCGATCATCGTGTTGCTGGCCGCGGCGATCGGCGTCGTCGGTCTGTTTGAGATCGGGGGCCTGCACACGGCGAGCACAACCGCCACCCAACGACAGGTCGTGGTGCATACCGCTGACTCTGATCCGGTCGCTGTCGTCAACGCACTGATCGGTGGCCTGCCGCACACTACGACCGTCGACCGTGCCGACGCCCGACATCTCATCGTGCTGGTCAGCGACGGTGACGTTGACGTCGCGGTCGCTCGCCTTGAACACACGGCGTCGCCGAACGGCCAGTCGTATGTCGTTGACGTCGGCGGCACCGGGCAGTTGCCCGACCCGACCCTTCCGTAAGCCTCGCGCCGGCCTTAGGCCAGATGAAAATAGAGCGCGTAGAGCAGTTCGACGGCGGGACTGGTCGTGTGCACCGTCACGTCCGGTGGCACGTCGATCAACGCACCACTGTAGTTAAAAACGATCCGAACGCCACTGCGGACAAGATCGTCTGCGACACCCTGAGCTGCATCGGCCGGCACCGCAACCACGCCAACGATCACCGTCATCTCGTCGACGAGACGTGGTAGTTCCTCCGGCGACTGAACCACCACACCACCGCAGGTCGTACCGATCTTCGCTGGATCTGCATCAACGATCGCCACGATCGAAAACCCATGATCGGCAAATACGTCTGCTTC
>JBAXOM010000120.1:0-5698 GCA_037133215.1 Thermoleophilia bacterium | reverse complement strand
CCGGCGTGGTTGGCGTGGGCGCGGGATCGCGAAGGCACTCAAGTCTGCTGCGATTACCTGGGCAATCGACCGCGGCGCAGAGCGCATGGCTACCGAGAACGCGATTGGTAACGAGGCGATGCGGGGAATCAACCGTACGCTCGGGTTTGTGGCCGCACCAGACTTCATCGAGATGCGGGGGACGACTTTGGCCGATGCGACCCCTGGGCGTGTCTGACAGCGACGGTGGTGGGGTCAGCCGCGCTCAGCGGCGAGAGCCACGCTGCGGGCCTGAATATCGGCAGTCGTCTCGATTGGCTCGCCGTAGCCACCGGCGAGGGTGATGACGAGGGGGATCCCCCGATCGCGGATCCAGGAGATTGCGCGACGGTCGCGCTCCTCGAGCCCGGGCAGCGTCAGGGAGAGTCGGCCGAGCCGGTCGCCCTCCCACGGGTCGGCGCCGCAGAGGAGGAAGGCGAGGTCGAAGGGGGTGTGGTGGTCGAGGTCGTTGAGGACGCCGTCGAGCAGTGCCAAATAGTCGTCGTCGCCGGTGCGGTCGGGCACGTCGATGTCGATGTTGCTCGGTACGCGCACGAAGGGATAGTTCTGCTCGCCGTGGATCGACACGACAACGACGTCAGGGTCGTCGGCGAAACAATCGGCGTTGCCGTCGCCCTGATGTACGTCGAGATCAAGGATTAGGCATTTGCCGATGAATCCGTCTAAACGAATAAGTTTGAGCGATACAGCGATATCGTTGACGAGGCAATAACCCCTTCCGACGGCACGATGTGCGTGATGGGTGCCGCCACCGAGTGCAGCAGCCACGCCGTCGGTCAACGCTGCGCGCGTTGCCGCGACGGTCGACCCGGTTGCGTGCAAGGTTCGTTGCGCCAACTCGGGCGACCACGTCAGGCCGAGTGCTGCCTCCTCTCGTCGCGTCAGGAGCCCATGCCGGATGCGACGGATCCACTCTGCCTCGTGGACGAGCAAGGCGTCGTCCCACGTGATCGGTACACCCTCCAAGACGTCGACGCCGGGTAGTCGTTCGACGCGTTCACGCACCAGCCGGTACTTCTCCTGAGGAAAGCGATTCGTCGAAGGCAGCGGAAAGCTCCAACGGTCGTGCGTAAAGGCAAACATCCGTTGCATCTTCGCGGTATCGGCAGGGAAATGACGAATACGGGCGAAGGTCGACCCGTAATCGACGTGGGACAGGGTTCCACAGGAGGCATATCTGGTGGAAAACGCACCAGCACGATTGCTCGCGGAATTCGTGGGCACGTTCGCACTGATCTTCATCGGCGCGGGCTCGATCATGACGATGGCGCAGTGGGATCCGACCGGTGGCGCACTCGTCGGGATCGCGGCCGCACACGGCTTCGTCATCGCGGTGATGGTCTCTGCGCTCGGCCATATCTCTGGTGGTCATTTCAACCCAGCTGTGTCCACAGCCTTGCTCGTGACGCGTAAGATCAAGCCTGTCGACTGGGCCGCATACGTCGTCGTTCAGCTTGTGGGTGCCACGGTCGCTGCACTCGCGCTGAGCGTGCTCTACGACACGGTTGTCAAAGACAAGACGGGTCTCGGCACGCCATCGCTGGCCGCCGGTCATACCTCCGGCCAGGGACTCCTACTCGAAGGCATTCTGACGTTCTTCCTCGTCTTCACGGTCTTTGCCGTGGCTGTCGATGGACGTGGTGCCTTCAAGATCGTCGCCGGTCTTCCGATCGGCTTCGTGATCTTCTTCGACATCCTGATGGGTGGACCAATGACGGGTGGCGCGATGAACCCGGCTCGTTGGTTCGGCCCCGCGCTCGTCTCGGGCAACTGGTCGAACGGCTGGCTCTACATCGTTGGACCGGTCGTCGGCGGCATCATTGCCGCGCTGCTCTACGACGTGATGATCCTGCGTCGCAAGGAAGCCGCACCCGCGTAATTGGCATCAGGGGCGTCGCCTACGGGCGGCGCCCCGGCCTTGCCGCAGCGGCTTAGAGCAGGATGCGCTCGAGCAACTCGGGCGCGCAGCCCTGCTCGAGGAGGCGGACAGCTTCGTGCAGGTCGGCGTCGGATGCAGCGATGCGCTCGGCGCGCTCGTTGTCGAGTCCGGCTCGCTCCAGCGTCTCGCGACGCCACTCAACGACTGCGTCGTTGATGGTGGTAACGGGTGCTTGCTGCTCAGAGGTCTGTGCCATGTCCCAATCCTACCCGAACGTGTCCCCGGGACTGCCGCCTACCCGAAGTGGTGTGATTCGCGATACTTTCACGGCATGGAACTTATCGCGATCGAAGCCGCTGCAGCCCACATCGAACAACGCTTCGGCAGGCCGCCTACAGCTGTCGTCCCGGCTCGTAACCTCCTTAGTGGCGTGGTCTTCGTCTGTGCCGTTCCGCAAGGCGATGCGCTTGGCTGGGTCGTCATCGACGAGGTGGGCACGCCGCTGGTCGATCCCGATGCAATCCGGCAGACGGTGGAGCTGACGGCGATCTGCGAGGCTGCCGAAGAGTCGGCTGCCGCGCTCTCGATCGATGAGGCGATGCCCGCGCTGGCCGAGGCTTGGCGCATGGCGGGCGAGCTGGGGGAGGCCGAGGCCGAGCTGGCGACCCACGCGACGTACCAGGCCGTCGAGGCGCTGCAGCCACTGGTGACGGGCATTCGCGTCGCCGATCCGACCTATCTCGACCAGCTGGCTGCCGCTGCTGGACTAGTGGGAGATCGCTTCGATCTGCTCAAGGAGGCGGCGGGGCAGGTCTCCGCACGTCTGACGGGGCAGGGTGTCGATCCGCTCGAGCCGTTGGCGCAGTCGTTGTGGGGCGCGATCCGCATTCTCTCGCGCGACGGCGCGCCCGATCGCTTCCGAGAGGCTGTCGAGCTTGCGATGGGTCCGGCTGCCGCCTTCGCAGACGACGTGGTGGCGCAGTACCTTGTGCCGGTGACCGGCGACATCGCCATCGATACGGAGGACGCAACATGAGTCGAGGGATTGAGGGACGCGTCGTCGCGATCACGGGTGGCGGTAGTGGCATGGGACGCGCGATGGCAATCGATCTCGGCTCGCGCGGTGCGAAGATCGCGATCTGCGGTCGCCGGCCTGAGCCACTCGAGGAGACCGTCGAGCTCGTCAAGGCAGCCGGCGGCGAGTGCGCCTCCTTCCAGTGCGACGTTCGTGACCCCGAGCAGATCGACGCGTTCTTTGCGGGCGCGACGGCGGCCTTCGGTGCACCCGATACGCTCGTCAACAATGCGGCCGGCAACTTTGTAGCCAACGCGATCGATATGTCGCCGAACGGCTGGAAGGCCGTCATCGACATCGTCCTCAACGGCACCTTCTACTGCTCGCGCGCCTTCGCGCTCGGCTTTCCGAATGCGGCCAAGGACACAGGCTCGATCCTCAACATCATCGCCACGTACGCCTGGACGGGCAATCCCAGCACGGCGCATTCCGCGGCGGCCAAGGCCGGTGTCTGGAATCTCACCAAGACGCTCGCCGTTGAGTGGGCGCCGCTGGGCATTCGCGTCAACGCGCTCGCCCCGGGACCAACCGAGACCGAGGCGGCGTCGGCAAACCTCTTCCCGACCGAGGAGATTCGTGCCGCGATGACGGCCGGCATTCCGTTGCAGCGCTTTGCGACGCTCGAGGACATCACCGACAGCGCACGCTTTCTGCTGTCGGACGAGGGTGGCTACATCACCGGTGAGACGCTCGTGCTCGATGGTGGCGAGAGCCTGTCGAAGGGGATGTTTTCGAATTCGCCGCAGACACCAAAAAGGTAAGGCCACTGGCTCCTGAGCGTTTTGTTTATACGAGGACGCTCCGGCTCATGTCAAGGACGGACGAAGTCCGCCCTTGAGCGGCTCAATCGAAGGCACCGCCGAGGATCGTTTTTGGATCTCTCATCGACGATTCGGCGGCTTTTGTCTCGGCCCCGCCGACGCCGAAGAACTAGCGCCGACGCTAGGCGCAGCCAGTCGCGACCAGAAGCGCCCGGCAGACCTCGCGCATACGTGTTGGCGGCAGGGTGCAGATTCGCTCTTCGAACTGGCGATGATCGATCAGTGAAATGTTGTCGGTGGACAACACGCACGAGCGGGGCATGCCGTCGTGTTCGTCGAGTGCAATCTCGGAGTTGAGGCCACGCAGTCGTGTTGTGGCGGGAACACAAATCACGCGGTCGACGTGGGGGATCGTCGTATCTCGCATCAACACGAGGTACGGACGCCGCTTCTCTCCGCTCGGTCGAGCCCACCAGATCTCACCGCGACTCACCACTCGTCAAGGTCCTTCTGTGCGAGGTCGGAGATGCGACCGAACTCTTGCTCATCCGGGCCCACGGGAAAACGCGTGTAGCCGGCGACGATCGCGGCATCGATGCGCGCCGCTTCGTCCGCCTGTAGCCACATGTCGAGGGCGGCCTGGATCAGCTGTGTGCGCGTGCGGATCGTTGCTGCTGCATCCGGGCTGGCGAGGTAGCGGTCCATTGCGGACAGCATGTCCTCGGAGAGCCGCACGCTGATGGGGCGGGCTGCCATCAGCGACGCGCGGGGAGTGTCATACGTTTCGTCATACGTCACACGATAGGGGAACAACCGTGCCCGAGTGTGACGCTTTGATTCAGGCTGGCAGTGAGTAGCCGCCGTCGATGATCAGCGTCTGGCCGACGACCATCGTGGATTCGGCACCCGCAAGCCAGGCAACGGCGTTGGCGAGGTCTTGCGGCTCAACGATGCGACCAGCAGGCGTGCGCTCACCCATCGCGAGCATCTCGTCCTTGTTCGGAAAGTTGTCGAGAGCGTCGGTGTTGACCACGCCGCCCGAGACCGCGTTGACGCGGATGCCCATCGGTGCGAGCTCGACGCTGAGATAGCGGACGCAGGCCTCAAGGGCCGCCTTCGAGACCCCGACGAGGGTGTAGTTCTCGAGCACGCGGAACGAGCCGAGCGAGGAGATCGCCACGATGCCACCACCGCCACGCGCCTCCATCAACGGTGCCGCACGCTGCGACAGCAGCATCAGGGCACGCGCATTGGTATCGAGCGTCCAGTCCCAGTGCTTCTCGGTCAGTTCCATCACGGGGCGGATCACACCCGAGGCAGCATTCGAGACAAGTAGATCGAGTCCATCAAGCGCGGCAGCGGCCTCATCGACCAGGGCATTGCAACGCTCGGTGTCATCGATGCGGCCCTTGATTGCGTAGGCCGTTCCGCCCAGCGCCTTGACCTGTGCCAGCGTCTCCTCGGCGGCATCGCTATTACGAAGGTACGAGAAAGCGACCGTGGCGCCGCGCTGAACGAGATCGAGCGTGATCGCACGGCCGATGCCACGCGAGCCGCCCGTCACGAGTGCGAGACGGCCGTCGAGCGAGCCGCTCACGCGGGAGTGCTGGGGTCGCCCCAGTCGCCCTTGGACGACGTGTAGCCAAGGCCGTCGAGCAGCGCGAGGCGCTCATTGGCATAGGCCCGCACGTGATGATCCGATGGTAGGTCGGCGATCAGATTGTCGACGCGCTGTCGAATCTGGTACGCAAAGTGCGGTGTAGCGGGACCGATCAGGCGGTCCACGTCGCGTTCGGTGGGCTCCATGCGTGAGATTCTCCCATACGATGCGCCCGATGGCATCCAACGCCGCCGTACCAACGTTGCTCGACACGCTCGTCCCGACGTGGACAGACCGCACTGTGCATGGGCTGGACGTGGCCGCATCGCCGGACCGCGTCCCCC
>JBAXOM010000119.1:0-5700 GCA_037133215.1 Thermoleophilia bacterium | reverse complement strand
GAGATCGATGGTTTCGTCGACGACGACGTCGTCATGGTGCCTCTCGATGCCGATTCGGAGCTACGGCTGGCTTTCACCATCGAAACGCGCAACCAGTGGGGCATCGCCGTCCGTCGTGGAGACGACGACCTCCGCAACGCCCTCGACGGCGCTCTCGGCACAATCATCGACAATGGCTCTCTTGCCGAGGTCTGGCACGCCCATATGCCCGACCTCCCGTGGCCGCTCGGCTGATCGGTAGGCTGCCGTCATGACCCGCCCTGTGATTGGCCTGACGGCGTATCGACGCTCACTCGCCACGCCACTCGGCGAGCAGACCGACCTGTACACGCTCGATCCGGCCTATACGAACTGCGTTGAGGCCGCTGGCGGCCAGCCGCTGATCATCCCGCATGGCGACGATCCGACAGGCCTGCTCGACCTACTCGACGGCCTCGTCCTGACAGGCGGCGGCGACCTAGACCCCCAGCACTACGGCGAGTCCGCTGCGGTCGCACTCGAAGACGCCAACGCTGGGGCCGATCTCTGGGAACTTGCGCTCGCACGCGAGGCCGCCTCACGCAAATTGCCCGTACTCGGCATTTGTCGAGGTATGCAGACGCTTGCAGTCGCCGCCGGCGGCACGATGATCCAAGATCTCGAGGAACACCATGGACACCCGCTGATTCCGAAGAATCCCACGGCGCTGATGGAGTCGCGCCATCCGATTGAACTCACGGCGAGTTCGCGTATCGCGGAGGTAATGGGCACCATGAACTTCCCCGTCAATTCGATCCACCATCAAGCGGTCGTTGATGCCGGAATACTCACCGCGACGGCTCGGATTGGCGTGGTTATCGAGGCGCTCGAAGGCCCGGCCGAGTGGCCCGTCATCGCAGTGCAGTGGCATCCGGAAAAGATGCACGAACCCGAGCAGCAGGCGCTCTTTCGGAATCTCGTTGCTGCGGCTCAGCGCTACCGCAAAGGCTAATTTCGGCTCGTTCTCACGTGCTAGATCACGTACACTCGAGACATGAGCAACATCGTCAACGGTGCCTGCCCACTCGACTGTCCCGATACGTGCGCGTGGCAGATCGAGGTTGAGAATGGCAAGGCGATCCGGATGCGCGGCCGGAAGGACCATCCGTACACCCGCGGTTCCTTGTGTGGCAAGGTCAACAGCTATCTCGATGCGGTCTACGCTCCTGATCGACTGACGACGCCGATGCGTCGCGTTGGCGCGAAGGGTGAGGGACGGTTTCAAGCAATCGACTGGGACGAGGCGATCGGCCTGACCGCCACAGCCCTCCGGACGACGATCGACCGCTACGGGCCGGAGGCGATTCTGCCGTTCTATTACGCCGGCACACTCGGTGCTGTCCAAGGCTGGTCACTGGGGCAGCGCCTCTTTAAGCACCTCGGCGCAACGCGGCTCGACACGACAATTTGCGACGCCGCCGCCTACGCCGCCTTGCGCGTCACGATGCACCGACCAGTCGGGACCGACCCCGAGGACTTCGCCCACGCGAAACTGATTCTCGTCTGGGGCGCCAATCTGCTGTCGTCGAACATGCATCAATGGCACTTCATTCACGCCGCCCAACAGAACGGCGCCCACGTGGTTGCGATCGACCCGCTGCCGACAGATACAGCCGAACGCTGCGACCAACACCTGCAATTGCTCCCTGGAACCGACGCCGCACTGGCCATGGGCCTGATGGGAGAGCTCCATGCCGCCGGTGCCTGCGACGAGGAGTGGCTCGCAGAGTGTGCGGTCGGCTGGCCGGAGTTGCGCGAGCGCCTCGCTGACTGGAATGCCGAGCGGGCCGCCGGGATTTGCGGTCTCCACGCCAGCGAGATCCGCGGTCTTGCAGAGCGCATAATCACGACGCGCCCGACCGCGATCCGACTGGGTCTCGGTCTGCAACGCCACGGCGGCGCCGGTGCCGCGATTCGTGCAATCACCGTGCTGGGCGCAGTGTCCGGCGACTTTCGCCACGTCGGTGGCGGCGTCGTGTCGGAGACGAGTGGTCGCTTTGATGACGTGACCAGCGGCCTTGAGGAGCCGGCCGGACTGCCACTGCCGCTGGCGCGCACAATCAACATGTCGAGGCTTGCCGAGGCGTTGACGGATTCTGCCCTCACTCCGGCCGTGCATGCCATGGTCGTCTGGAACACCAATCCAGCCGCGACCGTGCCCGATCAGACACGCGTCCAGCAGGGCCTCCGTCGTGACGATCTACATCTGACCGTACTGGAACACCGACTGACCGACACGGCGCTGTTCGCCGACGTCGTACTGCCGGCCACGATGCAGACCGAGCACCTCGACATCCACCCGTCGTACGGCCACCACTATCTGACCCTTAATCTGCCGGCGATCGAACCGGTCGGGCAGTGCCTCCCGAACAATGAGATCTTCCGACGCCTCTCAACCGCTCTGGAGTTGACGCACCCACGCCTCCACGACAGCGACGAAGCCTTAGTTCGACAATTTATTGACACCGATCGAGCCCGCGAGCGTGGAATCACGTTCGAGTCTCTCTGCGAGACGGGGTACGCGGCCATCGACGACCTCGCCGGGACCGCACCGCACGCCAACGGCGGTTTTCCCACGCGCGACGGCAAGCTGCACATCACCGTGCCAGAGTTGGCCGACGTCAACCTAGATCCTATTCCCGGCTACACGCCGTCGTTCGAGGGTGCCGATCCAGTCTTGGCCCAGCGCTTCCCGCTGATCCTGATCACACCAGCGCATCGTTTTTTCCTCAACTCGACGTTCGCCGACCTGCCCGGACATCTGCGCATGACCGGCGCTCCGACCCTATTTCTCAGCCAGAACGATGCAACCGCACGGGGCATCGAAGCGGGCGATGAGGTCGAGGTCGCGAACGATCGCGGCGCGTTCCGCTGTCAGGCGGCAATCCATCCGCAGGCCCGTGACGGTGTCGCCTGGTCCTACAAGGCGTACTGGGCCAAAGACAACGGCGGCAACAACGTCAACGCCACGACTCCGGTCCGCGACGCGGATATGGGGGGCGCCCCCACGTTCCATGACAATCGCGTGGAGGCAACGCTGGTCGCCAAGGCCAACGAGTTGACACCCAGCGCAGTCGCGGCCGTCGGCGACTAGAACAACCGCGGACATGACAAGTGCGCACTTGTCGTGTCCTCCTTGGGACCAGTTGCCGCGTTGGAATGCCGCCAACGATCGTCACGCCGAAACGCTAGTGGTCGCCGTCGGCGTCTTTCTTGGGGATCATGCCGGCTGGCGCGAGTCGCGCCAACGCGTTCGCAAGCCGGCTGGGCTGCTTGCCGACTGCCTCGGCGCGCTCCTTTGAGGCCACACCGGTGCGCACCACGTGGGCGCCGACGTAGCGAATGGGATCGGGAGGGAAGCTGCCGGGCTTGCCATTGACGAGCGCGCTGCCTGCAAAACCATCTGTCTCACCCAACACGAGATCGGCCAGGATGCACCCGCCGAGTCGCGACGGACCAACGCCGTTCCCAGAGAAGCCCGCGCCGTAGAGGATGTGTGGGCGCCCACCGAGATTGCCAAACAGCGGAATGCCAGATGGAGAGCGATCGATTGGACCGCTCCAATCGTGCGTAATTGGCACGTCTGCAAGCGACGGGTAGAGCCGACGGAAATCGAGCGTCACGTCCGCTGCACGGCTGGCGTCGCGATCGAAACTGGCACCCATCCGCGCGCCGAGGGCAATACCCCAACCGCCCTTGCCAAAAGCGATGCGACCATCCTCAGTCGTGCGGTAGTAGTGGACCTGCAGTTGCGAATCCGAGATCGACTCTCCGCCCGTCCAACCGATCTCCTCGAGGCGATCGATAATCGGTGGTGTCGAGACAATGTCACTCGAGATCGCCACGATCTTCCGGTGTAGCTCGCGCATCCCGGCCGCATGCGCGTTGACTGCCAACACAACCACGTCGGCCGTCAATGCACCGTTCGGGGTGCGAATGACTGCCGGCCGGCGGCGATCCAACTCGATCATCGGACTGTGCTCGTAGATCCGCACTCCCAGTTGCTGTGCCGCGCGCACGAGACCGCGAACGAGATAGCCGGGGTGGACAGTGGCAGCACTCGCCTCAAAGACACCCTCGAGATGAACGGGCGAGCCAGTGCGCCGCGCGATCTCCTCGGGCGAGAGGTGTGTGAATGGTGCGACGCCAAGGCTGTCGCAGAGCTCCACTACCGGACTCCACGCACCCCGCTGCACCTCAGTCGCCGCAGTCCACAGCCAACCGCCCCGCTTAAATTGTGCGTCGATGTGGTACCGCTCGCAGGCCTCTTCGATCTCACTGATCGCCGCCTCTGACGCCTGTGCAAGTTCGACCGCCTCGCGTTCACCGGCAAGCTTGATCAGCGTCGCCAGTTTCGGCCACCAACTAAGCACGAAGCCCCCGTTGCGACCAGAGGCTCCACCACCACAGACGTCCTTTTCGACGATCACCACGTCGAGCGACGGCTCACGCTCCTTCAGCAGAATCGCCGTCCACAGCCCGAGGTAGCCACCACCAACAATGGCCACATCTGCGTGATCTCCGCCACTGAGTACCGGCGCATCGGTTGAGCCTGTGTACGCCTGTTCGAGCCAAAGGGATCGGTGCTGTTCCATCATGCCATGATCGTGGCAGGGTTCGGGCCTGCCGTCCAGCCGCCAGTGTGCGTGGCGTAGCCCATAATGCGTGGGTGCGCCCCTCGACCAGCCTGCCCATCCTCGCGCTGCTACTCGTGCTCAGCAGTGTGGGATCGGCCTCAGCGCAGACGCGGGCCGCAGCCACCGATCCGACCACAACAGGTGTTGTTGCCGCCGACCCGCCTGCAACAGCAGAGACCGCGACCGCCCCGACTGGCGATTACCGACCGAATAAAACGGTGTCGTACGCCGCGCGTCTCATCACCCGGACTGGCCTTTATTCGCGGGCGGGTGCCAACAAGCCGAAGTCCGTGCTCGCACCATGGATCAGCGATACTGGCAATAGTGTCGAGCTGTTAGTGCTCGACAACACCGTGCTGGCGACGGGCGAGTCGTGGCTTAAGGTTCGACTTCCGTCACGCCCCAATACCGCCTCAGCGTGGATTCGCGAGTCCAACGTGATTCTTCGCAAGAACGCAATGCGGGTCGAGATTAGCCTCCGTCGGCACCTCTTGCGGGTGTTTCGAAGTGGCCGCGTCGTCCTGAGGCTCGGCGTCGCATTGGGTGCGCCGTCAACCCCAACGCCCAAGGGGCATTTTGCCGTCTACCAGAAGATCCGCGAAGTCTGGTGGAGCCCGCTGGGGCCCTGGGCGATCCACCTCACCGCGCACTCGAATGTCTTGTTCGAGTTTGCGGGCGGCCCCGGTCGCGTAGCGATCCACGGAGCACGAGGCGTCCTGTGGGCAGCAGCGGGCACAAATCCGTCGCATGGCTGTATTCGTGTTCCCGACCCAGGAATCCGGCGCGTTGCGTCTCTCGTATCGCCAGGCACCCCGGTCGACATCGTTCGGTAGACGAGGGCAAAAGGTATCGCGACATCAGTCGGGCGCGACGATCACGAGCTGCACGTTGCCCGGGCCGTGTACCCCAAGAATCAGAACCTTCTCGATGTCAGCACTGCGACTCGGACCAGACTGCAGCGCGAAGAGACTACCGGCACCAGTTAGCGCATCGCCATCAAAGAGTTCGTGCAGCCCGCCGACGATCTGATCGTCACGAACCACAC
>JBAXOM010000118.1:0-5702 GCA_037133215.1 Thermoleophilia bacterium | reverse complement strand
TTTTTCCCGACTCGATCGAAATGATCGGTGGCATTCGCCCCAACTTCCCCGCCGAGGACCAACCCGGTGACCTCGATGAGGCGATGCTGGCGATTCCCGGCAAGCTGGCCGAGGGCTACACGTCGATCTGCTTCAAGCCCTCGCAGTACACCGATGATCTCGCTGAGGTACCTGACCTCTGTCGCCGGATGGTGGCTGCCGTCGCTACCGCTTAGGCGGAGGGCTTGCCGCCGCGCAAATCTTCGCGGAAGCCATGCACTGGGCGCCCGAGCGCCCGCCATTGAAAGATCGAGATTGCCGGCAGCTTGTCGTCGTAGACCACAATGCGCGCGTTACGGCCGATCTTCTGGCATTGAGCAGCGATCTCGATCAGATCGTCACGCGATGGTGCCACCAGGACGAGGTGTGCACCTGTGACGTATTCGAACACGGTCTGACAGGCCGGGCACGGCCACGGGTCGGTACGAATCGCGAACCATTCGCCGTCTGAGGTATCGATGCCCTCGAAGGACTCGATTTCCTCTTCCGTCCAGATCGCCTGATCCGTGTCGGTCGGCGTCTGGGTCTGCAGGCGAGGATCCATGTGCGGAGCGTACTTGCTCATGCCGGAGTCTTGGTCTTGGCTGCCGCGAGCAGAGGCGCAAGAAAGCGCCCGGTGTGGGACTCCTTGACGGTCGCGACCTGCTCAGGTGTGCCGACGGCGAGCAGCGCGCCTCCGGCATCGCCACCCTCGGGCCCAAGGTCGATCAACCAATCCGACTGTTTGATGACATCAAGGTTGTGTTCGATGATCAAGACCGTATTCCCGGCCTCGACGAGGCGCTGCAGAACCTCAAGCAACTTCTCGACGTCGGCCATATGGAGACCCGTGGTGGGCTCATCGAGCACGTAGAGCGTGCTACCGGTCGCCACCTTTGACAGTTCTGTCGCCAACTTGACGCGCTGTGCCTCGCCGCCGGAAAGCGTCGTCGCTGGCTGTCCGAGTCGGACATAGTCCAACCCGACGTCGTGCAGTGTCTGCAGGCGACGGCGCAGCTTCGGAATCTTCGAGAAGAAGATCAATGCCTCTTCGATCGGCATCTCCAAGACGTCGGCAATCGACTTACCCTTGAAGCGGACCTCGAGCGTCTCCTTGTTGTAGCGCCGCCCGTTACAGACCTCACAGGGTACGTAGACGTCGGGCAGGAAGTGCATCTCGATCTTGAGCGTGCCATCGCCGCGGCAGGCCTCACAGCGCCCGCCCTTGACGTTGAACGAGAACCGCCCCTGCTTATAGCCACGGGTCTTGGCGTCCGGCGTGTCAGCGTAGAGCTGACGGATGTGATCAAACAGTCCCGTATACGTCGCGGGATTCGAGCGCGGCGTGCGACCAATTGGTGACTGGTCGATGGCGATCACCTTGTCGAAGATTTCGACGCCTTCGATGCTGGTGTGTGCACCAGAACGGACACGCGACTTCAGCAAGTGCTGTTGCATGGCGCGCAAGATGACATCGTTGACAAGCGTCGACTTGCCCGACCCACTCACACCCGTCACGCTGACCAATCGGCCAACCGGGATTTCGACGTCGATGCCGCGCAGGTTGTGCTCGCTGGCGCCCTTGACGACCAAGAAAGACTCCGCGGGTGGCCGACGTTCTGGTACGGCGATCGCGCGACGCCCACTCAAGAACTGTCCCGTCACGGACTCCTTGGACTTCATCACCTGCTTCGGGAGGCCAGCAGCCACGACGCGCCCGCCATGCTCACCGGCACCTGGGCCCATATCGACGAGCCAATCGGCGGCGCGCATGGTGTCCTCGTCGTGCTCGACGACGATCACCGTATTGCCAATGTCGCGCAGTCGTGTCAGGGTCTCCAGCAGGCGCTGGTTGTCGCGCTGGTGCAGGCCAATCGACGGCTCGTCGAGGATGTACAGCACGCCAACGAGGCTCGATCCGATCTGCGTCGCTAAGCGAATGCGCTGCGCCTCGCCACCGGAGAGCGTAGACGACGGACGATTGAGCGACAGGTACCCCACGCCGACATCTTTGAGAAACGTCAGGCGCTCAACGATCTCTCGGAAGATCCGCTCCGCAATCAGCCGCTCGGTCTCCGTCAGCTCCAGCGAGGTCGACCAGGCGATGGCCTTCTCGACCGACTGGTTCGTTGCCTCGTAGATCGAGAGACCACCGACAGTCACTGCCAGACTCTCCGGCTTGAGGCGCGCTCCATTGCACTCAGGGCACGCACGCAGAGCCATCCACTCCTCGATGCGGTCTTTCTGCAACTGCGAGTCGGTCTCGTCGTAGCGGCGCTTGAGGCTTGCGAGGAGGCCCTCCCAGGCCACTGAATAGGCTCGCTTGCGGCCATAGCGGTTTTTGTACGACACCATGATTCGCTCGCCGTCGGTGCCCTCCATGTAGAGCGCTCTCTCGGCATCAGTCAGTTCGCCCCACGGTGTGTCCATGTTTACGTCGAAGCGCTCAGCGATGGCCGTCACCAGTTGTTCGAAGAAGTTCGTCCCCGCAACGTTCCACGGCTGCAACGCGCCAGCGTTGAGCGACTGCAGTGGATCGGGCTCGACCAGCGTCGGATCAAGCTCGGGCAGAGAACCCAAACCGTGGCAATGCGCGCAGGCACCATGGGGCGAGTTGAACGAGAACACGCGTGGTGCCAGCTCTGCCAGCGAGACACCGTGATCGGGGCAGGCAAAGCGCTCCGAGAACGTCAGCGTCTCACCATCAATAATCGCAATGTCGATCAGACCATCAGCAAGCTGGAGGGCTGTCTCGACCGAGTCGGTCAGTCGGCGGCGCTCTGTTGGCTGCTTCAGCCGGTCAACCACCACCGCGATGTCGTGGTTGAACTTCTTGTCGAGCACAATCTCGTCCTCGAGCAAGAGCGTCTCGCCGTCGACTTTGACGCGCGTAAAACCCTCGCCGCGTAACCGCTCGAGCACGTCTTTGAATTCGCCCTTGCGTCCGCGCACGATCGGTGCGTCGACCGTGAACTTCGTATCTTCGGGAAGTCGGAGGATCTGCTCGACGATCTGCTCTGCGCTCTGGCCGGTGATGGCGCGGCCGCAGACGGGACAATGGGGTCGCCCGCAACGGGCGTAGAGCAGGCGCAGGTAGTCGTAGATCTCCGTGACGGTACCCACGGTCGAACGAGGGTTCCGCGACGTCGTCTTCTGGTCAATCGAGATCGCGGGCGAGAGGCCATCGATGCCATCGACATCGGGCTTCTCCATCTGTCCAAGAAACTGGCGTGCGTACGCACTCAGCGATTCGACGTACCTTCGCTGGCCCTCGGCGTAGAGCGTGTCGAAGGCAAGGCTGGACTTGCCAGACCCCGAGAGGCCCGTGATGCAGATCAGTTTGTTGCGCGGCAGAACAACCGTGATGTCCTTGAGGTTGTGCTCGCGCGCACCACGAATCGTGATCGATTGCTCAGCGGACATCCCGACAGGCTAATCGCACGGGCGGCAGAGCCGGCTGGTGGTCCGAACCTTGAACTACGCGATGGTCTACGGCTTGAGACTAAACGGCGGGTACCGGTCCGTCGTCAGAAGCACCGCGTAGGCACTGACACGGGTGGTCCAACGGAGCGTTCCCACCGTAAAATCGAACAGACCACGCGGATAGCGTCCTGTGATCAGGATTGCGAACCACGCGATCAACGTCACGAACGCGACCGCAATCCCGAGCACGGCGAGCACGACGTAGTGCGGAATCACGAGCAGCCACTTGATCAACGGCATGCCGCGCGACAGATCCTTCTTCGCGTCAGGATAGACAAGCATCAGGTTCAGTGCCTGTCGATCCTCCGTCGATGGGTATTCGTCGCGCAAGAGGTAGACGTACATCATCACGCGCATGGTGAAGGCCAGGAGGTTGACGTTAAAGTCGAACCACCAGCGCGGATAGCGGTGACGAAAGAGCAGCAAAAGCAGTGTCGGCAGGAAAAGAAATCCGCCGACCGTGACAAACGCCTGCGTGCTCGTGTCGCCGCTGTATGCCGAGGATGAGTTGATGAACATCTCGAGCAGCAGCAGCACAGGTACCGCCAAAATGCCTCGGAACAAGACCGTGAGACGATTGCGCTTGTCCTCCGGGTACTCCACGTCAAACGAGACGGGATAGGGAGTAGCAGCTGCGGGAGCGGGCTGACTGGGCATTGCGGGCGTGGAATCTGGAGGAATGGTGGCCATTGCGCGATGCTACGCCTCAGATCGGACAGAAACCGCAACCGACCAGGGGTTGGTGCGATGCGACTACGCTGCCACTGTCGTTCTAGGAGGAATTCTGATGAAGCAACAACTGCTCTACCCCGAAGGCGCACCGCCGCCAACCGCACCGTACACACCGGGTATTCGAATTGGCGAGACGCTGTACACGGCTGGCCAGGCACCGTTTGATGACAACAACCAGATTGTTGGCAGCGACGTAGCCGCACAGACCGAGCAGGTCTTTAACAACCTTGAGCGCGTGCTTGCCGCTGGCGGCGCCACTCTCGGAGATGTCGTCAAGATCACCGCGCACCTGCAGGATCTCGCCGGCGATTTTGATGCCTACAACGAGGTCTACGCCCGACGTTTCGGCTCGCATCGCCCAACCCGCACCACGGTCGGCAGCACCCTCGGCGGCTTCCTCGTCGAGATCGACGCCATCGCCGTCGTCGGCTCGGGCTCCTGATCTAGCAACCACGTCTCTGGTGTCCGTAAGGGGTCAGGCCCGATCTGGACATTTGATGGTCGAGCTACCTCGTCATCCAATGTCCAGATCGGGCCTGACCCCTTACGGACATCAGAGCGCGGCAATTTCGCGACGCAGACCCTTGATCTCGTCGCGCAGGCGGGCGGCCTCTTCGAAACGCAGTTCTTCGGCGGCCATAAACATCGCCTCTTCGAGTTCGATCGAAAGCTTCTCGAGCTCTTTGCGACCCAGACCCTCGGGCACCTGTCGGCGGCCGCGCTGCGACGCCGGGACATTGGGACTCCCCAACGAGAGAAACTCGGCGATATCGGAGACACCTTTGATGATCGTCTCCGGCGTGATGCCGTGGTCCTCGTTGTATTTCAATTGGATATCGCGTCGACGCTGTGTCTCGCGAACTGCACCCTTGATCGATTCGGTCTCTTTGTCGCCGTACATAATCACGCGGCCGTTGACATTGCGGGCCGCGCGGCCGATCGTCTGAATAAGGGCCGTCTGTCCACGCAGGAAGCCCTCCTTATCGGCGTCGAGAATCGCAACCAGCGAGACCTCGGGAAGATCGAGTCCCTCGCGCAGCAGGTTGACGCCGACCAACACGTCGTATTCGCCCAGGCGCAGGTCGCGAATGATCTGGATGCGCTCGAGTGTGTCGATCTCGGAGTGGAGATAACGCGTGCGTACCCCACTCTCAATCAGATAGTTCGAGAGATCCTCCGCCATCTTCTTCGTCAGCGTCGTCACGAGCACACGCTCGCCCTTCGCTTCGCGCTCACGAATCTCGCCCAACAGGTTGTCGATCTGACCCTCGGTTGGACGCAAATCGATAATCGGATCGACCAGGCCTGTCGGTCGAATGATCTGCTCAACGACGCGACCACCTTCGCGGGCCTCGAACGCGCCGGGTGTTGCAGAGACGAGGATGCCCTGACCAACCTTGGTCAGAAACTCAGGAAATTGCAGGGGACGATTATCGAGCGCTGAGGGCAGGCGGAACCCGTAATCAATC
>JBAXOM010000117.1:0-5794 GCA_037133215.1 Thermoleophilia bacterium | reverse complement strand
CAGCAGGAGCGCCGAGAAGACGACGCCAAGAAAAGGCTGAAGCGGCATCAACGCAACAGCCCGAGCCGTGCCCGCCTTGTGGATTGCGATGAACCAGAGCAGGTTCGCCACGATCAGCGAGGCCACGAGCGCGTAGCCGAGACCAAACCAGGCGCCCGGCGTGATGTGCGAGAAGTCCTGATCCAGCAGCTGGGGCACACCGAGAATCGCGATCAGTGGGGTACCGACGAGCATCATGACTGCCGAGACGTGGGTGGCGGAATAGCGCTGCAGCAATGGTCGTATCAGTACGCTATAGGTGCGGCACGTGACTGCGGCCCCGAGCGCGAATACGTCGCCTAGGAGGCTACTAAACGAGAGGGTGGCACCCGACCCGATCAGCACCAGCAGCACGCCGAGCGTGCAAATCCCGATCGCTCCCCAAAACCACGGCTTGACGAACTCCCAACCCAGCAGCCTCGCGACGAGTGCCGCCCACAGCGGCGTCGTCGCAAACAGCAATGTGACTGTCGAGGCTGTGGTCTGCTCGACGGCGTACATAAACGAATACTGGTTGAGCGCAATGCCGACCGAGCCGCCGATCAGAAACAAGGGAATATCGCGACGCTGGACCCGCAGTGACCCTTCGCGCACGAGCACGAAGATGAGAAAGATCACTGCGCCGGCCGCAAAGCGCACGAACGAGAACGCCATCGGGTTCCACCCGACCACCGCGATCTTAACGACCGGGATGTTGAGTGCCCACAGCGCAACGGCTGTCAGCGTGAGGAGGAGCGCAAGATCGACTACGGATCGCTTACGTTCGGCCACATCACGAGCGTAGGCGATGCTCTCGCTGGAACGACGCACGCAGCCCACCTCTACACTGCCGCGGTGCGCACGCTCCAGATCCAGCACGACCACACCAACCTCCTCGGCGCCTTCCGCGAGCCCTTGTTCGAGGCCGGACAGGTCGATCTCTGGCGCACCTGGCTGGACGATCCGCCGCATGACCTCTCGCAGTACGACGCCGTCGTCCTGATGGGTGGCGTCGTGATGCCAGACGAGGACGACCGCCATCCTTGGATTCCGACAGAAATCAAACTCCTGCGCGAGGGGCTCGAGCGCGATCTGCCGATGCTCGGTGTCTGCCTCGGCGGGCAGATGCTCGCGCGCGCAGCCGGAGCGCCCGTCGGGCCGGCTCGGCAATCCGAAATCGGCTGGTGCGACATCGGCCTGCTGCCCGCAGGTGAAGAAGACCCACTGCTCGGGCCACTCGGCGTCGGCTATCGCGCCTTCGAATGGCACCACTACGGCTTTGAGATGCCACCCGGCGCCGTACCACTCGCCGAGAACGCCGCTTCGAGCCAGGCCTTTCGTGTCGGCTCGTGCGCCTGGGGTCTGCAGTTCCACATCGAGGTCGATGCCGCCACGACGGGCCTCTGGCTCAACGTCGGCAAGCCGGACCTCGTGCGACACGACATCGACCAGGCTGCCCTGCACGCCGAAACTGCAGCACGTGTCGAAGACAATGCGGCGGCCGCTCGCGCGCTCGCCGCGCGCTTCGTCGAACTTGCTCGTGCGCACGGCCACGCCTAACCCGACCGCGAACAGACCTCTATGCGCACGCTGATCATCCAACACGACGACAACACAGGCCCAGGCGTCATGCGCGATGCGATCGAGGCCGCCGGCGAGATCGTGATGTGGCATCCCGTCGTCGACAACGAACGCCCAGACCTCGATGGCATCGACGCCGTCTTCATCATGGGTGGCAACGCCAACCCGACCGAAGACTTCCATCCGTGGATGGCAGGCGAGCTCGATCTGATCGAGGAGGCACTCGACATCGGCACGCCGATCCTCGGCATCTGCCTCGGCGGCCAGCTGTTGGCGCGTGCTGCTGGCGGTGTGGTCGGCAAGGCCGTCAAGCCAGAGATTGCTGCGTGGCGCGACGTGGGCATTCAGCGTGAGGCGGTCGACGACCTCCTGCTCGCCGCGATGCCCCGGCCGTTCTTCGGATTTCAGTGGCACTCCTACGGCTTCGAGGCGCCACCCGGTGCCGTACTCCTAGCCGCCAACGACTCGGGCCAGCAGGCTTTTCGCCTGCAGAACCGCGCCTGGGGTCTCCAGTTTCATCTCGAGATCGATGCCGAGATCGTCGCCGAGTGGGCCAATGAGGCTCCGGAGATCGTCGATGCCAACGGTGGCTTCGAGCGACTCAGCAAGTCGACCGAGACGTTCGTGACGATCTCCGTCGCCGCCGCCCGCGAGGTGGCCGAGCGTTTTGCGATTGCGGCGCAGGTGACGTGCGGGGAACTTTCTCCCGATGCGTTGGCTGCGCTCGAGCGGCGCCCGGATCCGATCGCCGAGGCGCAGGCTATGGGTGTCCCTCCCGAGGTGATCGCAGCGATGCTGCGGATGCGCGACCAGCAGCGCTTCTAGCGGCTGCGTCGACGCGCTTACCCGTCCCCTGATGATCGCCGTGGCAACCTACTAGGATCTCCTCATGGAGCACCTGCTCTCCCCCCTCGAGATCCGCGGCAAGCACGTCAAGAACCGCGTCACGTTTACCGCCCACACGCAGTCCTATTCGGACAACGGCATCCACGGCGATCGCGTACGCAACTACTACGCAGCCCGCGCGGCTGGCGGCACCGGCTTCTTGGTGATGGAGCCAATTCCGCCGCACCCGACCGGTCGGGTCACGCCGCAAAACTACGACCACACAAAGCCGGGCTTTGTGGAGGGGCTGACGCGCGTCGTCGATGCCGTCCATGTCCACGGTGGCACGCTGATCAACCAGCTGTACCACATGGGTCCGAACGCCGACCCGTTGGCGAGTGGCGGGGAGCAATGGGGGCCATCGGACGCTCCGGGCTACTTGGGTGTCGGTCGCATCCACGCGATGACAGCCGCCGAGATTAGCCTGATTACCGAGCGGTTCGCCGATGCTGCACGGACCGTGATGCTCTCGGGCACCGACGGTATCGAGTGCATGTTTTCCTACGACACGCTGATCGACGCGTTCTTCTATGACGATCGAAACCTACGCACGGATGAGTACGGCGGGTCGTTCGAGAATCGGATGCGCTTTGCTGTCGAGATCCTGCACGCCGTGCGCGAGGCGATCGGGCCCGACCCGATTCTCGGTGTCACAGTCAGCGTCCGCACCCCGAACTTTGAGCGCCTCGTCCAGTATCTCGAGACCGAGTGCGACATCGACTACATGGGCGTCGGCAACGGCGACTATCAACACACAGAACTGATCATCCCACCACTCGACATCCCTCCCGGTATCGGCATCCCCAATGCCGCGCGGGCCAAAGCCGTGGCCAAATCACTCAAGATCCTCGCCGAGGGCAAGATCAACCGCCCAGAGTTGGGCGAACAGGCACTCGTGGAGGGAACCTGCGATCTCGTCGGCATGACCCGCGCCTTGATGGCCGACCCCGACCTCGTCAACAAGCTCGAGCGGGGCGAGCGAGACCGAATTCGCATGTGCGTCGGCCAGAACGTCTGCATTGCCCGTCGGATGCGGAAGTTTCCGATCGCGTGTGCCCAGAACCCGACCTCCGGCATGGAGGCAGAGCGCGCGGCAGGTCCCACGACGAATCCTGGACATGTGGTCGTCGTGGGCGGTGGCGTTGCCGGGCTCGAAGCCGCCCGTCATGCCGCCGAGCGTGGCCATCGGGTGACACTTCTTGAAGCGCGCGACGGGCTCGGTGGGCAGATCACCCGCACGGCGACCCTGCCCGTGCTCAGTTCGCTCAACGATCTCTGGCAGTGGCGCGCCAACGAGCTCGACGTACTCGGCGTCGAGGTGCAACTCGGTGTCACGGCCGACGCCGACACGATCGTGGCGCTCCAACCGGACTTCGTCCTCGTGGCGACAGGCGCCCTGCCCGCTTCGCCCGAGCACACCATCGCAATTGATGACTGGCTCGATGGCACGCCCATCCCCGACGGCAACGTGCTGTTGGTCGATGAGGAGGGCAGCCGCAAGGGCTGTGGGCCGGCCGAGGCCCTCGCGCTCGCGGGGCGCCACGTGACGCTGATCCCCGACGGCATTGCGCCGCTGCAGGAGATCGCCGAGAACCACGCCGAGCGCCCTGTCTTCAAGCGTCTCCACGAGGCCGGCGTGATGATTCTCTCCGACGTGATCGTCCAGAGCATCGCCCCGGGTGCCGTCACGATCGTCGGTCGCTACGACGGTGTCGAGCGGACCCTCAAGGCACCCGTCGTTCTCCATGCGGGCCGCCACATCGCCAACGACGCACTCTGTCTCGAGTTGACCGAGCGCGGCATCGATGCCCGCCCGGTTGGCGATGCCCGCTCGCCGCGCCGCTGGGAAGACGCCATCCACGATGGCTATCTGACCGGCGCCAGCATCTGATTCGCAAAAAGCCGCGTTTTGCAGGCATTTTGTGCGTAACGAGGTGGAAACGAAGCGCTTCGACTTCACCATGGCTACGACGTAGATCCTGCACCAGTCAGCCCCTGATTCGGGCGTGGCTTCACCGCGTGATCACCCCAGAGGCCCCGCGTCGTCTGGCACACCCCGAACAATTCTTCGTGACCACTCCCCTGGCACTAGGAGTTCGATCATGGCACTCGTCGACCTGCACCTTCACTCGAAAGCCTCGACAGAAACGGGTAACTGGTTTCTGAAGAACGCGCTCTTGCCCGAGTCGTACACGAGCCCCGAGGATGCGTATCAGAAGGCGAAGCGGCTCGGCATGGACTTCGTCACGCTGACAGACCACGACACGATCGCCGGCGCCCTCGAAATCGCGCATCACCCTGACGCCTTCATTAGCGTCGAAGTCACGACACGATTTCCCGAAGATGGCACGCCGCTGCACGTGCTCTGTTGGAACATCTCGGAGGCAGACTTCGCCGCCATCGACGCCGTGCGCTCCGACGTCTATGCGCTCGTAGAGCTATTGGAACAACGCGACATCACGCACGCCCTCGCGCATCCGTTGTTTCGGATCGGCGCCGACCTGACACCTTCTCACCTCGAACGCTGCCTCCTGCTGTTCCCAATCTGGGAGGGACGTAACGGCGCGCGGAGCCGTGATGGCAACACGACTGCCGTCCGGATTGCTGAATCCGCCACTCCCGAGTTCCTCAGCAAGTTGGCTGAGAAGCATGGTCTGACGCCTCGCCGCCCCGAGCAGCGCTCGCTGACTGCTGGCAGCGATGACCATGGTCTGCTGGACGCCGCTGCGACGTACACGGAGACACCGCCGGCAGCGACTGTCGCCGAGCTGATGCAGCACATTCGAATGGGCTCGACCACCCTACGCGGACAGCACGGGTCGACCGCCGCCCTCTCGCACGCGATGATCGGCCTGGCCATCAAGGCCGCGACAGAGCGCAACTCGTGCCCCGTGCCACAGCAATTACGTGGGCTGGTTGGCGACATGCTCGAGTATCCGCTGCCAGACGACGACGTCGAGCTAGATGACGACGACGAGCTGAATGAGGGCGGCGAGGAGCGAACGAGTGGCCTCGAGGATCGCATTCGTGCCGACAAGGATGTCCGCCGCGCCTGGCGCAAGACCTATCGCATTCCCGAGGGTCCTGAGCGAAGCCATGCTCGCCTCAAGATTGCGGCCACGTGGGCCCAACGGGAGCTGCTGACCGAGATTGTTACCCCGACTGATGGCGTTGGCGGTATCGCCCGAATCGGGCACAGCATCGGTCTCCTGTTTGGTGCAATGACGCTCGCTGCGCCCTACCTGACCAGCGCGGGCTATCACGCCGCCGAAGCTCGTCATGCGCGCCTGATCAATAGCGAGTTCTTCGG
>JBAXOM010000116.1:0-5897 GCA_037133215.1 Thermoleophilia bacterium | reverse complement strand
GCGTGCATGGTGGTCGCCGCGGTGATCTGGGCCTTCATCGTGCCACCGTGGACGCTGCCCTTCGACAAGCTCGGCGAGACGACGACATTCGCGGGGCGCTTTGGTTTTTCACTTCCCGTCTGGGTGGCCGTGCTGTTTGTGATCCTTGTTGGCTCGATCGGCGTGTACGCCACCTGGGTCGGTGGCACGGCCCTCGTGGGGGCGGGGGCGTCGAGCATGGTTGGGATGGCCGAGCCAGTGCTCGGAGCGGTCTTCGCGTGGGGCTTATTGGGCCAGCACCTCGCAGCGACGCAGAGCATTGGCATTGCGATCGCGGTGGCGGGCATCATCGTCGTTGAGCGTGCCCGCGTGCGCTCGGCGCGCGCCACCGAGTTCGATTCGCTCGCCGAGTTCTGACCGACACGTACTGCCGTACGGCGCGAGGTCAGGCACGATCCCCTGCGTGATCTCCCGTCGCACCGGCTATATCCTCGTGATCCTCGGCTCGGCGCTGTTTGCGTGCACGGGCGTAATGAGCAAGGCCGCGATCGATGGGGGTGTCGCCCCACTCGAATTGGCGGCGTTCCGCTCGTACGGTGCGGGACTCATTCTGCTGCCGTTCTTCTTGCTCGCTGTGCGACGTCTGAGTCGACGCGATCTCGTGCCGATCCTGCTCTTTGCCTTGATCGGCATCGTCCTCGCCCAGGGCCTCTACTACCAGGCCATCTCGCGGATGGACATCGCAGTTGCGCTCGTGATTGTGTACACCGGTCCACTGCTCGTCGCCGCGTACCAACGGGTGTTCCACGCCGAGCGGCTTCCCGTGATCGCGTACATCGCGATGGTTTTTGCCGTTGGGGGCGTCGCGATTGCCGTGCTTGGCGGGGCCGGTGGGATTGGGGCGATCTCATTAGTCGGTATCGCCTTTGCCGCGCTGACGGCGCTGTCATTCGCAGGCCAGGCGATTCTTGGTGCGCGCCAACCAGTTGTCTTGCCACCGCTCGCACGTACCGGTGCAGGCATGCTGGCCGCTGCGTTGATGTGGCTGCCAGTGATTCCCATCTGGCGACTCCCCTTCGACGTCCTCCACGATTCCACGCAACTAACCGGGCGGATTGACATCGCCATCCCCGTGGCTGCAGCGGTGCTGTTTACGATCGTGCTCGGTAGCGTGATCCCGTACGCGCTGGTGATTACGGGCATCACGCGCATCGGTGCTGGCGCGGGCAGTATGGCGGGTATGACTGAGCCAATCGTCGCGCCGCTGCTCGCCTGGTTTGTGCTCGGTCAGGTACTTGCGCCCGTCCAAGCGCTTGGCATTGTGCTGACGATTGCCTGCGTTGCGGTTGTCGAGCGACAGCGCTTTACGCACGCCTCCCCAACCGAGATTTTCGTGGCAGAACTCTGATGGGCTCGTCGAGCTCCTACCGCACGGGCGCCGTGCTCGTGATCATCGCCTGCACGTTCTTTGCCCTCAACGGCATCGTCGCGCGGATCGCGATCGATGGTGGTCTCTCGCCGATTAGCGTCGCGGCTGTACGCACCGTTGGCGGCGCGCTCTGCCTGCTGCCTTTCGTAGTGCTCGTCTGGCGGCGGTTTACCCGAGCGATGCTGCTGCCGGTGATCGCCTATGCCGCGATTGGCATCTTCGCCTCGCAGGCGTTGTACTTCCAGACGCTGAGCTATCTCGATGTCGCGTTGGCGCTGGTGCTCTCGTATATCGCGCCGTTGCCGATCGCGATCTACCAGCATGTCCGCCGTGGCGAGCGCCTGCCGCGCTACGCGTACGCCGTGATGGTCGTGGCGATTGGTGGCGTCACGCTGTCCGTGCTTGGCGGCAGCGGCGGCGTGGGTGCCGTCTCGATCATTGGCGTGTGCTTTGGCTTGGCGACGATGATTACGTTCGCCGCCATGGTGATCCTCAGTGCGCGCCAGCCGGCCCAGCTGGGTCCCATGGCGCGCGCCGGTGCGCCGATGATTGTCGCCGCGGTGCTCTACCTATTCGTGGTGCCGCCATGGTCCTTCCCGTACGACAAGCTCGACGACGTCGTCGTGCTGGCTGGGCGCTTTCACCTCGAGGTGCCGCTCTGGACCACGCTGATCTGGATCGTGGTGCTCGGGTCGGTCGTGCCGTTCTCGTTGGTACTCGCGGGTAATGCGCGCGTCGGCTCTGGTGCGGCGAGCATGCTTGGCATGACCGAGCCGGTCGTGGGCTCGATCGCTGCGTGGGTGATCCTCGGCCAGTTGCTATCGCTGGTTCAAATCGTGGGCATCCTGATCACGGTGGTGGCAGTGGCGATCGTCGAGCACGCGCGGACACGCTTTATCCACGAGGTCGAGTTGCCGGGCATGCTGCCGCCGCTTGCCGACGGCAACCCCCGGTAGCGTTCGCCCTAATGGCTACCGTCCTCACCTCCCTTCCAATCGGCGAGCGCATCGGAATTGCGTTCTCCGGCGGGCTCGATACGTCGGCTGCCGTCGCGTGGATGCGCGACAAGGGTGGTGTGCCGTTTGCGTACACCGCGAACCTTGGCCAGTACGACGAGCCAAATCTCGACGACGTCCCGAGCCGCGCGTTGCAGTACGGCGCCGAGGCTGCACGACTGGTTGATTGCCGCGCCGAGCTCGTACGCGAGGGTCTCGTGGCGTTGCAGTGTGGCGCGTTCCACATCAGCTCTGGTGGTCGAACGTACTTCAATACGACGCCGCTTGGTCGCGCGGTCACGGGCACGATGCTGGTTGCCGCGATGAGGGAGGACGGCGTCTCGATTTGGGGCGACGGCTCGACGTACAAGGGCAACGACATCGAGCGCTTTTACCGCTATGGCCTGCTCGTCAATCCGTCCCTGCGTGTCTATAAGCCGTGGCTCGACCAGCAGTTTGTTGACGAGCTCGGCGGGCGCAAAGAGATGAGTGAGTGGCTCGTCGCGCACGACCTGCCGTACCGCGATAGCGTCGAGAAGGCTTATTCCACCGACGCCAATATCTGGGGCGCGACGCACGAGGCCAAGACGCTCGAGTTTCTGACCGAGTCGATGGACATCGTGCAGCCGATCATGGGTGTAAAGTATTGGGATCCGGCTGTGGCGATCGAGACGGAAGAGGTCACAGTTCGCTTTGCCGAAGGCTGGCCCGTTTCGATCAACGGCAAAGAGTTTTCCGACCAGATCTCTCTCGTGATGGCCGCAAACGAGATCGGTGGTCGCCACGGTCTCGGTATGTCGGACCAGATCGAGAATCGCATTATCGAGGCCAAGAGTCGTGGCATCTATGAGGCGCCCGGCATGGCGCTGCTCTATCTCGCGTACGAGCGGCTCGTCAACGGCATTCATAACGAGGGCACGATCGACACGTATCGCAATCAGGGCCGCCAGCTTGGGCGCCTGCTGTACGAGGGCCGCTGGTTCGATCCGCAGGCACTGATGATCCGCGAGAGCCTGCAGCGCTGGGTTGGTCGGGCCGTGACGGGTGAGGTCAAGGTGCGTCTGCGCCGCGGCGAGGATTACACCGTGCTCGAAACGTGTGGCCCGCACCTGACGTACCACCCCGAGCGCCTCAGCATGGAGAAGTCCGAGTCGGCCTTCGGTCCGCTCGATCGCATCGGGCAGCTGACGATGCGTAACCTCGATATTCAGGATTCGCGCGAGAAGCTCGAGATCTACGCCGAGGCGGGTTTGCTCGATGCATCCAACCCGTCGATTCAAGGTCACCTTGGACCGGGTGGTGTGCACCCAGCCGTCGTGCCCAGCAAGGATGAGCCGCAGTCGGCGATCGACGCGGCGATGGAGCAAGGCGTCGACTGACGCCCCGCGCCCTCGCTCGCTCGCCATTGCTGCGGGCGTGCTGCTTGGCCTCTTCGTGGTGTTGCTGATTGCCGTCGCTGCCGCGTGGGAGCCGATTTTGCGCTTCGACGACTGGCTCGGCCACGGTATAGCCGGGTATCCCGACTGGCTTGTTTCGCCGGCTGATTCGCTGGGTCTCGCCACGCGTGATCTCGGTACGGGTGCGGTGGTCGCGATCGCGGTTGCGCTGTTGTGGCGCCCGCATAGAGTGTGGGCACAGTGGCTCCTGTGGAGCGCGATTGGCGGCTTCGCGCTGCAGAACATCGTCAAGGAGTTGGTCGGTCGTACGCGCCCAGCCTGGTCCGAGTCGGCCTTTCAGCCGCTGACGGCGTCGTTCCCCTCGGGGCACGCGATGAGTGGCATCACGATGTGGGTGGTGCTCGGCCTGATCCTGTTGCTCGCACCGGTCGGCGGTCGCCTACCGCGCATCATCGGCGTACTCGCGTTGGCAGTTGGCATCTTGATGGGCCCGAGCCGTCTCGTGTTGGGCGTGCACTGGCCGACCGACATCCTCGGCGGCTGGCTGCTCGGCGGCGCGGTCGTTTGCGGCGCAGCGGCCGTCGTACTCGCTCGAGCGAGCCGCGCTAGCTGACTGCGAGGCCCGGGCGGATCAGCTTGGCAGGCTTGACGAGCCCACCGTCGTCGTACGGTGGTGGCGTCGAGTCGAGCAGTTCGGGCGCACCGAACGAGCGGGCGGTTTGGTCGGCCGGTGGGCGACCGTAGAGCGTTGAGCGCTGGATCGGGTTGCGGCCCGCGGCGCGGATGACAGCCTCCATCCGCTCGGGTGGGCACTCCTGGCCGTGGTCGGCACCGGCGGCGCGGCTGATCGATTCGTTCATCAGCGTGCCACCAAGATCGTTGACACCGGCGCCGAGCATCACGCGCGCACCCTCGGGACCAAGCTTGACCCACGACGTCTGAATGTTCTGAATCCACGGGTCGAGCACGAGGCGTGCAGTGGCATGCAGCACGACCGTCTCGTCGAAGGTCGGTCCGTAGCGCGCCTTGCCCTTGAGGGCGATCGGAGCCTCCTCTGGGATAAACGGCAGCGGCACGAACTCGGTAAAGCCACCGGTCTCGCGCTGGAGATCGCGGATGCGGTGCAGGTGGCGCGCAACATGGATCGGGCGCTCGATGTGGCCGAACATGATCGTCGCGGTTGTGCGGAGCCCGACGCCGTGTGCGGTGCGCATCACCTCAAGCCACTGCTCGGTGTTGACCTTGTCGGGGCAGAGCACGGCGCGCACCTCGTCGTCGAGGATCTCGGCGGCGGTGCCAGGCAGACTGCCGAGCCCGGCCGCTTGCAGCTGGCGCAGGTAGTCCTCGAGCGTCCACTCCATCGTCGCCGCGCCCTGCCAGATTTCGAGTGGCGAGAACGCGTGCACGTGGATCTCGGGTTGGGCGGCTTTGACGGCTTGGAGCACCTCGAGGTACCACTCGCCGGTGAAGCCGGGGTGGATCCCACCCTGCAGACAGACCTCTGTGCCGCCACGCTGCCAGGCCTCAACCGAGCGACGAGCGACTTCGCTGGGCTCGAGCAGATAGGCGGGGCCGCGGAGATTCTCGGCGAGGCGGCCCTTCGAAAAGGCGCAGAAGCCACAGCGGAAATAGCAGACGTTGGTGTAGTTGATATTGCGACAGACGACGTAGGTGACGTCGTCGCCGACACGGTCGCGGCGGCGCTGGTCCGCGAGCCCCGTCAGGAGCGCGATCTCGGGGCCGCGCGCGTTGAGCAACGCCTCCGTGTCTTCGAGGTCGAGCAGCTGCTCGGCTTCGGCACGTGTGAGTGCTTGGGCGAAGGCGGGCGACACGCCACCAACGCGCAGTGGTGGTCCGTCGTGCCAGGCGAGCGGTGGCATCTCGGTGACACCATTCGTCCAGCCATCGTTCGGCCGCGAGCGCAACTGTGCGTCGGCGACTCGAAGGGTGGTGGCGAGCGGTGCGGGCTCAAGCCACTCGCTGTTGACGTAGTGCGGATAGACGGTCAGTCGCGCCTGCAACGTGTGCCCGGCCTCGGCGGTCGCCGTCTCGAGCACCGCCAGCTCGGGCCACGGGGCCTCGGGGTTGACGTGGGGG
>JBAXOM010000115.1:0-6067 GCA_037133215.1 Thermoleophilia bacterium | reverse complement strand
ACCATGCCGCCGAGCATCGTGATCAGCAGCAGGATCATAATCCGCGGCTTCGTCAGCTCGAAATAGTCCACGTAGACGGACGGGTGACGAGGCACAGCAACGGGTTCAGCGGACACGACTAACCGACGTTCTGTTACGTGTACTCACAGGTTGGATCGTATCCGAGGAGGCAGCAACTCGACTGCGCATCAACGGCGACGACTCATCACCAGGAGATCACGTAACGCAATACCCATGCACACGCCTCCAGCAAAAATGAGGCCGTGCTGCAGGTAATGCAAGGAGGCGTTCGTTTCGACAGCGTTGTCTATTGCGGGGAGCAACGCGACGCCCTGCAGGACGAGGCCAAGGGCACCGAGTATCAGCGCACGCATCGGAGTCAGCAAACCGGGCACGTCAAGCAGGCTAGCATTAGTGCTGTGAGCGACGCCAATCACAATCGCGAGGTAACCCTTCAACGCGCGTTGCAGAGCGAGCTGGGGCGTGTTGACCCGGCCGTTCTTCCTGCGATTGCCCGTGCCCTCGAGCACAACGCTGACCGTCTTGTTGGCGGCTCGTGGGGTGTGGGCGATGACGATGACGATGGGTGCCTGCTGACGCTCGCGGCCCGCGAACTTGGTCTTCACAAAGGTGAGGAGCTCTTAGGCGAATCGATCGCGGCCGTACGGATTCCCGCGCTGTTTGATGAACTCTGGATCTGCATTCTCGAGCGCACGGGCGATACGCGCAGTGCGCGCAGCATTGTTCATCGCCTCGTCATCGAGACACTCGCCCTGAGTGCGAATCAGGCTGCGGTGTCTGAAACGCCGACGGGCACTTCTTTGCCCGACAGCGATCGTAGTGCCCTGACGAGATAGCGATAGAGGTGCCACTGGACGATCAGCGTCCACCAGACACTCGTGATGACGTGAAGATAGTCCACGGCCGTGAACGCCCCACCCGAGGGTCGAAAGAGCATCAACACGCCGGTCACCGCAATCGGGACGCCGAGCACGAGCATGACGAGGGAGGCGATCGCATCTTGTGGTCGGCGGACCTGGAGACGAGAGGCGATCCGCCGTCGCCCCAACTCGCCCGATTTGATCGTCACAAGCAGTAGTCCTGCCGAGCCGGTGACGACATGCAACCAGAAGAGCCACGAGTCGGACGACTGACCACGCAGGCTGAGCGTGTAAATCCAGAGCCCCGTTGCAAACGCGATCAGGAGTGGGAGGAGAGCCAGCACGCCAAACAGTGACGTTCGCCGCCGAACGGGCAATTTGAGGATAGCCTGCGCCTCTCGGCGTGCCTGGTTCCATTCCTCAACCTGCTCATCCGTGTAATGCGAGGGAGGCTGTGCTGCAGCCCATACCGCGAGGCGCGCCAAAAAGAAAAACGCAATCAGCGGCGGAACGATATGGGGGAGATGGATAGCGACCCACAACATGGGTCAGCCTCCTAACCCAGCGTCAGCTGCTCGGCAGGCAGTACACGACGGTGAACAGAATCACCCAGACGATATCGACAAAGTGCCAGTAGATACTGATCGCCAGCAAACCACTGTGCCGCTCGGGTGACCATCGTCCTGCCAGTGCACGAATCATGCCGAGTAGGAGCAGCACGAGACCGATGAACACGTGGGTGCCATGAAGCCCGGTCAGCGTGAAGAAGATCGCTCCCGTCGACTGATCCGCAGGCGTGAACCCAACGATCATGTACTCGTGAACTTGGAGACCGAGGAAGGTCGCGCCGAGGAGGAACGTCAGGAGCAACCAACCAAAGACGCTTCCATTCTTGCGTCGATCGAGTGAGAGCAGCGCAAATTCGCAGGTGAAACTCGAGAGAACGAGGATCAGCGTGTTGATCGAGGTGGAGTCCGCCGGAATATCAAAATCGCCGGGCCACGGAATGCCCTTGAGCACACGCAGATTGGTGTAGTACATGAAGAACGCACCAAACAGGGCGGCCTCAGAGACCAGGAAGATGATCAGCCCAAGAATCTCTGGGCGAAGTCCTGTGCGATAGGGCTGAATCTGAGGTGCGGAGTGATCAGTAGCTGCGCTCATAGTGAGTCTCCTGCGCGCACGGCGCTAGACGGTCGTCTCGACGGTCGCGGGTTCGACTTCCGGCACGATCGCGTGCTTCGCACCCTCTTCGCCGTAGCGGTACGGGCCACCAATCACGCGAGGCGTGGCGGGGAAGTTGAAGATCGGCGGTGGGGAGGAGAGCATCCACTCGAGAGTAAGGCCACCCCACGGATTTGCGCCAGCCTTCTTGCCATGACGCGCCGAATGAATCATGTTGTAGACGAAGATCAGCGTGCTGGCACCGAGAATGAAGGCCGCAATCGAGATCAGCATGTTGCTCCACGCAAACTGTGGTGCGTAGTCAGCAACACGACGCGGCATGCCTTCGAGTCCCTGATAGTGCATCGGGAAGAAGGTCAGATTCATCGCCACGAACGTGATCCAAAAATGCCAGCGCCCGAGGACCTCGTTGTACATGCGGCCCGTGACCTTGGGGAACCAGTGATAGAAGCCGGCGTAGATCGTCATGATCGAGCCGCCGAACAGCACGTAATGGAAGTGCGCGACGATGAAGTATGAGTTCGTGATGGAGACGTCGAACGGAACCACGGCGAGCATGACGCCCGAGAGACCACCGATCACAAACGTGAAGATGAAGCCGATGGCAAACAGGTTGGCGGTTGTCATCCGCAAGACGCCACCCCACATGGTGCCGAGCCACGAGAAGATCTTGATGCCCGTTGGAATCGCGATCAGCAGGGTGGAGAGCATGATCGGCACGCGCAGCCACGGCTCCATGCCCGAGGCGAACATGTGGTGCGCCCAGACGGCGAACCCGAGAATGGCGATACCAGCCGACGAGAAGGCGACAGCGCGATACCCAAAGACCGGTTTCCTCGCGTGCGTCGCGATGACCTCACTGATGATGCCGAAGCCCGGCAAGATCATGATGTAAACGGCTGGATGTGAGTAGAACCAGAAGATGTGTTGGTACACGAGCGTGTCGCCGTTACCAGCGACAGTAAAGAAGTGTGTGCCCATCTCACGATCGAACATCGCCATGAACTGTGCACCGGCGATGAAGGGGGTAGCCGCCACGACGAGGGCGGAGGTTGCCAAGTTGGCCCAGACCAACAGTGGCATGCGGAAGAGCGTCATGCCCGGCGCGCGCATGGCGATGATCGTGACCAGGAAGTTGACCGCTGTCGCAATCGACGAAGCACCAGCCAGCTGGACACCCAGCTGATAGAGCGTCATGCCGTAGCCACTCTGCTCCGAGAGTGTCGGGTAGCCGGTCCAACCACCGTCGAACGACCCAAACATGAACGACGACAGAAGCGTAAACGCGGCGACAGGAAGCAACCAGAACGAGACGGCGTTGAGACGCGGGAACGCCATGTCTGCGGCGCCAATCATCAACGGAATGACGTAGTTGCCGATACCAGCAAAAACGGGGACCATGAAGACGAAGATCATGATCACGCCGTGCTGGGAAATCAGCCCGTTGTACTGCTGATTCGTGACGACCTGCTGGCCAGGATTCGCGAGTTCGGAGCGGAAGATCTCGGCGAACATGCCGCCGACCAAGAACATGATGAACGTGAAGACGATGTACTGAATACCGATGACCTTGTGGTCGGTATTGAACTTGAAGTAATCCCCCCACGAGTGGGCGCCATGCTGCGAGTGATCGTTGGGATCCAGCTCGCCACCGCGCATCCAGGTGAACCAGTAGTCGAAGCCACCAATCCCGACGATGAAGCCGATACCACCCGCGATGTACGCGACGGTCAACAACGTGCTCTCTTGGAGGACCGGTGTCATGCCGACAAGCGAGCGTGCTGCGACGGTAATCAGAATTGCGAGCGCGGCGAAAGCGGGGGCGACCCAGAGGCAGCGGGCCAGCGTTGGCTTGAGAACAGCGGTCATCGGTCAAACCCTCCCCGGAAGGCGTCAATCAAGTTCGTATGCATCAGCCAGCACTCCCAGTCGTCGTCTCTGCAGTAGCTGATTCGGCTGCCTTGGCTGCCGCGGCCTTCTGCTGTGTGATCCATGCGTCGAAATCGGACTTCGAGACAACACGAACCTTGGGAATGATTGATCCAGGCAAACTGGTGTTCATGCCGGTATGTCCGACGCCACAGAGATAGGCACAGACGATGTCGTAGGTGCCGATTTTGGTCGGCGTGGTCGAAATTTCGTTGACCTGTCCAGGCGTCGCATTCATCTGCATGCGCCACGCCGGCACCCAGAACGAATGAATCACGTCCTGACTCTCGAGCTCGAAGATGACCGGCTCGTTGACCGGCAACACGAGGGTCTGCTGATCCTTCAGGTTGATGTCCTGATTGAGATAGCCGTACTTCCAACCGAACTGGTAGCCCAGGACATGGATCTGCTGGCCCTTCGTCCGCGCCTGCGCTTCGACGTCGCCGCTCCGCAGCACCATCAACCCACCAATCGCGCAGAGCACGACGATCACGAACGGAATGACCGTCCAGACAACTTCGAGCCACGTGATGCCGTGGAGGTTGTCGCCCTCACGCTCATCGTTCGGGCGGGCACGGAAGCGATAGACCGACACCAGCAAGAAGAGAACGACGATGCCGAAGATGATTCCGGAGAACCCAAGGAAGAAGATGTAGAGGTTGTCGATGTCCGACGACTCTGCCGAAGCCTGCACGGGCAGCGTGCGCGTAATGACCAAGAGCACGCTGATCACGATGCCGACGACAACACCCATGATGGCAAGGGGTAGAACCTTGATCGTCTTCACCTCAGCCAAGCCTTTCGAACACGCGCGTCTTCGGGAATCAAACGTGTCACGCCCGGCATCGTATCCACGCTTACGGACGACACGCAACATCGCATCAAACGAAACGATGATCTGATTGGGTAAACGGGACCGTCGCGCTATGCTGACGGCGCGTCGAGAAGCGACGCTAACGACCGAGGGATGATCCGATCCGATGAGCGCGAACGAGACGCAATCCACAGACGACGCAGTAGCCGCACCGATGACGCAGATGGATTATGTCGATCGGATGTTGGAGCCGCGCGACTCGGGCCTTCAGTCGGCCTCGGCACTGCTGAGCGGTCTCGCCTGCGGCCTCGGAGTACTCGCGGTGTGGTTTGCCCCCATGGTGCTCGGCTTCATCGGTATTGGCTTCGCCATCATCGGCCTCGCCATCAGCGGCAATCAGAATCGCTTCGGCAAGATCGCGCTGATCATTGCGGCCGTGGGCTGGTTGCTCGGGTCGATCATCGCCGTCTTCACCGGCGCGTCGACGATCTCCATCACGCTCTCGTAGCGTCGACTCGCTAAACAGCGAGCGCGATGACGGCAACGCCGACGACATAGAGCGCGAGCGCGCCGACGACGATCGTGACGAGGGGGAGGGACGTTGCGATGAAGATCGCCCCCGCCACAGCTCCGACGGCCAGCGCGAGCACGATCGCAATTTCGAAGAAGGCTCCCCGATCACGATCGAGCGTGCTGGACATCGACGACTAGGCCTGGTCGGTCGGCGCCGGCGGAGCAGGCTCGTCGGCAGCGGGGAGTGCAGCGGGCTCCGCAGCGGGTGGGGCAGCCTCGGCCGGAGGGGCGCCGTCAACGCCGGCCTTGAACTCGGTAGCCGTCTCACTGAGCATGTCGACGCGCGCCTTGGCTGTGTCGCCGACCGTCTTTGCCGCTTTACCGATTGCCGTCTGCGGCTCGTGCTCTGCGGCGTCGTCACCCGCGACACCAGCCCGAACGTCTCGAGCAGTATCGGTGACCGACCGCGCCGCCCGACCAATGGCCGTCTGCGGCTCCTCACCGGTAGCACCGGCGCGGGCGTCGTCAACGAGGCCCGACATTTCGTTACGAGCCTCCTTGGCTGCCTCGAGGGCGATCGTTGCGCCTTCGGTGGCCTTTTCGCGTCCGGCCACCGTTGCGCGATAGACCGCCGAATTCTCGTCGGGCTCCTCACCGAAACTCGCCTGGAGCTCGGTCGCGGCACCCTTGATGCCACCGCCGGTTTCCTTGACTCGATCGGCACCGCGGCGAAACAACTTCTTGC
>JBAXOM010000114.1:0-6205 GCA_037133215.1 Thermoleophilia bacterium | reverse complement strand
CGGACATTCGTGGCAAGAATGGCACCTAGAAGATGATCACCTGACGGTTCGCCTCCCCGGAGCGGATGCGATCGAAGGCTGTGTTGACGTCGTCGAGTGTGATGCGCTCGATGATGGCGTCGAGTTTGAGGTCGCCTGTTTCGAGCCAGCCAACAATCTTGGGAATATCGCGGGCGGGAATGAATGAGCCGTACCACGATCCCGCAACGGTGCGCTCCTCAACGACCATATCCAGCGCGGGGATGCTTGGCCGAACCTCTGCCTTGGCCATACCGATCAGCGTTGTCTGCCCGCCGCGAGTGGTCATATCAATCGCCTGCTGGATCGTGTTGTCTCGCCCGAGCGCTTCAAGCGCATGGTCGACACCGTTCGGGCAGATTTTCTTGACGGCCCCGATGGCGTCAAGGTCAGAGCTGTTGACCGTATCCGTCGCGCCTAATTCGCGAGCGAGTTCTAGTTTGCCCGGGTTCGTATCGACGGCGATGATGGTCGACGCGCCGGCAATGCGGGCTCCCTGAATAACGCTGAGACCGACACCGCCGCAGCCGATGACGGCCACGGAGTCTCCTGGTCGCACGTTGGTGGTGTTGATCGCGGCACCCACGCCAGTCGTCACGGCGCAACCAACCAACGCGAGGTATTCCCACGGGAGATCGGTGTCGACCTTGATGGCCCCCTCCACAGGGACCACGCTGTACTCACCGAAGGTCGAGCACGAGTAGTGGTGGATGAGCTCGCCATTGAGTGAGTAGCGGCTCGTGCCGTCAACGGCGAACCCAAGTTCGTACGAACCCTGCCCTTCACAGAGCGAGGGGCGTTCGCGGTCGCACATCTTGCAGGAGCCGCAGGGAGCGACCCACATCAGGACGACACGATCACCAATTGCGAGTTCAGTCACGCCAAGTCCGACGGCGACAACGGTGCCAGCGCCTTCATGTCCGAGGAGCGAGGGGATTGGTTGGACGCCAACCCATTCGCTGGAGTGCACGTCAGAGCGGCAGACACCGCTGGCGCCAAGCTTGACGAGTACCTCGCCCGCCTTCGGGTCTGCGACCAGCACGTTGTCGTGCACGACGAGGGGGGAGTTGTATTCGTGGAGAATGGCCGCGCGCATGGTTGTCATTTGTGCAGTCTGGCGTTCATGGCGCTGCTTGACAAGGAGTGCCAAGCAATCGTATTCTCTGAAATGTCACGCCGAACGTCTAGCCCAACGGAGCGACCTTGGATCCGAACGAACACGCACTCCACAATGCTCCGTTTCTCTGGCGGAACCCTGAGCCGAAGTCGTCGTATGACGCAGTCATCGTCGGTGGCGGTCTGCACGGCCTCTCGACTGCGTACTACCTCGCCAAAAACCATGGCCTGACGAACATCGCGGTTGTCGAGCGCGGCTGGATTGGCAACGGCAACGCCGTGCGCAATACGACGATCATTCGCTCGAACTATCTCTGGGACGAGAGCGCCGCCATGTACGAGCACGCGCTCCAGCTCTGGGAAGGCTGGGCAGAAGAGCTCGATTACGACATTCTCTTTTCGCAGCGTGGCGTGCTCAACCTGGCCCACAACCTGCACGACGAGCGCGAGAGTATTCGTCGCGTCAACGCCAACCGCCTCAACGGTGTTGACGCTGAGTGGCTCGATGCCGACGCCGTCAAAGAGTTCTGTCCGATCGTGGATATTTCCCCCGAGGCGCGCTACCCGGTGATGGGTGCGACGCTCCAGCGACGCGGCGGCATCGCGCGTCACGACGCTGTCATCTTCGCGCTCGGTCGAGCCTGCGACGCGCTTGGGGTGGACATCATCCAGGGCTGTGAGGTGACGGACATCGATGTCGTTAACGGTCGCGTAACCGGGCTCCAGACGTCGCGTGGACCGATCGCTGCCGGCAAAGTCGGGCTCGTCGCTGCTGGTCGCACCAGCCTCTTGACGGCGATGGCCGGCTTCGCGGTACCGATCCAATCCCACCCCTTGCAGGCGCTCGTCAGCGAGGTTTACGAGCAGGTTCTCAACTGCGTCGTGATGAGCAACGCGGTCCACGTCTACGTCTCGCAGGCGCACAAGGGTGAGCTCGTGATGGGCGCCGGGATCGACGCCTTCAACTCGTATGCACAGCGCGGTGGACTGCACGTGATTGAAGAGCAGATGAGTGCTGGCATGCAGCTGTTTCCGCAGTTCTCGCGCGCGCGTTTGCTGCGCACCTGGGGCGGCATCGTCGATGTCTGTCCCGATGCCTCGCCGATCGTGGGCTTGACGCCTGTCGAGAACCTCTACGTCAACTGCGGCTGGGGAACCGGGGGCTTTAAGGCCACGCCTGGCTCTGGCTGGGTGATGGCGCACACGATCGCGACGGGTGAGCCGCACGCCCTCAACCGCCCGTTCTCGCTCGAGCGCTTCGAGACCGGCGAGCTGATCGACGAGCACGGTGCGGCAGCAGTCGCCCACTGATGTTC
Organism: Thermoleophilia bacterium; assembly: GCA_037133215.1. Lineage (GTDB taxonomy): Bacteria > Actinomycetota > Thermoleophilia > Gaiellales > F1-60-MAGs149 > F1-60-MAGs149. The sequence continues at coordinate 3,755 of JBAXOM010000114.1, read as the reverse complement.
CAGATTCGTTGCCCCTACTGCGGCCCGCGCGACGAGCCCGAGTTTAAGTACGGCGGCCAGGCGCACGTCGCCTATCCGGCCGACCCCGAGCAGCTCTCTGATGAGGAGTGGACGCGCTTCCTCTTCGTCCGCGACAACTCGCGCGGTCGCTACGCCGAGCGCTGGAACCACGCAGCGGGTTGTCGCCGCTGGTTCAACGTGATTCGCGATAATGGCACCCACGAAATGGTTGGCTCGTACCGCTCGGGTGAGCAGCCAGAGGACGCTCGATGAAGCGCCTCGCCGGTCGCGGCCGCATCAACGACGATCGCACGATCACCTTCACCTGGGATGGGCGGGCGATGAGCGCGCACCCGGGCGACACGGTTGCCTCTGCTCTGCTGGCGAATCGTGTCCGCGTGCTTGGCTCGAGCGTGTTGATGAATCGCCCACGCGGTGTCGTGACCGACACCATGTCGGACCCCAACGCCTTTGGACAGATCGGTACGGGCGAGTCGTCCGAGCCGCTGATGCGCCTGACGCAGGTCGAGGTTTACGAGGGTTTGACCGCGTTGAGCCGCATTCACAAGGGCGTCTTGCCGACCGGCACCGACACGGGTCGTTTCGAGAAGCGCCACGCCCACTGCGACGTGCTTGTCGCGGGTGCTGGGCCAGCTGGTCTTGCCGCAGCGCTCGCCGCTGCCGAGGCGGGCGCGCGGGTCTTGCTCGTGGATGAGCATCCGCACCTCGGCGGCTCGCTGCTGGGCGAGGACGCGGTGATTGATGATCGTCCGGCGCATCTGTGGGTCGCCGACGTCGAGCAGCGTCTGCGGGACAACCCAGCGGTGACGATCCTGAAGCGCACGACCGTCTTCAACGTGGGTGATCAAGGCGCGATCGCATTGATGCAGCGCGTCAGCGAGCACCTGCCGGAGGCGAAGCGTCGTGGCCGTGCCCTGCGTCGCATGTGGCAGGTGCGCACACACGAGCTGGTCGTCGCGACGGGTGCCACCGAACGCCCACTCGTCTTTCCGAACAACGACCGCCCGGGCGTGATGCTCGCGGCTGGTGTGCGTGGCTACCTGCATCGCTACGGCCTCGTGCCAGAGCGTGCCGTGGTCTTTACGACCAACGACGATGCGTATCGCACGGTGCTCGACCTGATCAACGCGGGTGTGGACGTGGCGCTGGTGGTTGACGTCCGTCCCGATCCCCAAGGCTGGTTGCCCCGTCGTGCGCGCGAGCTGGGTGTTGAGGTGCGTGGCGGGAGCGTCGTCATGGACACCACGGCCTCTGAGGATGGTGCGCTCGCTGGCGTGGTTGTGGCACCGCTTGGTGGCGGCGACACCGAGCTGATCACCTGCGATGTGCTGGCCGTGTCGGGCGGCTGGGATCCGCTCTTCGACTTGCACCACTACCTTGGTGGCACGGCGCGCTGGGACGAGCAGGTGCTGGCCTTCGTGCAAGACAACGTCGTCGCTGGGCAGCGTGTAACCGGTGCCGCCGCAGGCATTTTCGGCACTACGGCGTGTCGTCGCGATGGGCACCTAATCGGTCTTGTTGCTGCCGAGACAACGGGCTTTGGTTCGGCTGCCAGCGGTCCGGCGGCACCCGAGGCTGCTGACGTTACCGAGCAGGCCCCAGCAGATTTTGTCCGCGTGGCTGCAGCCGATGGCGACGAGTCGCACACCTTCGTCGATCATCACCGCGACGTCACGATGGCGGGCATCGAGCGCGCGCTCAACTCGGGCATCACGAACGTGGAGCACCTCAAGCGCTACACGCTCGTCGGCACGGGCACCGAGCAGGGCCGCACCGCCAAGGTCAATGCGGGGCGTCTGACGGCCGACCACTTCGACCTCGACTTCAGCACGATTGGCGTGTCGAATGCGCGGCCGCCAGCCCAGCCCGTCACCTTCGGTTCGTTGGCCGGTCGTGCGCTTGGCGCGCGCTTCGACCCCGTCCGGACCACGGCGATCCATCCCTGGCACGTCGCACACGGAGCCGTCTTCGAGGATGTTGGCCAGTGGAAGCGCCCATGGTTTTTCCCGCAGGGCACGGAGGACATGGACGCGGCCGTGCTGCGCGAGTGCGCGGCGGTTCGCGAAGGCGTCGGCATGATGGACGCCTCGACGCTCGGCAAGATCGATCTGCGTGGCAAGGACGTTGGCGTCTTTCTTGATCGGCTCTACACGGGCACGATGAGCACGCTCAAGGTCGGTCGTGCCCGCTATGGCGTGATGTGCAAAGCGGATGGCATGATCTTCGATGACGGTGTCGTCTTGCGGGTTGCGGAAGATAATTTCGTGGCGACGACGACCACGGGTGGCGCGGCTGGCGTGCTCGACTGGATGGAGGATTTTCTCCAGACCGAGTGGCCCGACCTCGACGTCTGGCTGACGAGTGTGACGGAGCAGTGGGCGACGGTCGCCGTGGTTGGGCCGCAGGCGCGCGCGGTGATGGCAACGCTCGCACCCGACCTCGATGTCACCCAGGACAGTTTCAAGTTCATGCAGGTTGAGGACGCCGTGGTAGCGGGTATACCCGCCCGTGTGGCACGCATCTCGTTCTCGGGCGAGCTCGCCTTCGAGATCAACGTGCCGACGACGTCGGGTCTTGCGATGTGGGAGGCGGTCTTTGCAGCCGGCGAGGCCCATGGGATTACGCCCTACGGCACCGAGGCGATGCACGTACTACGTGCCGAGAAGGGCTACTTCATCGTCGGCCAAGAGACGGATGGCACGGTCACACCGCTCGATCTAGGGCTCGATTGGATGATTGCCGACAAGGAATTCGTCGGTCGTCGCAGCCTGCGCCGCTCGGACATGCTCCGCGACGACCGCAAGCAGCTCGTCGGCATCGTGCCCGTCGATCCAAACGACCGTCTACCTGAGGGCGCACAGTTGATTGAGACGGCGGAGTACGAGATCCCCGTCGCGATGATTGGGCACGTCACTTCGTCGTACGAGAGCGCTGCGATGGGTCGCACGTTTGGTCTGGCGCTCGTCCGTGGTGGCCGGAGCCGAATTGGCGAGACGATCTACGCGCCGCTGCTCGATCGCACCGTCGCCGTCGAGCTGGTCGATCCGATCATCTTCGACGCTGAGGGGGCTCGCCGCGATGGCTAGTCGAGCCGAACCACTGGCCGCGCTCGACGCGACGATTGCCGCGACGACCGTCGGCGACACGCGTCTGACCACGGTGCCGTTTCTCGCCCAGGTCGGCCTGCGGCTCGATCCGGATGGGCCGGCGGCCGCACGGCTTGCCGCCGTCCTCGGGTCCGAGCTACCTGGCCCGAATCGCGCGGTCGCTGCGGGCACGAACCGCGTGCTCTGGCTTGGGCCAGATGAGTGGCTTGTCGTGGCCGCTGATGGTCAGGAAGACGCGCTCGTTGCAAGCCTCACCGCCGCGGTTGGCGCGGATGGTGCCGTGATCGACTTGTCGGCTAACCGCACGGGTCTTGAACTGTCGGGCGCCTTTGCGCGCGACGTACTCGCGACGTGCTGCACGATCGATTTTCATCCACGCGTCTTTGGCCCTGGCCAATGCGCCCAGACCTTGATCCAGAAGGCCGGCGTCCTGATCGATCAGCGCACCGACGACACGTACCTCTTGCTCGTCCGCCCGTCGTTTGCGGCCTATGTCGCCGAGTGGCTGCTCGACGGCCTGCTTGGGCTCCAGGCCGACGCCCGCTAAGGTCGGCGCCGGTCGGTGCCGCGATTCCGGTACCGTCTGCGGCATGAGTGATCCCCAGCTCGTCACCCCATCCGGCAAGC
>JBAXOM010000113.1:0-6225 GCA_037133215.1 Thermoleophilia bacterium | reverse complement strand
GGTTGGTTACCTCTCAAAACACGTAGAGCGGCTAGGGTTCTGGCACTTAAGGAGTACGAACATGGCTACTGATTCCAATCCCCGAATGCACGCCGGCAACGGCCTCGAGGGCATCTCGATCGGCCCCAGCGAGATTTGCCTCGTCGACGGCGAGAACGGCCAGCTGATCTACCGCGGCCACGACGCTGAGGTACTTGTCCGCGAGCACACGTTCGACGAAGTCGCCTTCCTGCTCTGGACCGGGCGCCTGCCCAGCGTCGACGAGACCAACGAATTGCGCGAAACCGTCTTCGACAACATGCGCAAAGTCGCCGCCGAGCCCGCCACCGTCGCCACGCTCGATCCGAACGCGCTGACGATGGACGCTGTGCGCTCCGCAATGAGCATCTGGTCGATGGGTCGCAACCTCGCCGAAGGTGGCACCCCCGCCGACGCCCAGGCTGCGCTTGGCGCGATCGCTGGCTCCGTTGCCCTGCTCGGCGCTCGCCGCGCCGGCGTGACGCCCGGCGATATTCAGCCCGGCGACACGATTGCCCGCGCCTATCTGCGCGTGATGACCGGTGCCGAGCCGACCGACGCCCAGGTTGGTGCCCTCGACGCGTACCTCATCTTGACGGCCGAGCACGGCATGAACGCCTCGACCTTTACCGGCCGCGTGATTGTCTCCACCGCCTCCGACATCGGCTCCGGCCTCGTCGGCTCGATCGGTGCCCTCAAGGGCAAGCTGCACGGCGGCGCACCAAGCCACGTCTCGTCGATGATCGACGAGATCGGCACGGCCGACAACGCCGAGCCATGGTTGCGCGCCAAGATCGAAGGCGGCGAGCGCCTGATGGGCTTCGGCCACCGCGTCTACAAGACGTACGACCCGCGCGCCCGCGCACTGGGCGAAGTCGCAGAGCGACTCGGCTCGGACGACGAGCGACTCGGACTGGCCCGCCACGTCGAGCAGACGGCCCTGCGCCTCCTGCACGAGTACAAGCCCGACCAGCGCCTCTACACCAACGTCGAGTACTACGCGGCCGCGGTCCTCGAGACGATCGAACTTGATCCGGGCCTCTACACGCCAACCTTCGCCGTCAGTCGTACGGCAGGCTGGACGGCGCACATGCTCGAGCAGATCAACTTCCCGCGTCTGATCCGCCCCCAGGTCGAGTACGTCGGCCCAATGCCAGCGAAGTAGTTCCACGAATGTCCAGAAGGGGTCTGACCCCTTCTGGACATTAGGAGCCTGAAAGCGAAGTCGGATACCCTGCCGCGTATGGCGACTGCCCTTGGAGCCGCCCGCTGGCTCCACGCCGCGGGCCACACACCCGCGCTCCTCGCCAGCCTGCAGGAGACGCGGTTTGGCACGCGGTCGCTGCTGGCCGTCAACCCCGACGAGACGATCGTCAGTGCCCATGGTGCGGGGCTGCCGGCGATTCCACCGCGGCTCGTCCACACCGCTCACGGCGAAGGGATCTGGCTCGGCGCGATCGCGTACGACGCCGGGCTCGAACTGGTCGGCATCGCACCGCGGCACCAGCCGACCGACCCGGCCTTCCTCGCCCACTACTACCGGACCTACGCCGTGCTCGACCACGCGGCTGGCGCGTGGGAGATTCTCGGCCCCGCCGGCGCGACGCGCGACCTGCTCGCCGAGGCAACCAGTGCTGAGGACCCGCCAGCGCCGAGCGCGGCAGCGCCTGTGCGCACGGCGACCAGTGGCCTCAGTCGAGCCGCGTACACGACTCAGGCCCGCGAAGTGCAGCGCCTCATCAGTGAGGGTGAGGCGTTCGAGATCAACCTCACTCACCTGATCCGCGCACCATGGAGCGACGGGGGTTGGGATCTCTTCGAACGTCTCGTGGCCGTCGCCCCCGCCGACCACGCCGCGTACCTCGCCGGCGAGGGTGTGGAACTCGCCAGCGTCTCGCCCGAGGTCTTCCTCCACATCGAGGACGGGCACGCCGAGACGCGGCCAATCAAGGGCACCCGACGCCGCGGCACGACGCCAGCCGAGGACGAGGCGCTGGCAGCCGAGCTCGTCGTCTCCGCAAAGGACCGCGCCGAGAACGTGATGATCGTCGATCTCTTGCGCAACGACCTGACCGCCACGGCCCAGCCCGGCTCGGTGCGCGTGACCGCACTCTGCGAGCTCGAGCGAACCGAGAACGTGATGCACCTCGTCGGTGCCGTCACCGCACAGATTCGCGAGGACGTACGCCTGCCCGACGTGCTCGTCTCGTGCTTTCCGGGCGGATCGATTACTGGCGCCCCGAAGCGCCGCGCGATGGAGCTGATCGATCGCCTCGAAAGCGACGCTCGCGGCTTCTACTGCGGCACGATCTTTGCCTTCGAGCCGGCCCGTCGCTCGCTGACCGCCAGCATCACCATCCGTACCGCGTCGATCTCGAACGGCGAGGCGCGCTACGGCGCGGGTGGTGCCGTGACGCTGCTGTCGGACCCCGACGATGAGGCCGAAGAGACGATCGTCAAAGCCCAGGCCTTCCTGCGCGCCACTAACGCGACACTCGAGGGCTGGCAGTGATCCCCGTCTTCGAAACCGCACTCGTCGAAGACGGCCGCATTCGCCTGCGCGATCGCCACCTTGCGCGCCTCGCGGCCTCCGGCGGATCGCCCGAGCAGGTCGCCGAACTCGATCGGCTGCTGACCGAGGTCTGTGCGCGGCCCGAGCAGCCATTCGTCGTCCGCATCGACGTCTCGGATGATGGGCTCGTGGTGATGACACGCCCGCTTCGCTCGACCGCGCCGGTCACGCTGCCGATCAAGCGGGTCTACGACCCGAGCGTCGAGTTGCGGCACATCAAGATCGCCGATCGCTCGTGGGTCGACGTCGTCGAGGCCGAGTTTGGCGGCGATGAGGTGCTGCTCGTCTCCGAGGACGACCTGGTCGGAGAAACGACGCGCGCGAGCATCATCGTGCGGCTCACAAATGGCAGCCTCGTCGTGCCGCGGCTCGCCGGGATCCTGCAGGGTGTGACGCGCAGCTGGGCGCTCGACGAGACGGGCGCCGCCGAGGCCGACGTGAGCCTCGCCGACCTCTACGCCGCGCAGGGAGCGGCCGTCTTGACGGCCGGTCGTGGCGTGATTCCCATCGCCAGCGTTGACGGCCACGCGATTGCGCGCGACGCCATGTTCGACGAGCTGCAGACGGTCTGGCGGGCGCTGCCATGATCGTCATCCTCGACAACCGCGACTCGTTCGTCCTCAACATCCAGCACCGCCTCGCCGAGCTTGGCGTGCCCAGCCGCGTCGTGCCGTCGCACAGCACGCGCCTCGACGAGATCTCTGCGCTCTCGCCCCGTGCGCTGATCGTCTCGCCCGGCCCGCAAGGACCCGACGAAGCCGGCATCTCGACCGCCGCGATCCGCACTTTCGGCCGCGACATCCCCGTGCTCGGCGTCTGCCTCGGCCACCAGTGCATCGCCGTCGCCTTCGGTATCGCCGTTGGTCCGAACGCGAACGCCATGCACGGCCAGGCTGCTGCGATCGAGCACGATGGCGAGGGAGTGCTCGCCGGTCTGCCCTCGCCGTTTGCCGCCGGGCGCTACCACGCACTCGCCGCCGCCGAGCCCACGACCGACAGCGAACTCGTCGTCTCGGCACGCCTCGAAGGCGGGCTGATTATGGGGCTACGCCATCGCACGCTGCCCATCGAAGGCGTTCAGTTTCATCCCGAGAGCGTGCTGACACCCCTCGGCTATCGAATCCTTGCGAATACCGCACGCCAGGCCGGCTACACGATCGACGGTGCGGTGATCGACGGCCTTGTAGCCGACGCTCTTCGTGTTACTGGCGCTTGAGCGCGAGCAAGGACAGCATCTCGTAGATCACGTTGGCGGCCATCAAAGCCGTCTGCTGACCGGGCCCGTCGTACTGCGGCGCGACCTCAACGACATCCGCACCGACCAGATTTACGCCCTTTAACGCTCGGATGAAATCGAGCGCCTGATCCGCACTCGGCCCGCCCACCTCGGGCGTACCCGTGCCCGGCGCGATGCCCGGATCGACAAAGTCGATGTCGAACGAGAAGAAGAGCGGCGCGTCCCCCGCGCGCTCGGCGACCGCAGCGCCAAACTCGGCCGGCGTCCAGTGACGCAGCTCCTGCCATGGCACCAGCCGAATACCAAGATCGGCCGCGACCTCATAATCCTCGGGCCCGTAGAGCGAACCGCGCTGACCCGCCTGCAACGACTTGGCCGGATCGATCAGACCCTCCTCGATCGCCCGCTTGGCGAAGGTGCCGTGGTTATACGGCAGGCCGTTGTACTGGTCCCAGAGATCGTGGTGCGCGTCGAGCTGCACGTAGGCCAGCGGCCCGTGCTTCTTGGCCGCCGCGCGCAACTCGGCGAGCGCCACCGAGTGGTCGCCGCCCATCCCGATCGGGACGGCGCCGCGGTCGAGAATGCCCGTCACGTACTCCTCGATACGCGGCAACGTGTGTTCGATGTAACCAGGCACCGTCGGCGCATCGCCCGCGTCGACAACCGACAGGTTGCCGAACACCATCACGCCCGCAGCGGGGTTGAAGGGGCGCAGCAACGCAGAGGCCGAACGGATCGCCTCGGGGCCAAACCGCGAGCCCGAACGAAACGACGTGCCGCCATCCCACGGCATGCCGAAGACGGCAGCGTCTGCCCCATCGATCTCAGGGATATGCGGCAAACGGGCGAAGGTGCGCACGCCCGTAAAGCGCGGCGAAGCGAGGGCATCAGTCGGCTCATGCATGGTCATGAAGAAACTCTAGCGACCCGCAACCGGCGGATACCACGCGGCGGGAAGCGATTCGCGCGTATTCTCAGTTGGTAGCCGCAGTGCCGGCCCACACCGCTCTTCATGCCACGCATCCTTCGCCTCCTGCTGATTAGTGCCATCGTCGCCGCCGTTGCGACCGGTGGCCTTTTGATCTGGTCGTTGCAGGCCGAGAGCAGCGACTTCGCCTTCGTGCCGCGCGCAGCGGCGCCGACGCTTGGCGTCGTCACGATCTCTGGTCAAGCGGAGCCTCCAAAGGGAGCCGGTTCCGTCTACTACAGCACCGTCGGGGTGCGTCACGCAACGGTCTTCGAAACCTGGTTTGGCGTTGCCGACGGAGGCGAGTTGATTCCAAACCACGCCCTGCTTGGACCAGGCGAAAGCGAGACAGACCGGGCCCGGCTCGACACCGTCTCGATGGACTCCTCGCAAGATGCAGCGACGGTTGTAGGGCTGCGTGCGCTCGGCGTGCCCGTCACCGTCAAGCCCGTGGGCGTGCGCATCGTCGGCATCGAACCGACCGCGCCGATCGCCACCTCGGGCGCCGAAATTGGCGACATCATTCTCAACGTCAACAACGAACGGGTCAACACCACGGACGAGCTGCGCGCAGCACTAAAAACAGTCGGTGCCGATCAGCCCGTCTCGCTCACCGTGCACCACTCCGGCGAGATGGAGGCGATCAAGACTCAAACCATCAAGGGAAATAACGGAGCGGTGATGCTTGGTGTCGTACCCAGTGAAGCCACATCAATCCTGTCGCCACGCAAAGTGAACTTCACTCTCCAAGGCGTCGGTGGGCCGTCCGCCGGACTCGCATTCGCCCTGCAGATCTACAGCGCAGGCAAGGGATACAGCAACCTCCGCGGATTGAAAGTCGCGACGACCGGCACCCTCACCATGGAGGGCACCGTCGGCCCGATCGGCGGCGCGGGCGAGAAGGCGATCGGAGCCGGTCGCGTCGGTGCCAACCTCTTCCTCGTGCCGATGGCGAACGTCGCCGAAGCACGGGCGGGTGCGCCGAGTGGCGTCAAGGTTATTGGCGTCAATAACTTCACCGATGCGTTACACGCCATCGAAAGTGCCGCGAAGCCCTAAGCGAAAAAACCCGCATATTGCGGGGAATTCGGCTTAAAACCACTTGCCCCGGCGAGCACCCAAACGTAACCTGTCCTTGTTGCTGAGAACAGCCTTCTCGCAGCCGTAGTTCGTACCCGGAGGAGTCGTTGTTGGTGTCTGCGCGCGCATGCAATCAGTGCTATTTCCGCGTGCACGACCTCTGCGCGCTCCCCCGCACCGAGCCCTGCGCGACGTTCCGTCTCGCCAAGCGCCAAGGCCTCGTTCCACCGCCCCAGGCACAGCTGATCGAGCGTCCCATCGCGGCAAGTCTGGCCGCGCAAGCCTCGCTCTAATCGCTTAGGGTTTTGGCATGAGCGAGCCCCAGACCCCGCAGAAGAGCGAACGCAAGCC
>JBAXOM010000112.1:0-6246 GCA_037133215.1 Thermoleophilia bacterium | reverse complement strand
TCGTCCGGCACGAGGAACTGCTCGTTCTCGGGCCAGCCGTAGTTGGCCTTCGTCAGCTTGATCTCCTCGTCGCCCAGCGGCGAGCCATGCGCGTCCGAGGTATCTTGCTTGTTCGGCGAGCCAGGCGCAATGTGCGTGCGCAGCACGATGATCGACGGGCGATCGTCCTGCTCGGCAGCGTCAATTGCGGCGCGCACGTCGTCGAGCACCCAGCCGTCTTCGAGGCGCTGGGCATGCCAACCGAGTGCATCGAAGCGCTTGGCGATGTCCTCCGTAAAGGCCAGACCGGTATCGCCCTCAATCGTGATGCGATTGTCGTCGTAGATCATTGTGATCTTGCCGAGGCCGAGGTGGCCACCGAGCGAGGCGGCCTCTTGGGCGACGCCTTCCATCAGGTCACCGTCGGAGCAAATACCGAAGACGCGGTGGTCGATGATCTCGTGGCCGGGGCGGTTGTAACGCTCGGCCATCATGCGCTCGGCGAGTGCAAAGCCAACCATGTTGCCGACGCCCTGACCAAGCGGACCCGTCGTCACCTCAATGCCCGGTGTGTGGCCAACCTCGGGGTGTCCTGGTGTCAGCGAGCCCCATTGGCGAAACTGTTTGAGGTCGTCGAGCGAGACGTCGTAGCCCGTCAGATGCAGCGTCGCGTACTGGAGGATGCAGACGTGGCCGGGCGACAAGACAAAGCGGTCGCGCCCAGGCCAATGCGGCTCTTGCGGGTCGTAGTTGAGGTACTCGCGGTAGTAGAGATACGCGATCGGCGCGAGCGCCATTGCGGTTCCCGGGTGGCCAGAGTTTGCCTTCTGCACGCCGTCCATAGCAAGCGTCCGAATCGTGGTGATCGAACGGTCGGTGAGGTCGGTCACGTGGCTTCTCCTGACGAGGGGTTAGTACGAGCGGCAACACGGCGAGCACGAAAGCCGATGAAGAACCGGCGCAACCCACTGCCAGCAACGACGCCGAGGCAGGATGCGACAACTGCGACCCCAAACCCGGCTAGGCCGAGGCCCCAAAGCCAGATTGCAGAGGCACCGACCGCCATCGCCAGAGCGATCCAGATTGGGCGAATCGCGGCACCAATGCCGAGGAACGGCAGGAACGCGCAGAGACCGAGGCCGATCCACATACCGATGGGTTCTGTCATCACCACGCAGCCTACCCGAGGCACGCCCACGGTGACGGGGCGTCACCATCCGCTTACGCTACGCAGTGCATGAGCGATCTCTTCTCTACCGCCGCCGACGACCGTCGGCGTCTCGTCGCACCGCTCCCGGAGCGTCTGCGACCCGACGATCTTGATCTCGTCGTCGGCCAAGAGTCGCTCGTCGGCCCTGGCCGTCCACTGCGCCGCGCAATCGAGGAGGATCGGGTCGGATCGATGATCCTGTTCGGTCCACCCGGCACCGGCAAGACAACGTTGGCGCGGATCGTGGCGGCGCGCACAGGCTCGTCGTTCGAGGAGCTCTCGGCCGTCGATGCCGGCAAGGCCGATGTCCGCGCTGTCACCGAACGTGCCCGCGATCGGCTCGCGGGCGACGGGCGCCGCACGATCCTCTTCCTCGACGAGATCCACCGTTTTACCAAGGCGCAGCAGGATGCGCTGCTCCCGCTCGTCGAGTCGGGTCTGATCATCCTGATTGGCGCGACGACCGAGAGTCCTCACGTCGGCGTGATCGCCGCCCTGCTCTCGCGCTGCACGCTCTACGAGCTGAAGAGCCTCGACCCCGCCGACCTTAAGCGCATGATCGATCGCGGTGCGGCCGCGCTCGAGGTGACGGTGGACGACGATGCTCGCGATGCAATCGCGCGTGCGGCCGGTGGCGACGGACGAGCCGCACTCGCGTTGCTCGAAGCAGCGACTGCTGCTCGCGCCGCCGTGACAGACGCGGTTGATGTCGAACTCGTCGCACAGGTCGGCCGCATCCCGATTCGCTACGACCGCGAAGGCGATCTTCACTACGACGCGATCTCGGCCTTCATCAAGAGCCTGCGTGGCTCGGACCCCGACGCTGCACTCTGGTGGATGCACACGATGCTGGAGGGTGGCGAGGACCCGCGCTACGTCTCGCGGCGCCTGATCGTGTTTGCCTCCGAAGACGTCGGCAATGCCGACCCGCGTGCCCTCCCCCTCGCCGTCGCCACGGCGCAGGCAATCCAAGAGATCGGCATGCCCGAGGGCCGCATCCCGCTCGCCCAGTGCGTCACTTACCTCGCACTCGCGCCCAAGTCGAATGCCGCCTACACGGCGGGCGATGCTGCACGTGCCGCGGTGCGCGAGTACGGCACGCACATCCCGCCCGACCATCTCCGCGACGGCTCGCACTCCGGCTCGAAGGCGCTCGGCCGCGGCGTCGGCTACAAGTATCCGCACGCCGCGGGTGGCTTCGTTGCCGACCAGCGGCACCTGCCCGAGGACCTCGCGCACCTACGGTTTTACGAACCGACCACGATGGGCTTCGAGGCGCGACTTTCTGAGATACTCAGCGAATTGCGCGCTCAACGCGAACAACAATCTGCACCTCCAAAAGCGAAGGACTAACCCCATGTTTGAGATTGGCGACATCGCCCCCGACTTCACCCTCAAGGAGACGTTCGACACGAGCGTCACCCTCAGCGACTACCGCGGCAAGCAGAACGTCCTGCTGTTCTTCCACCCCTTCTCGTACACCGATGTCTGTGAGGGCGAGATCTGCGAGATCCGCGACGAGTCCGGGCTCGAGCGCGACGACCTCGAGATCATCAATGTCGCTTGCGACGCTTGGCCCATCCGCCAGTCGTACAAGGACCACCTCAAGGCTAATGGCCGCTTTGTCGCCGACTTCTGGCCGCACGGTGAGGTCTCCAAGGCCTACGGCGTCTTCGATGAGGAGTGGGGCACGTGCATGCGTGGCACCTACCTGATCGACATGGAGGGCAAGATCGCCAACCAGGTCGTCAACATGGGGATCATGGATCGCCGCGACCAGTCCGTCTATCTGGACTGGTTGTCGTAGGCTCGTCACCGACCCGACACCGACTGCCGCGCGTACTTGGCTATTCTGAAGCGATGAGTCTCATCCCCGCAGCCGAATTACTCGAACGGATTCTGGCCGGTAATCGCGGCTGGGCCGAGGGCTCGTCCGAGCGCGACTATCTCGGTGCGCCGACGGATCCGCTGATCCACCAGCCACCCGTTGCCGTGATCGGCTGCTCCGACGCGCGCGTGATGCCCGCGGCAGTCTTCGGCGCCGCACCCGGGGCGATCTTCACGCTGCGCCTGCCCGGTCACTACACGGACATCCCCGTGGCGGCCGGCATGGGCTTCGCAGTGGCGACAGCCGGAGCGCGTCTTGCGATCGTGCTTGGGCACGAGGACTGTCGTGCGGTCGACGCTGCCTTTACGGAGTATCGGACGGGTACGGCACCCGACAAGGCGCTCGCGCCGCTCACCGGAGCGCTGGCGGCCGGGCTCTACGAGGCGGGTGGCGCCACCAGCGTCGAGCACGCCGTCGATGTCAATGCGCGGCACACCGCACAGAAGCTGCTCGCCCAGTGCCCCGTTCTGCGCCACGAAATCAGCCTGGGCCACGCTCAACTCGCAGTGCTGCGGTACAGCCCGTCGACGAAGCTGTTGACGGTGCTCGAAGAGAGCGTCATGCCACCGCGCGACGCGACGCACTAGCGCGACTAGTCGTCGAGTTCGAGCTGTGGGGCAACGGAGCGTGCAAAGCGCGACTCGGCAACCGAGTCGGAGAAGTAGGCGACAGGGCCGTGCTTGATCACGTGTCCCCCCTCTTCGTCGAGTTCCTTCAGCACCGCGATTGCAAACGATTCGATCAGCCACTCGCGCCCCGGTGGCACCGCACCTCGCACCGTGAAGCGCGTCAGCACGCCAAGCTGCTCCTCGCCCTCAATCGAGAGTGCGGATAAGAGGTGCATCGGGCCAGACGGCAAGACGTCGGAGAGCTTCTGCACGAGTTCGCGCCCCCTGGCAGCATCCGTCACGTAGAACTCGAGCACGATCTCGCGAATGCCACGACGCGCTACCCGGACGCCGTACATGTGCTGGTTATGGATGCGAATCGTCTCGCCCCCCAAACCACGCAACTTGACGCTGCGCAGCGACATCGTCTCGACGACGCCGCTCATCGCCCACGGCTCGATGGTGATTGCATCGCCAACATCGAACCAGCGCTCGAAGAGCATCATCGAGCCGGCAATGATGTCGCGCAGCACGCTCTGAGCGGCAAAACCACCGACGGCCAAGAGCAGTGAGATGCCGATCACCGTCGAGCCGGGGCCGGGGATCGCGAAGATAAAGATGCCGAGGATGCCAGCGGTGATCGCGGCATATCGCGACAGCGAGCGGATCGCCGCGACGAGCGTGTCGGCGCGCTTGGCCCGCAGATGCACGTCTTCGTCGATCGACTGACGGCCACGCAGGCGCCGCGCGAGGAGCGCGATGGCGATGCGCGGAATGATCAGCGCAGCAAGAATCGCTGCGACGATCACAATCGCGAAGGCCAGCCAGTTGATGCCGCCAAAGTTGAAGGTGTCGCTGCTCGGGAGAGAGATCACGTGTCTCCCATGATGCCTTACGGCGTCAGGAGTGCGCGGTGCGCAAGCGCCGGATGGCGAGCGAGCGCTCGGGCTTCGAGGGGATTGCTTCGAGCCGTGCGAGGGCGCGCTTGACGTTGTACTTCGTGCGCCTCAGCTCGATCTCGCCGTCGTCAATGATCGCCCAGGCCGCCGATTTTTTGCCGTCGTAGGGAAAGCCAACGGCACCGGGATTAACGACCTCGATTACGCCGACCTGGCGTCGATACTGCTTGTGGATATGCCCGCAGAGCAGCGTCGACTGGGTGACGTCCGCCAGCATCGAGGCGACTCGAGCATTCGAATACGTGCGCTTCAACCGCTCTTCGTCGCTGCGTGGCGTAGCGTGGACAAGCAGCGCATCGTGCTCTGGCAGGGCGAGCTGCTCCGGCATGTTGCGCAGCCACTGCACTCGCTCGTCGCCGAGGCGATCGGCAGCCCAGCGGGCTTCGTCGCCCTCGTACCAAAGGATCATGCGATCCGTATTGCCGCGGATTGCTCGAACCGAACCTGGCTGTTCGCGCAGAAGGTCGACAACGTCATCGGGTGCGGGTCCAAGCAGGGCGTAGTCGCCGCCCAGCAAAAGTCCTTCGCAGCCAGCCGCTCGGGCATCGACAAGGACCGCCTCGAGGGCGTCAATATTGCCGTGAATGTCGAAGAGCACTGCCTCGCGCATCCACACAACTTAGCGCGGATATTGTTGTGATGTGGTGAAGATTGGCGTGCTTTTTCTGGCGCCGATTAGTTCTCCGCATGGCGCAAGGTTGCCCGCGCATCCTTCATCAGCAGCTGCAGGTTGTACGGATCGGTTGGTGAAGACACGAACCCAAACTGCCGGTACCACGCCGCCGCCGCATCGTCTTTCGCGTGGACGAGGATCACGCGCGCGCCGATCGCGTCGGCCGCCGCGCTACATCGAAGCACAGCATCCAAGAGCAACGATCGACCAACCCCTTGCCCTTGGACTCGCTGGTCGACCGCGAGTCGTGCGATCAGGAGTGCGGGGATAAGGTGGCTGTCGGGCTGACCCCGCCCAACGCGCACCACGCTGGTCTCGCGCTGGATGCCACTGGCAGCAAGCGCGAAGTAGCCAATCACTTGCTGGTCTCCGTGCGGCGTGACGATATAGGTTCGTGCGGATTCGGCACCCTGTGCCTGCCGGGCAATCGTGGTCAGCCAGCGATCGAGTGCCTCATCGCCGCAGGCAAACCCTTCGAGGCGATGGGCATCCCCGAGCGGTTGCGGTCGACGAAGTGTGGCTGTCACTCGTCGGAGAAGACGCTCGGTGTTCGCACGAGACGTTCGAGCTCGGCGATCACACGCGGCGGCTCGTCAAGCATCCGCTGCAGCTCGTCCCAGGCGGGACGCGGCAGGCTGAACTGCGTGCGATCTGCCAGCAGCATTTGGGCCCGCACTTTTGCGCTGTCGACCATAAACTCGGAGACCGACGTGCCCGCGAGTGCAGCGGCCTCGCAGATCAGTGCATCGTCGCGCTCGCTGACCCGAAGGTTGCGTCGTGCGGCCTTTGTTTCACGAGGGGTTCGTTCGATCTGCGCCATGACGTAACTGTACACCAAACGTGTGTACACAAACCACGCACATGCTGCCAGCTTCTGCGCAGTTTCGACCAGAACGCCCTCTTTTTGGCCGCGTTCCGTGGTGGACTAC
>JBAXOM010000111.1:0-6252 GCA_037133215.1 Thermoleophilia bacterium | reverse complement strand
CCTTTAGGTCGTGGTGCGGGCCGCGTCGAGGAGTGCGCGCGTCAGGGTCGGCAGCGGGTCACGGTCGGGCACGACAACGCCGATGCGCTGCTCCACGATCGGGTCGGTGAGGGGGATCGCGACGATCGAGTCGGGCAACGCGCCTCCGTCGATCCACGAGGTCGGTCCGATGGTGCACCACCGACCGTGGGCGACGTGTTCCCAGAGCGGCACGATGTCGTCCGATTCGACGCGCGGTGAGGGCGCGGTGCCGGCGGTCGTAAAGGCTGTATCGATGATGCGACGGTTCTGCATGTTGACCGTCAAGAGACAGAGTGGTAACTCGGCGGCCTCGCGCCACGTCAGCGAGGTGCGCGTGGTAATCGCATCGTCTTGGTGTGCGTAGAGGACGTAGCGTTCCTGCGCGACGGGAATGGCACGGACGCCCCGCAGCGGCTCGTTGTCAAGGTAGGTGATGCCCGCGTCAATTTCGAATTCGAGCAGGCGTCGTTCGATCTCGCGGCTGGCAAGCGACAGCACGGTGACAGAGACGTCGGGGTGTTGTTCAGTCACGGCCGCCGAGAGCGCACTGGCGATCGGAAGTGCGGTCGGGATAGCACCGAGGCGCAACCGACCCGTAACAGCACCACGCATCGAGGCGAGATCCTCGCGCAGGCCATCGGCATCGGCAAGGATGCGGTGCGCCCAAGCGACGACGCGTTCGCCCTCGGGGGTCAGACCCGCGTAGCGCCGCCCGCGAACCACGATCGGCACACCCAGTTCGGCTTCGAGACTGCGGATGCCGGCACTCAACGATGGCTGCGAGACGTGGCAGGCGGCGGCTGCGTGGCCGAAGTGGCGTTCGCGGGCCAGCGCGGTGACGTACTCCAGTTGGCGCATCTGCATGCGACAATGATAGCCCCTGCCTATCAACCGGTTGACGAATGCACCTTGCTCGCCGCGCGTAGCGGGGGGATGCTTGAACCGGACGCCTTCACTGGAACAACCATCGATACCTCCAACCTCCCACCGCTTGCAGGACCCACCGCCGATGTCGGTGTCTTACGCCTTGCGCGCGGTGAGCGCCCCGTCGAGAAGCGTGACCGCGTCGCGGGTGAGGAGCCGCTCGAGATTCGCGTTGGCGGCCCCGGTCAAGATCTGACGCAGGTTGCCGTGACGATGCGTACTCCTGGCGCCGACTTCGAACTCGCCGCCGGGTTTCTCTTGACCGAAGGCTTTGTAGTCGACGGGAGCGAGATCGCCGACATCCGTTACTGCGCCGATGTCGAGAATGCCGAGCAGCAATACAACGTGCTCTCCGTGCGGCTGACGAAACCGTTTGACGCGTCGACGCTTCAGCGCAACATGTTTGCCTCGTCGAGCTGCGGAGTCTGCGGGAAGGCGTCGATCGACATGATCGAAGTTGCCTGCCAGCCACTCCCGGACGGGCCGGTGGTGGCGTTTGAGACGCTGCTCGAGTTGCCCGAATTGCTGCGCGCCAAGCAGCGTCAGTTCGAACGCACCGGCGGTATCCACGCGACGGGGCTGTTCACGCCCGCTGGCGCACTCGTCGAACTGCGCGAAGACATTGGTCGTCACAACGCGATGGATAAGGCGATCGGCGCGCGGCTGATGGCCGGTCAGTCACCGCTGCACGACATGGTCGCGCTCGTCTCGGGGCGCGCCGGTTTCGAGCTCGTGCAAAAGGCCGCCGTCGCCGGCATTCCGATCGTGGCCGCCGTTGGAGCGCCATCGAGTATCGCGGTGCAGGCCGCCAAGCGTCTGGGCGTCACGCTGGTCGGCTTCTTGCGTGACGACCGTGCCAACGTCTACTCCCACACGCAGCGCATCTCGGTCGAGTCGTGAGTCGCGACCCAGACCCAACCGAGGCACGCAGGCGCTGGCACGAAGCGTTGGTCGAGTCGGGCTTTGTGGCACCACTGGGATCCGAGCGCGTACCGGTTGGCGAGGCAGTCGGACGCGTTGCGGCACAGGCGATCAGTGCCGTGCGTCCATCGCCACCGATGCGGGTGGCGGCGATGGACGGCATCGCCGTGCGCGCGGGGGATACCGACGGTGCGCCCACACTGCTTGCGGCGGCGGACTTCGAGCTGATCGACACAGGCGCTCCGGTGCCAGACGGCTTCGATGCCGTTGTCGTGCGTGAGCAGGTGACGATCGATGATGCCGGTGCCCTCGTGCAGGAGACGGTTGTGTCCGGCCGCCACGTGCGGCCCGTCGGCGAGGACATTCCGCTCGATCAGGCATTGATCGAGGCCGGCCAACGGCTCGGCGCCTTCGACGTTGCACTCATCGCGGCGGCAGGGCAGGCCGTGGTCGACGTGGTGCGCCAGCCTGGGGTTGCGGTGATTCCAACCGGGGATGAGTTGCGTTCGTCAGGTGAGCGACTCGAACCACACCACGTGATTGATTCGAACGGGCCGATGCTGATTGCCCAGGCGACAGCGGATGGTGCGCGAGCAACGCTGCACCCGCGGGTGCTCGACGACCCGAAACTGTTGGCAGCAGAAGTGATGCGCGCGGTGCTCTCGAACGATCTCGTGCTGCTCGTGGCGGGCTCGTCGCGTGGACATCGAGATCATGCGCGCGCTGTGCTCGACGAACTTGGTGAGGTTGCCGTTGACGGGGTCGCCCTGCGGCCAGGTCACCCCGTCCTGCTGGCCGTCGTTGGCACGACACCCGTCATCGGCGTCCCCGGGTATCCCGTCTCGGCGGCCTTCACCTACGAGCTCTTTGCGCGCCCACTACTCGGCGAACTCTTGGGAGCGCTGCCGCCACGCCCAACGGTCGAGGTGCGGCTGTCCGAGGCCGTTGGTGGACGCGACGACTCGACCTGCATGGTTGCCGTGGAGTTGGATTCTGTCTACGGCGATCTGCCAACCGCGACGCCCTGCGCGCGACGTGCTGGTGCGCTGCGTTCGTTGGCAGGTGCCGATGGCTACGTAACTGTGCCGCCCGGCGTGGGTTTTGCCGCGGGGGCTGTTGTCACCGCACTCTTGTTTGCCTAGAGTGGCGTCATGTCGACTCCCCGTATCCGCGTCAAGCGTCTCCCCAAGCGCGGCCACTACGACCGTCCAACCATTGACGCCATCCTTGACGAGGCGATCGTGTGTCACATCGGCCTTGAGGTCGATGGCCAGCCCTACGTGATTCCCTCGCTCCACGCCCGCGTGGGGGACACGCTCTACTTGCACGGGTCGAGCGCAAGCCGCACGCTGCGGACACTCGCGAGTGGTGCACCGTGCTGCGTAACGGTTACGTTGGTCGATGGTGTGGTGTTGGCGCGTGCAGTCTTCGATCAATCGATCAACTATCGCGCTGTCGTAGTTCTCGGAACGGCGACGCTTGTGGATGATCCGACGGAGAAGCTGCGGGCCTTGGAGGCCTTGTCTGATCAGCTCGTGCCGGGTCGCTGGGCCGACACTCGCCCGCCGACCGCTAAGGAAATCAAGGCCACGTCGATTCTGGCGATGACGCTCGACGAGGCCTCGGCCAAGATCCGCACAGGCCCGCCAGGTAACGCCTTGGAGGATGCGGAGGATTACGCCGCGACGTGGACTGGCGTGTTGCCAATCACGCAGACGGTGGGCACGCCGGTTCCAGCACCCGATATCGCTGATGGGGTTGTGCTGCCAGCCACCCTTGCCCGCTGGGGCGAGCGGTTTCAGCGCTAGGCGTTCGTACCGCGCAGTTCGTCGAGTGTTGCCCACTCGAGCATGCGTGCGTGCGTCGCCTCGAGTACAACCTCTGGGGCGCAGCCGGCATCGAACGCCTCGCGCCAACGGGCTGCGCAGAGGCACCAGCGATCACCGGCCTTGAGGCCAGGGAACTCGTAGAGCGGCAGCGGCGTCGAGAGGTCGTTGCCGGTGTCCTTGGAGAAGGTGAGAAACTCGTCGGTCATGACGGCACAGACGGCGTGCACGCCCTGGTCCTGCCCGCCCGTGTCGCAGCAGCCGTTGCGATAGAAGCCCGTGATCGGGTCGTACGAGCACGCCTGCAACTCGCTGCCAAGAACGTTCTCTGCCATAACGGCATCGTACGCGTTGGGGTCAATGTCCAGAAGGGGTCAGGCACGATCTGGACATTTGATGACGAGCTAGCTCGTCTATCCAATGTCCAGATCGTGCCTGACCCCTTCTGGACATTGGTCGCACCACCTACGATGCTCGCGTGGTCAACGTTGCCGAGTTGTTGCGTGAGGGTCCTGTCTTGAGCGAGGCGTCGATTTTTGAGCGCCTGCGGCGCACGCGGGGCATCGAGTTTGATCCCGAGGTGGGGATCGGCGCGCTCGTCACCGACAACCAAGGCCACGCTGCGCTGTGGGAGGTCCATCGCGAATACCTGACGATCGGTCGCGACGCTGGGCTGTCGGTGTTGCTCCAGACCGACACCTGGCGCGCCCATCCCGAACGGATCGCACGATCAAACTACGCGCGCCGCGACCTCAATACGGAGAACGCGCGGATGCTGCGTGATCTTCGCCAGGCTGAGGCTCAGCCCGGTGACGTGATCATCATTGGGGGCCTAGTTGGACCGCTCGGCGACGGGTATGGCGCGGGCATCGCTCCGAGCGCAGATGTTGCCGAGACGATGATGCGCGCACAGGCCGAGGCGCTCGAAGATGGCGGTGTCGATGTCTTGATCGCAGCCACCCTGCCAAACGCTGAGGAGGCGTTGGGGATTGCGAGGGCACTCGCTGCCTCCGTACTCCCATACGTCATTGGCGTCGTGGTGCGCCCGGACGGAACGCTGCTCGACGGTACGCCACTACGCCAGTTCGTCGAAACCGTCGATGAGCGCACCTCGCGACCGCCGCTCGGCTACGCGCTCACCTGCGTGCACCCGTCGATCGCTGATGCTGCGCTGCAGGCAGAGCCGATTGGGTCGCGAGCGATCGGACTCTTTGCCAACACCTCAGCGCTCTCGCCGGAAGAGCTCGATGGCCGTGAGGACCTGATCGCCTCGACCGCGAATCCGTACGCGGAGGCGTTAGTCGACGTTGGCCAGCGTCACGGCCTGTCGATCCTGGGCGGTTGTTGTGGCACCGACGCGACGCATCTTGCCGCCGTTGCCCGGCGACTCGCAGCTACACGCTGAGGGTCTGATCGCCACTCTCGTGGTCGAGCAGTCGGCGCTTCGTATCGAGACCGTCGCCACCCGAATAGCCCGTCAACGCCCCACTGGCACCAATTACGCGGTGGCAGGGAACGATGATCGGCAGTGGGTTGCGACCGTTGGCGGCACCGACAGCGCGGGTTGCCATGGGCTGCCCGATCGACTTAGCAATGTCGCCGTACGAGGCTGTCGCGCCGAAGGGGATATCACACAGCGCCGTCCAGACCGACTGTTGAAACTCGGTTCCTGCTGGCGCGAGTGGGACGTCGAACGACATGCGGTTGCCCGCAAACCACTCCGTCAACTGGGTCGCCGCTGCATCAACGATGGGTCCGCCCTCGCTGGCATCAGTGGGGATCGACACGTCGTCGCTAGGCAGGATCAGATTGGTCAGGCCGTCCTCGTTGGCTACGACGATCAGGTCGCCGAGCGGCGTAGAGACGGTGCGAAAGGTGGAGGCCATTCGACTAGCCTAGCGGCCGGGCATGAAGCGCCTGACGATCCGCACCCGTTTCGCCGGTCGTCCCGTGCGTTCCTCAACCTCGTCGGCGCTGAGCAGAATGCGGGAGATCGACTTGGCCGCGATCGCCCGCAATGGCTCTGGTTCCCATTTGCGGCACGTATGACCCACCCAAGGCAGGGTCAGTAAATCCGTTTCGCGTCGCAAAATCAGATCGGCGAGCGTGCGGCCGGCGATGCTGGTGCCCGTCAGCCCATGACCAGCAAAACCGCCTGCAGCGCCGAGCCCAGTCGTCGGATCGAAATCGACCTGCATGCTCCAATCGCGCGGTGCGGCGAATGAGCCGCCCCAGCGATGTTCGATCTTGACCTCACGCGCAGCCGGGAAGTGGTGGCGCAGCGCCTCGTCTATGCGCGCAAAAATCGCCTCGTCGTGATCGTTCGAGTCGGCGATGCGATCGCCGGTGTAGTACGACGTCCCGCGCCCGCCAAGGGCAATGCGATTGTCGGGCGTGCGTTGGGCATAGAAGAAGTGGTAGCGCTGGTCGGCGATTGGCTCGCAGTTGTCCCAGCCAAGCTCGTCCCAGACCGAGTCGGGCAGCACCTCGGTTTGGAGCATGTGCGAGTAGATGCGCAGGTAGCGGCGTTTGCCGCCCGGTAGGTCACGCGTAAACGCCT
>JBAXOM010000110.1:0-6330 GCA_037133215.1 Thermoleophilia bacterium | reverse complement strand
AGATGAGGTGCTGGAACCCCAAGGAGACCCCCGCATGGGCATTCGTATCAACGACACCGCTCCGAACTTCACCGCTCAGACGACGGAAGGTGAGATCGACTTCCACGACTGGATCGGCGATTCGTGGGCCGTCCTCTTCTCACATCCCAAGGACTTCACGCCGGTCTGCACGACCGAGCTCGGCTACATGGCCAGTATCAACGGTGAGTTTCAGAAGCGTGGTGTCAAGATCATCGGCCTCTCCGTCGACGCCATCGATCGCCACGAGCTCTGGGCCGACGACATCGAGGAGACGCAGGGCACGCGCCCGAACTTTCCGATGATCGGCGACACGGACTTCAACGTCTCGAAGCTCTACGACATGCTCCCCGCCGAGATCAGTGGCGACCCGTTGGAGCGCACGCCAGCCGACAACCAGACGGTCCGCAACGTCTTCGTGATTGGTCCGGACAAGAAGATCAAGCTCGTGCTGGCCTACCCGATGACGACGGGCCGCAACTTCGACGAGGTCCTGCGTGTGATCGACTCGCTGCAGCTGACCGCGAAGCACAAGGTCGCGACACCGGCGCAGTGGCAGCAGGGTGGCGACGTGATCATCGCCGGCTCGGTCAATAACGAGCAGGCCAAGGAGATCTGGCCCGAGGGTTGGAAAGAGCCGAAGCCGTACATTCGCATCGTTCCGCAGCCCAAGGGCTGAGGTCGGGAGGGGTGGTGGCCTGGCGGCTGCCACCCCAACCGTGCATGGTGCTACCATGTAGCACATGACTGAATCGATCGGTGTCCGCGAGTTACGCCAGCACGCAAGCCGCTGGCTCGAACGCGTCCAGCAGGGCGAGTCGTTTACCGTCACCGAACGCGGCAAGCCCATCGCGCGACTCGGTCCGTTGTCTGAGGCAGCCAAAGACTGGCGCCAGGATTGGATCGAGCGAGGGCTGATGAGTGCAGCGACGAAACCTGCCTCCATCATCCTCGAGTCTCAACCAGTCGTGATTACGCCCGGTACGCCGTCGACCAAGGAGATCCTCGACGATCTTCGGCGGGATTTCGATGATTCGAGCCGGTCGGACGCATGACGTACTACGTCGATGCCTCCGCATTCGTGAAGCTCTTTGCGTTAGAAGCCGAGTCGAACAGCGTGCGCAATCTTCTGGCCGGTACCCAGCGGCCGATCGTGTCGTCCACACTCCTTGAGGTTGAGGTCGTCACGGCCGCGCACCGGATTGGGAGCGACGCACCGCGTCTCGCCAAGCAATTTCTTGCGATCGTCGAACGCATCGATATTTCGCGCGGCATCATTTCGGTTGCGACACAGCTCGCGCCCGACGTCAGTCTGCGCTCACTCGATGCGATCCATCTCGCCACGGCTCTCGCGATTCCACAAGCTGTCGAGATGGTGACGTACGATCAGCGTCTCGCTGACGCCTGTCGGCAGTCAGGCATCCCCGTGCTGGCCCCCGCCTAATTCGCGTCGGACTGCGAAGATCACGGTATGCCAAATCGCCTTGCCACCGAGACGTCGCCGTATCTACGTCAGCACATGGACAATCCGGTCGATTGGCAGCCGTGGGGCGACGCGGCGTTTGCCGAGGCGCGCGAGCGCGATGTGCCGGTCTTGCTGAGCGTCGGCTATGCCTCCTGCCACTGGTGTCACGTGATGGCGCACGAGTCGTTCGAGGATCCGGCGACGGCAGCGGTGATGAACCGCCTCTACGTCAACGTCAAGGTCGATCGTGAGGAGCGACCCGATGTCGATGCGGTCTTCATGGAGGCCGTCGTTGGTCTGACGGGCCATGGCGGCTGGCCGATGACTGTCTGGCTGACACCCGATGGGCGTCCCTTCTACGGAGGCACGTACTTTCCGCCCCAATCACGACCGGGCATGCCTGCGTTTACGCAGGTCCTCGAGGCGGTGGCGCAGACCTTTGCCGAGCGCCGCGGTGACGTTGAAGGCCAGGCCGAACGCATCACGACGGCACTGCAGACGACCGCTGATCGACACGCGAGCGAGGAGCCCGAGTTTGCCGATGCGCCGGGCGGCGCGATGATCGATCGAGCGATTGGCACGTTGGCGACGATCTTTGACCAGGTCCACGGCGGCTTTGGTGGTGCACCGAAGTTTCCGTCGAGCACGCTGTTTCCGTTTCTATTTGGCTGCGACGATCGTGGGCGTGGTCGCGACGGGCAGTACATGTCGCGCCTCACGCTCGAGCGGATGGCCGATGGTGGCCTCCACGATCAGGTCGCTGGCGGCTTTCATCGCTATGCGGTGGACGGCTTTTGGCTCGTGCCGCACTTCGAGAAGATGCTCTACGACAACGCGCTCTTAGCGAGCGCCTACGCGCATGCAGCACTCGCCTCCGACTCCGAGCGCTACGCCGATGTGGCGCGCAGCACGCTTGCCTACATGGATCGCGAACTCTCGCTGCCCGAAGGCGGCCTCGCCTCGGGGCAGGATGCCGATACCGATGGCGTCGAGGGCACGACGTTCGTCTGGACGCCAGCGCAGGTCGACGAGGTGGTTACCGACCCACTCGATGCAGCACTGGCGAAGGACGTCTGGAACATCACGCCCGAGGGGAACTTCGAACATGGCACGACGGTGCTCAGCATCGTGGCACCGGTTGTCGAGGCGGCCGAGCGGGCGGGGATATCGGAAGAGGAAGGCGTCGAGCGCCTCGAACGAGCGCGCGCACAAATGCATGCCGCACGGGATCTGCGCCCACAGCCTGGCCGAGACGACAAGGCCCTGGCAGCCTGGAACGGCTTTGCGATCGCAGCCTTCGCCGATGCGGGGCGGCTCCTCAACGAGCCGGCGTTTGTGGCACGTGCTGAGCGCATTGCCGCCTTCGTCAAGGAACACCTGACGCGCGCGGACGGTGTACTCCTGCGTTCGTGGTGTGGCACGCCAGGTACCGCGAGCGGCTTTAGTGACGACTATGGCGCGGTGGCCGATGGGCTGTTGCGCCTGCACGCAGCGACAGGAAACCTCGACTACCTGCTCGAAGCACGGCGTCTGACGACAGCGGCCGTCGAGCGCTTCCACGATGCCGCACGCGGTGGCTTCTATCTCGCGGCGAACGATGGCGAGCAACTTGTGGCGCGCACGAAAGGTGTCGAGGACACACCGTCGCCAAGCGGCTCGTCGTTGATCGCCCTCTGCCTCGTTCGGCTCGGCCGGATCGATGGTAATTACGCGTGGGAAGAACTCGCGCTTGCCAGTGTCGGCGCTGTGCGTGCGATCTCTGAACGCGCGCCACAGGCCTTTGGGTCGCTGCTTGAAATGGTGCAGCAGGCGACAACAGTGCCGCGCGAGATCGCGATCGTCGGCCCCCTCGATGACCCTCGTACGCAGGCACTGCGCGAGGTCGTCGATCAGCGCTTTGCGCCGTGGGATATCGTCGTGGTTGCCGATCCGAGTGATCCTCGCTGCGACGAGGTTGGTCTGTTGCGCGGGCGTGGCCTCGTTGACGGGGCGCCGGCGGCTTACGTCTGTGAGCGTATGGCCTGCCGCACACCGATCACGGATCCCGACGCATTGCGCGCTGCACTCGCGTAGCTCTGCGCGCTTGGTGACACGCGCGGTCCATCGCCCGTGCGCGTTTGGTTGCGAGCCTCATTGCATGCCTACTATCCAGCGCGACGCACTCCATGCCTTCATCGACCGCCAGTTGCTTCAGGTCGAATCGACTCCGGTGCCCGACGAGTTACAACCTGCCGTTGAGGGTGGTTCAATGACCGCCGACGAGGTCCACGCCCTCTGGATGGGGGCGGGGATCGCCAGCCAGATCGGGATGTCGCTGGTCCTCGATCCCTCGCGCTTTGTTGAGCCTTGGCCCGAGCGAGAGGACGAGGCGGCCTAACTGTCGAGTGCGGGTTTCGCGGCCAGCAGGCGAGCCTCGATAGCGGCCAGACGCGCGTCGATGCTGGTGGCCAAGGCGTCGATTTTTCCGGCGAGCATCTCGTTGTCAACCTCTGCCTGCTCAGCAGCCTCTTCGATCAGCTCTTCGACCTCTTCAATGTCCTCGCCAACCTGACGACGCATCTCGTTCTCGAGTTCGGCTTGATCGCGATGAATAATCCTGGTCACGAGCGTGCCCATCAGCACGAAGAAGAAGCTGCCGCGAAGCATGCCGAGTACGACCATCAGGGCGATCGTCTCGGGGTGCGTCGCCTTCGGTCCTTCCTCGCCAATCGTCGCGGACGTAAACGACCAGTACAGAGCCTCACCAAAACTCGTGGACTCGACGCGCCAGAACCCAACGGTGGCGGTTAACACCACCAACAGGCCAAACGCAAACAGATATCCGAGCGACCGGCGGTTCAGCAGCCAACGTCCCAGCGGGGCGAGTCGCAGCACCGAGCTGAGCGCGACGACGCCGGGGAGTGGGGTGATGAGGTTGGCTGCGAGGGCGATCGGTGTGCTGATCATGATCAGCGTGAGGAACTTGTGCGAGACCAGGAAGCGTCCGCGGTTCGGCGCCACACACAGGAGCACCAGCCATTCAGCGAAGAACACCAGCCACGGAGCGTCGGCAAGTACGTTGCCAAGCAGGTGCAGGATGTGATCGTTGGCTGTCGCGACGCGCAGACACATGCCGATCAGGCCGATCACCGAAGCAGCCAGCAGGGGGTACTCGAAGCGCTTTGCCCAGTAGGCAAGGTTCTCCTCCGACCGCTCCACGATCACCCCGTCTCGTCCGCGTTCGTCCGGCGTACAAATCAATGTAGGTGACGGCACCGCCTGCGCGGCATTGCGTACGGCGTCAGCCGAGCAGGTTACGCAGTACGGCCACAGTCGTATGTAGCCGATTCTCGGCCTCGTCCCAGACGACAGACTGGGGACCGTCGATGACCTCACCCGAGACCTCCTCGCCGCGGTGGGCGGGGAGGCAGTGCATAAAGATCGCAGTGGGTGCAGCCTGCGCCATCAGTGCCGCATCGACCTGGTAGCCGCTGAACGCCTCGAGCTTTGCTGCCGTCTGTGCCTCTTCGCCCATCGACACGAAGACGTCGGTGACGACGACGTCGGCACCCGCGACAGCCTCAGCCGGGTCGCGTAGCTCAGTCAGTGAGCCACCGTGCGCGCTTGCGACTGAGGCGGCGGCGGCCACGATTTCGGGATCGGCCTCGTAGCCCGCCGGTGCGGCGATGCGTACGTGCATGCCAGCCAGGGCGGCGGCTTGGGCAAGCGAATGGAAGACGTTATTGCCGTCGCCAACCCACGCGATTGTCTTTCCCTGCAGCTCGCCGAGGTGTTCCTCGATCGTCATCAGGTCGGCGAGTGCCTGCAACGGGTGGTGATCGTCGGTCAGTGCGTTGACCACCGGGATCGTCGCGTGGCGTGCGAGCTCCTCAATGTCGGCGTGCGCAAAGGTCCTGATGAAGATCGCGTCGCACATGCGGGAGACCACGTTGGCGGTGTCGGCGATTGGTTCGCCGCGACCAAGCTGTAGCTCGTCGCCGCGGGTAAAGATCGGATGTCCCCCCAGGCGTACGACGGCAGTCTCGACCGAGACGCGCGTGCGCGTTGAGGCCTTCGTGAAATGCATCAGCACGGTGCGGCCGGTCAAGGCGCCACGCAACGCAGCTGGATCGGCCTTGGCAGCACGGGCATCAGCAAGAAGCGCGAGCAGTGTTGCCGCGTCGAGGTCGTTAATGGTGAGGAGGTGTCGCGTGCTCATCGAAGAGCGGCATCGTACCCGGGCACAGCGTTTTCGCGATCAGGGGTAGTACGACGGCAGATCGGTGAGGTCGGTGGAGGCATCGACTTCGATCCGCAAACCATCAGGGTGTTTCGTGTCCGCGCGGACCCCATCGTCGACCAGTCCAGCGTCGGCAAGCCATTCGTTATTACGCGTTGCGGGTGGCCAGGCGCCGCCATGGCCCCAATTGCCGACTCGAATTAAGAACGGGCGAGAGGGGTTCGCGGCGTGGACGGCCTTTGCCAGCGTTGGCATCTGTTCTTGGGGGCTAATCTCGTCGTTGACCGACCAGTACATGATCAATTTTTGTGTTGAGTTTGCGAGCGTGCCCGCGAAGGTCAGTGGACTGCGATCTGCGAAGCAGGCAGGGGCTAGGTACGGGGTGCCTTGGCACTCTTGGTACAGCGCCCGTTGTCGTACCGTTGGCAGGTGCCAGAAGCGCTTGCTCATATCGATCGGGGCGTCCATGGCGACGATGGTCTGGGCCATAGCGGGATACTTGACGCCAAAGAGCAATGCGTCCTCGCCGCCCATCGAGCCGCCTGCAGCGATTTGGCGATTCGAATCGATTCGCAGTCCGGGCAGGCGGGCACGGAGAAACTGCAGGATCTTGGCGTTGTCGGCGAGG
>JBAXOM010000109.1:0-6451 GCA_037133215.1 Thermoleophilia bacterium | reverse complement strand
GTCGCGGTGCTGTGCTTGGCCGACCGGGCCGTAGTCATCCGTCTGCGCAGCGGCTGGTCCGGCCAGCGCGAGCACGACGACAGCGAGCAGGGCGATTAGGAGGTACAAACGACGAGCCGCCATGGCTACTCCACGATCGGGGGTTGGCCAAGCCTATCTCCTTTGGGCTGGCCTTGCTGGTGGAGCAGTGACCTAGGCGGACTCGAGCCCCTCGGCAATCACGAGGTCAAAGCGCGCTGCATCCTTACGCAGCTCAATCGCCGACTGATACTCGGACGAGGCGTAGCAGTCCTTGGCGGCCTGATAGCTGGGAAACTCGACGATGAAGGAGCGGCCGTGCGACTGTCCCTCGACGAGCTCCGTCACGTCGCCGCGGATGATCGCGTGGCCACCATGATTGGCGATGATCGCACCCGCCGTCTCGCGGTAGGGCGTGAACCCGTCAGGGTCGGAGATGTTGGCCGTGACGACCCAGTAGCCCTTTGGCATAGCGTGTTCCTCTTTCGGGACGAGCGGCGAATCAGAGACAGCCTAGTCGGAGAGCAGCAACTGGGCGATACGCTCGCCCGTCATCACAGCAGGCATGTTCGTGTTGGCGCGCATGATCTGCGGAAACAGGCTGACGTCACCCACCACGACGCGCGAGAGACCATGCACGCGGCCACGTTCGTCGCAGACGGCGTCGGGGCCAGTACCCATCTTGGCGGTACCAACCGGGTGGTAGTAGTGAGCCACATTGGCGCGGATCGCGTCGTCGGTCGAGAAGTCCGTGACCGCCTCACCGACGTGCTCAGCGACTGCGGGGTGGTCGAAGATCTCGTTGGCCAGCACAATGCCGTCGCGCAAGACAGCGAGGTCGTGACCTGCCTCGTCATGGAGGTAGCGATGATCGATGACTGGGTGCGCCTCCGGGTCGGTTGAGACGATGTCGATCCGGCCCCGGCTCTGTGGCGTGACGCACGAGACGACGATACCGACGCGGCCATGGAGCTCGTGCGTCTGATCCGCGGCCAGCACGGGGAAGACGTGCAAATCGAAGAGACCGTCCTGCGCCTGCGATGAGATCGCCTTACCCAGGGTCTGCTCCTCCGGAAGGAAGCCCGTGGCTGCAGCCGCATCGATGTCGGCCTGTAGTGCCGTACCGATCACACGATCAACGAGGACGAGGGGTTGATCGTGCAGGTTTGCGCCGACGCCAGGCAGATCGAGCACCGGCTCGACGCCAACGGCACGCAGGCGCTCAGGATCGCCAATGCCCGAGCGCTGCAAGATCAGCGGTGTGCCGTAGACGCCCGCAGCCAAAACGAGCGTGCCAGCCTCGAGCGTGACGGGCTGGCCGTCGCGAACGGCGTGCACCGTGACACCCGTCGGGGTCTCCTCAAAACGATCAACGAGGGTACGATCGACAATCGTCAGATTTGGCAGGTGCCGCACCGGATCGAGGTAGGCGAAGGCAGCATTCCAACGCGTCCGGCCAACAACGTTGACCGTCTCGAGACCAAAGCCGTCGTTGCCATCCAAGTCGCAAAGGTCGGAGGTCATCTTCCAACCGAGTGCACGCGTCGCGGCGAGACAGTGGCGATGGAACGGCACCGCCTCCGCCTCGGTGTAGGTACGTACGCGCATCGTCTCGACCACATCGACAAAGATCGGCGCAACATCGTCTGCGGTCCAACCCGGCAAGCCCCAGGCGTCGTAGTCGGCGCGATGCCCCACTGCTGCGATGGCACCGTTATGAGCGGAGCAACCACCGATCACACGAGCGCGTTCGAAGCTCCAGCGTCCATCGCCGCCGGTGTAGCCCCAGTCGTGCGAAAGCGCGAGCGTCGTGGCGTCCACCAGGTCGGCGGGCCAGCCCGGCGTGCCGTGTGGGCCGTAGTCTGGACCTGCTTCGACGAGCAGAACCTCTCGGCCAGCCTCAGCCAATCGTGCGGCCAACACGGGGCCGGCCGTGCCGCCGCCAACGATCACAAATTCGGCAGCGTGACTCACGGGGCAAGGTCTTCCCAGACCGTGGTGCCCCAGGTGATCGCCAGCACGGTGCAGTCGTGCCCGACTGCGGCACCGTGGTAGTGACGCTCGTCCGCTGGGGCGTCGATAAAGGTGCCCGGCAGCAGTTCGGTCTCGCCGTCCACGGTGCCCACGCGGCCGACTCCGTCGACGATCAACAGCTTCTGCCCGCCGGGATGCGAGTGCCAGAACGTCGCGGCGCCATCGGCAAACGAGACGCGGGCGATATCCGGGCGGCCCTCGGTCTCGGCCTCGTTGAGCATCTCAAGATGGACGGTGCCGGTAAAGCGACCACCGTAGATCTCTGCTGTCGTTCCGTTGCTGACGATCCGCATCGTGCCTCCCAAGGTTTTCAACAGTGTTGCCGATGGGGCGCACTGGCGCCATTTTTTATCCCATGGGGTGGTGGCGAATCAGCGGGGCACCGGGACAGTCTTGACTAGGCTGCAGCCATCGACCTCGCTGGAGGCGCAGCGCATGAAGCAGTATGTCTACGACCAATCTGAGGGATCCGCCGAGATGCGGAACCTGCTCGGAGGCAAGGGAGCCAACGTCGCAGAGATGCAGCGCATCGGCGTTCCTGTGCCCGACGGGTTTACCGTCACCACCGAGGCCTGCGTTGACGCAATGAGGGCCGAAGGTGCCTGGCCTGATGGTCTCTGGACTGGTGTTCTCGAACGTCTCGAGGCACTCGAGCAGCGCACCGGCCGACGCCTTGGCGATCCCGAGAAGCCGCTCTTGGTCAGCGTGCGTTCGGGCGCCGTCTTTTCCATGCCGGGCATGATGGACACGATCCTCAACCTAGGACTCAACGACGCAGCCGTGCGTGGTCTGGCGCTCGAGAGTGGCAATCCGCGCTTCGCCTGGGACTCGTACCGCCGCTTTGTGCAGATGTTCGGCGAGGTCGTGCTCGGCGTGCCATCCGACGATTTCGAGCATGCGCTCTCGATGCTCAAGCGCGAGCGCAGCGTCAAGAACGACACGGACCTGACCGCAGAAGATCTCGAGGAGCTCGTCGGTACGTTCAAGGAGATCACGGCAGCGTTCGCCGGCCCAGACGCGTTCGGTGACGACCCGCGAGAGCAGCTGCGCCTCGCGATTGACGCCGTCTTTGCGTCGTGGCAAAACCCGCGTGCAGCGGTCTATCGCCGCGCCAACGACATTCCCGACGACCTCGGCACAGCCGTCAACATCATGCAGATGGTCTTTGGCAACCTCGGCGAAACGTCAGGCACAGGCGTCTGCTTCACACGCAACCCTGCGACCGGCGTCAACGAGCTGTACGGCGAGTTCTTGATCAACGCGCAGGGCGAGGACGTCGTCGCAGGTATTCGCACGCCACGCCAGCTGCCCGAGCTCGAGAGCGAGCTGCCCGAAGCCTACGCCGAACTCATCGCCACCATGGCGCGCCTCGAGGCGCACTACGGCGACATGCAGGACATCGAGTTTACGATCGAACAGGGCACGCTCTACCTGCTCCAGACGCGCAACGGCAAGCGCACGGCGGCGGCCGGCGTGCGCGTGGCGTGCGACATGGTCGAAGAGGGCGTGATCACCCGCGAGCAGGCCGTGCAGCGCATTGATCCCAAGCAACTCGACCAGTTGCTCCACCCAACGATCGATCCCACTGCGGCTGGCGACCTGCTGGCCTCGGGGCTCAATGCCTCGCCTGGTGCGGGCGTCGGCGAGATCGTGCTCGATGCGGATACCGCCGAGCGACGAGGCAAGGCCGGTACGCCCGTCATCCTCGTACGGTGGGAGACGACGCCCGACGACATCCACGGCGTGATCGTCGCTCAGGGCGTCGTGACTGCCCACGGTGGCATGACCTCTCACGCCGCAGTCGTCGCGCGCGGGATGGGTAAGCCCTGTGTAGCCGGCATTGACGGCCTCCAGATCGATGTGCAGAATCGAACGATCACGATTGGTGGCCGCACGCTCAACGAAGGCGACACAATCACGATGGATGGCACGACGGGCGAGGTCTTCGCCGGCGCGCTGCCGCTCGTACCGCCGCGCTTTGACGAGTACTTCGAGCGTCTGACCGGTTGGGCCGACGAGATCCGCACGCTGCGCGTACGCGCGAATGCCGACACACCCGAGGACGCCGAGCGCGCCCGAGGCTTCGGCGCCGAGGGAATCGGCCTGTGTCGCACCGAGCACATGTTCATGAGCGAGCAGCGGCTCCCGGCCGTGCGTCGCATGATTCTTGCGCGTGACGAGGACGAGCGCCTGGCCGCGCTGGACGAGCTTGCGCCGATGCAGCAAGGCGACTTCGAGGGGATCCTGCGCGCCATGGACGGGCTCCCCGTCACGATCCGCCTGCTCGATCCGCCGCTGCACGAGTTTCTCCCGTCGCTGCTCGATGCGTCGGTCGACGTCGAACGCATCCGAGAGCATGGTGCGGCGGGCAATCTGAAGGCTGCTGAGGCACTCTTGTCCCGCGTCAAAGAATTGACCGAGTCGAACCCGATGCTTGGCACGCGCGGCTGCCGGCTGGGGCTCCTGTTCCCCGAGATCTACGAGATGCAGGCTCGGGCGATTGTGCGCGCAGCGATCGCCGTCAAGGCCGCCGGTGGCGACCCGCGCCCGGAGATCATGATTCCACTCGTTGGCTTTGCCGAAGAGCTTCGTCGCATGCGCGAGTTGGTTGAAGAGGTGGCGAGCGAGGAGTGCGTGGCGGCGGGCGTTGAGTTCCCGATCCAGATCGGCACGATGATCGAGCTGCCACGCGCTGCGTTCGTGGCCGATCAGATCGCCGAGCATGGCGACTTCTTCTCCTTCGGTACCAACGATCTCACCCAGATGGTGCTTGGTCTCTCGCGCGACGATGCT
Source organism: Thermoleophilia bacterium (assembly GCA_037133215.1). Classification (GTDB taxonomy): domain Bacteria; phylum Actinomycetota; class Thermoleophilia; order Gaiellales; family F1-60-MAGs149; genus F1-60-MAGs149. The sequence continues at coordinate 1,606 of JBAXOM010000109.1, read as the reverse complement.
GAGGGCAAGTTCCTCCAGCAGTACCTCGAGGACGGCGTGATCGAAGCCAATCCGTTCCAGACCCTCGACGTCGATGGTGTGGGTGCGGTGGTGCGGATGGGCTGCGAGCTCGGACGCAAGGCCAAGCCGAACATCAAGCTTGGCGTCTGCGGTGAGCACGGCGGCGATCCGGCCAGCGTCGGCTTCTTCCATCATGTCGGTGTGGATTACGTCTCCTGCTCGCCGTTCCGCGTCCCGATCGCGCGACTTGCGGCAGCGCAGGCTGCACTCGATTCGACCTTCAAGGATCGGTAGGGCCAGTGGCAATCACCCTCCACGTCGCACTCGACCCGCGCGATCCAGCACCTGCCGACGTTGCGATCGTGGTCGATTGCATCCGCGCCACCACGACGATCTCGCACGCCCTCGACACGGGTTATGCCTCGGTCACGTGCGTGGGGGAAATCGAGGACGCCTATGGCGAGCGCGCCGACGGTGTGCTGCTGGGCGGCGAGCGGCACGGCGTTCTGATCGAGGGCTTCGACCTCGGTAACTCCCCCGCGGAGTACGCCGAGCGCAAGGGCGACCGCCTCGTTCTCACGACCACGAACGGAACACGCGCGATTCTGCAGTCCGTCGACGAGTCGACGACGGTGCTGGTCGGTGCGCTCGTCAATGCCCAGGCGTTGGTCGATGCGGCGCTGGCCGCGGTGCCGGCCGACGGCACGATCGTGGTGCGCTGTGCGGGCGTGCGCGGCGAGGTCGCGCTCGACGATGCCTACGTGGCCGGGGTACTGATGCAGCGCATCCTGCACGCCCTACCCGACGCCTTCCCGACTGACGGTGCTCGCACAGCAATCGCGATTGCCAATGCCTACCCACTCGCTCTCGCTGCCCTCGAGGACAGCCAAAGCGCGCGTGATCTCGACGGCACGGGCCACGAACCCGACGTCATGCGCTGTGCACAGGTCGACACGCTGTCGTCGGCGCCGCGCGTCGTCGAGTCGGCGCCCGGCCGCGTCGTCGTCGCGCTTTAGTCGACGAGGTTATCCGGAGGCTGCTTCGCGATTAGTGCCTCGGCGCGCACCTTTTGGCGTCGGTGGAACCAGCGAACTGCGAGGCTGACCGTGACAACCACGACGATTGCGAACGCGACCGCGCCGGCCGTTCCGATCAGCGACTCGACACGTTGGAGGGAGCGGCCAAACGTGTAGCCAACTGCAGTGATCGTGCAGGCCCAGGTGATGCCGCCGAGTGCGTTCCAGAGCACGAAACGCTTCCACGGCATGTGGCTCATGCCGGCGATCCACGAGCCGAACACGCGCAGGCCCGCGGTCCAGCGGGCAAGAAACACCGCTTTGCCACCGTGCTTCTCAAAGAAGCGCTCCGCCCAGGCGACGCCGGTCTGCACGTGCTCGAAGCGGCTCAGGCGCGTGACGAGGCGGCGGCCGCCATAACGCCCGATGCAGTAACCAATGTTGTCGCCAACGATGGCGGCGACCGACGCGGTCAACGCAACGAGCCACGGGTTGAGAGCACCGTGCGACGAGGCAGCTGCGGCCAGCAGCAAAATTGTTTCGCCGGGGAAGGGGATACCAGAGGTCTCGAGCATCAGCGGAATGAAGAC
>JBAXOM010000108.1:0-6507 GCA_037133215.1 Thermoleophilia bacterium | reverse complement strand
TGGTTTGGTCGCTCAGCTCGGAACTGGCGCTTCACCAGATCCGGTGCACGCGGCGCCGATCTCCAAGACCTCTACGGCGTCAACACCCCGACCATCGTCAAGGCCGGTCGCCTGCAGAACGGCTACTTCCAAGGAGGCACCGCCAACGAACTCATGACCACCCTGGGCAGCACACCCGACGGCCTGCTGGTGTCGGCCGAAACCGTCCACGACTTCCAACTGCTCCCCGGCGACGCGATCACATTGCGACTCCAGAACGGCAAAACCAAGCAGTACGTCGATGTCCCGTTCCACTACGTCGGCGTCGCCAAGGAATTCCCCACCGCACCACACGACAGTTTCCTGTTGGCCAACGCCAGCTACATCGCCAAGATGACCGGCAGCGACACCGTCGGAGTGTTCCTCGTAGACACCGGCGGCAACAACATCACCACCGTTGCTGACACGATCCGCAAACACATCGGCACCACCGCCACCGTCACCGACCTCGCCAGCAGCCGCACCCTCGTCGGATCCAGCCTCACTGCGGTCGACCTCCACGGCCTCACCCAAGTCGAACTCGGATTCGCCCTCGCTCTCGCCGCTGCCGCAACTGGATTGACTCTGTGGCTCGGTCTCGCCGAACGACGGCGGACGTTCGCCATCGCCACCGCACTCGGCGCCAACCGCAGCCAACTCGGAGCGTTCGTGTGGGCCGAAGCCGGGGCCATCACCATTGCCGGACTCGTCACCGGCACGGCAACAGCGTGGGCACTGTCCACCATGTTGGTCAAAGTCCTCCACGGAGTATTCGACCCAGCCCCCGAAGCACTCGCCGTCCCGTGGCCCTACCTCGGCACCATCCTCGCAATCACCATCGGGGCAACCGCAATCGCAGCGATCGCAACGATCCGAAGCGCCCGCGCACCCCACCTCGAACTTCTCCGAGCACTGTGAGGGATGAGCACAACTCGGTACTTTGAATTCGTAGAAATCGCCGACCCTCCGGGGCCGTCGACTACTCCAGACGGGTGGAACTTGCGCAGTTCCGGCTCAGACGCAGAGGCGCCGATCGGGGCGCATCGCGGTGCAGGTCAGGGATTCGAATATGCGCTGCGCGTTCTGTGTCCCTGAACGGCGCCTAGGTGAAAAACTGACAGACCCGCTCCACGGGTACGGTTTTCTGCTCCCACGTCGGCTGGTCGAGGCAATGCGCGGACGAGTCATGATCTCCAACACCGGAGATAACCCGACAGTTGACATTGTGCTGCAGCGCCACGGACCCGGCGGGAGAACGCGCCCGGAGGCACCTCCGTTGGTTCGCCGTTGATGCCGACAATCCCGTCGAACCTCAGAGTTGGGCCACCGGCGTGTCGTCGTCGCGGTCGAGGAGAATGAGCGAGAAGGTGGTTGGGTTCTGGTGGGACAGCACCAGACGCCCGCCGTCGGCTTCGACGAGCGATCGGGCCAATGCCAGGCCGATGCCGGTGCCTGTGCCCTCGCCACGCCGAAAGATCCGTTCGCTCGACGTTGGGTCGAGTGCGTCGCCTTCGTCCGCGACGTCGACTGCTGCGCCTCCGGGTATGCGTCGTGTTGCGACCGTGACGGCTCCGCGGCCATGTCGTATGGCGTTCTCGAGGAGCACATCGAGCACCTGGCTGACCGACGCCGCGGTGCCAGTCGCGCTGAGGCCTGGACCGACTCGCAGTGAGAGCGGGCGCTTGGCGGCGAGGAAGCGATCTCGCCATCGGGAAGCGGCCGTGGTGGCGAGTTCGTCGAGACGCACGGACGCTCGAGGTTGCATGTCGTCGCGAGCGAAAGCGAGGAGGTGATCGACTGTGCTCTCGATGCGACCCAGATCCTCGAGTACGCCGACGAGTTGGCTCGTGTCGTCGTTGGCCCGCGCTGCGTCGACCCGCAACCGGATTGCGGTGAGGGGTGTCCGCAATTGGTGCGAGACGTCTGCGCTGAACCGGCGTTCGCGTGCGAGCGCGTCGCTGACCCGTCGCGCGTTGGCGTCGAGCGCTTCGGTGAGTGTGTCGATCTCCGCGACACCGGTGACCGAAGTCGTGACGACCGGACCGCCATCACCTGTCGTTGCGGCGGCCGCGGCAAGGTCGGCGAGTGGTTGTGTCAACCGTCGCGCCAACCGGTTGGCCACCAGCCATCCGAGTCCTAATGCGACAAGCCCACTCGCGGCCATGATCAGCAGGGCGAACCGAACTCGCCGATTCGCTCCTGACAGCGACTCGGTGAGACGGAGCGCGCCTGCTATTCGTTCCGTGGTGTGGTCGATGATCGGGGTGATGACGACGATGCGCCCGTTGGTTGTCGACACGGTTTCGCCGTCGAGCGCCCGTCGAGTGGCGTCGTCAGCCGTGGAGGGCCCTTGCCCGAACACCAAGTTGCCGCCTGCGTCATAGACGTCGAACGGAGGTGGGGAATCGGTTTCGGCGTGGGTCCGCTGCAGCTGCTGGGGGTCGATCGGGAGGGCGATCTCGGCCAGTGTGCGCGCGGCGGTCGCTTGTAGCTCCACGACTTCGGACGCGAGAACTGAACGATCGACAGCGATCGCGAGCGGGATACCCAACGCGAGCAGGAGCAACGCAGCGACCCCGACGATCGCCTCGACGATTCGACGTCTCATGCGACGGCCAACCGGAAGCCGACACCGCGCACCGCTGTGATCTCGATTGCATCACCGAGCTTGCGACGTAATCCAAGCACATGCATGTCCAGCGTCTTGGTGGAACTCTCCCAATGGAGGTCCCACACCTCGGCCAACAGCCGTTCCCGTGACACCACTTTGTCTGCCTCGCGTACGAGCAGCAGCAGCAGTTCGAACTCGCGTGGTCGCAGCGGCACCGCTTCACCATCGACTTCCACGGTGTAAGCCGAGGGGTCAACCATGAGGCGACCCAGCATGAGACGTTGCAGCGGGTCGAGGTGATCAAGCGGACGCAGGTGAGCACGAACTCTGGCAAGCAGCACGTTCATGGAGAACGGCTTGGTGACGTAGTCGCTCGCACCGGCGTCGAGACCAACGACGATGTCGATCTCGGCGTCACGGGCAGTGACCAGCACGATCGGAAGCTCGTGGTCGCGGTCGCGCAGCCAGCGGCACAATGCGAACCCGTCGATGTCGGGCAACCCTGCGTCGAGCAGCACCAGGTCCGGCGTTGTCGAGTTCAGCACTGTGGTGGCTTCCTCGCCTGTGTGGCACCACTCGACGATGTAGCCGGCCGTCGACAGCGCCTCGACGGTGGCGGCACCGACAGATTCGTCGTCCTCGACCAACACGACTCGCCGCCGTGTCGGCGAGGACGAACTCAACATCTCACCATTGAACCATCGATAGTCCGAAGGTCATCCGCGCTACGCGGCGTCGTCGATCAGGACCGGGTGACGCTTCTGTTGTTGGGTCATGATGACCACCACCACAGCGATGGCGACAAGGAAGATCAGGCTCGTCACCGTGGTCCCAAGACCGAGGCCCTTCTGCGCCGTCGGATCGTCCGGGCTCACCGTGCGCGGCTGCGACAAGAGATCACCAATTGATGCGCCTAACGGCCTCGTGATCACGTATGCAGCCCAGAAGGCAAAGATCGCGTTCAACTTGAACTTCAGATGCGCAATCGCGATGATCGCGATGATCGCCGCGTACAACAGCACCGACTTGAAATAGCCGAGGCTGTACTGCTCGCCGATCAGGTCGCCGGCAGCGGTACCCAAAGCGAAGGTGAACAGGATCGAGGTCCAATAGAACGCCTCACGCTTGTGGCTATGGATCGAATGGATCGACAACGTCCGCTCACTGATGTACCAGACAGAGAACGAAGCAACCATCAAGATCGCGAACACGATCGTGCTCGTCGTGAGCGTCACATTGAAGTGCTCGACCATATTGTCCGTGATCAGCGTGCCGACCACGCTGATCAACACCACCGCAACCCAATACACCGCAGGGATGTACTCGGGAACACGGAACTGCACCACCAGCGCGACGATCAGCAAAGCGCCCATCAGCGCAGTCGTCTTTGTCAGGTTGTCGCCGAGCTTGCCGTTGATGAAGTCAGCGAACGTTTCACCCACCGTCGTACACAGCACCTTGATCACCCAGAAGTACAACGACACCTCAGGGACCTTGCTCAGCTTCGCGCGCAATTCAGGCGACGGATGCAACATCGACGAGTGGACACTCACAAGCAAACCTCCAGTATCGGGAACCCGCCTATTATGAGGGAGACCCGACACCCGGCCGCGGCACCAACGGTAAACTCTGAGTAATCCGCTCGGCAGCGACCAAGGGACCCCCCTAAACCACTTCCTCGACCGCGCATCGCTCCCGATCGATCGGTACGGTGCTGTTGTGATCGAGGCGCAGCATGTGACGAAGCGCTATGGCGACAAGGTCGCCGTTGACGATCTGTCATTCATCGTCCAGCCCGGGGTGGTGACTGGGTTCCTCGGGCCAAATGGCGCTGGCAAGTCAACCACGATGCGGATGATCCTCGGTCTCGACGCCCCGACGAAGGGCACGATCACCGTGAATGGTCGCCCGTTCGCCGAGCACACACGACCACTACAGGAGGTCGGCGCGTTGCTGGAGGCACGTGGTGTACACCCGGGGCGCTCCGCACGCAACCACCTCCTCGCCATGGCGGCGACTGCGGGAATCGGAGCCGACCGAGTCGACGAAGTGATCGACATGGTCGGCTTGTCCGACGTCGCAGCCAAGCGAGTTGGTGCGTTCTCGTTGGGGATGGGTCAACGCCTCGGCATCGCATCGGCGTTGCTCGCGGATCCGGACGTGCTCATCCTCGACGAACCGGTCAACGGTCTCGATCCCGATGGTGTTCGCTGGATCCGCAATCTGCTGCGCGGGTTCGCCGACGAGGGGCGTACCGTGTTCTTGTCGTCGCACCTGATGAGCGAAATGGCACTCACCGCTGACCACGTGATCGTTATCGGTCGCGGTCGGCTGTTGCGGGATGAGTCGATGGCCGATTTCATTGCCAGTGCCAGTGCCGGAGCGAGCGTGGTACGCGTGCGCTCACCCGAAGCCGGTCGCCTCGCCGACATCCTGCGTCCACACGCGACCGTGATCGACATGGTCGATGAGGGGACCTTGGAGCTCCAAGGCCTGAGCAGCGACGACATCGGCATCGCCGCAGCGGCCGCGCAGATCACATTGTTCGAACTCGCCACTCGGGCCGGCTCGCTCGAAGAGGCGTACATGGTGCTCACCGAACAAGCCGTCGACTTCCACACCCACACCACCAGCGACCGGGACCAGCAATGAGCGTCACGGCCCCAGCCACCCCACCGATGCGTCACCGCGCCGTCGAGTCACAACCCGTGACGTTGCATAGCGCTATCGCGTCGGAATGGGTCAAGTTCCGCACCCTTCGCTCGAGCGCATCCATGCTCGCCGGTGCCGCAATCGGCATGGTCGCAATCGGCATGATTGTCGGCTGGAACACTCGCCGGATCAGTCCATCGCTCGACCCCGAAGACATCGTTGCGTCAGCCGTATTGCAGGGCTACTACCTCGGCCAACTCCTCCTCGGCTCGCTCGGTGTGCTGTTCGTGTCCGCCGAGTACAGCACCGGCATGATCCGCTCCACCATGGCCGCAGTGCCACGACGGATCCCGGTGCTCCTCGCCAAATTCGTCGTCTTCGTCACCATCACATCCATCACAATCATCCCCAGCTGCGTGATCGCGTTCGTCGCCGGCCAAGGCATCATCAGCCGCACCCGCAGCAGCTACTCCCTCAGCGACCCCGGCGTCCTCCGCCTTGTCCTGGGCACCGGCCTCTATCTGGTGTGCATCGGCGTCATCGGCGCATCCTGCGGATGGCTTGTCCGCAACACCCCTGGTGCACTCGTCACCTACTTCGCGATCATCCTCGTCCTACCCGGGATCTTCGGGAACGTGCTCGGCAACTGGGGCAAAGACATAGCCCAATACTTTCCCAGCGAAGCCGGCCGCAGCTTCGTCTCCAGCCTGCACCTCCCATACACCCTCAGCACCTGGACCGGGTTCACAGTGCTCCTCGCGTGGGTCGTCATCGGACTCGCAGCGTCAGCGTTCTCGCTGCGCACGCGCGATGTCTGACCGCCGCGCAGATGAGGGTGACGCACAGCCGCCTGACCGCGACGACGAAATAGCTCGACCACTTCTCCTGATGGTTCAGCGCTGAACCTGCAGCGTTGCCGACGTTCCGTGCGTTCCCGGCGACGATCAGGCACCATGAGACCTCGCCCGATGAATCTTGTCCGGTTCGATTCATCCTCAACTCGCTATCACGGCACGCAGTAGACCAAACGTTCGGAGCGCGGATGCGCCGATATGTGTCGCCTCGACGGCACCTGAATGGCGTCGTTCTGTGCTGCGCGTTCTGTGCGCCGGGTCTCGAGGCAGTCCGTTCTGTGGGCCGGGTAAACCCGGGCGGCTGCGCGGACGTGTGCAGTATGTGATGGTGGAAGAGGCCGATCAGATGTCGTTCGATGTGTTCTTCCGCGT
>JBAXOM010000107.1:0-6514 GCA_037133215.1 Thermoleophilia bacterium | reverse complement strand
ACCGAGGCGTACATGGCGGGAGCCATAACCTTCTTGGGCTCGCGCGCCTCCTCAGCGTAGTTCGGGGCCATCTCGAAGCCGGTCCAGGACCAGAAGGCGGCGAACAGGCCAATACCAACAGCACCTGCGCCAAGCACAGCCATGTTGTTGGTCTGGAAGACCTCAACCGGGTTGAGCGACTTCATAGCGAACCCGTCAGGGCCACCACCATGGACGATCACTGCCACGCCAAAGACGAGCAGTGCAATCAACTCGCAGACCAGCGCGACGCCGAGAATGCGGGTTGTGACTTCAATGTGGAAGAACGTAAAGCTAGCCATCAGGATGACGGTGCCGAACAGGAACACCCAGACTGGAACGTTCCAGCCAAGCCATTCATTGAGAGTTGAGACGGCGAAGTACGACGTCACACCCGCCACTGAGGCAGAGAAGACGAGATAACAAATCGCCAACATGACCGCAGTACCCATGCCCATCACGCTGCCGAACGCGTGAGCAATAAACGAGTAGAAGCCGCCAGCACTGCTGACGCGGCGTGCCATCTCGATGTAGCCCACCGAGAAGATCGTCAACACGATTGTGGCGAGTATGAAAGCGGCCGGAACGGCCCAGCCCACACCCAGAATGCCGACAGGACCATTGAAGAGCATGGCCGCGATTGGTGCCGAACCGGTGACGCAGCAGAAGAGCACCTGCCGCATACCCAAGGCGCCCTTCGCCAAATGATGTTCGCCGGTCATCGGATTTACGATGTCGACGGCGGGGGGAGTCCCCCCAGAGTCCATAGCCACGTTCCTATCTCCTTCTCTTTGTCCCCTCCTCGGCCGGATAATCCGACTGCAGGACAAGCGTCAGCGTACCGGTTCGGGATCCGAGATTGCAACCCTGCTTACAGCGCCATATTCGTTACATGAGCCAAAAAAACCCGCGATTTTTACGAGTTTTTACGCGGGTTATCTCTAATCGGTAGAGTTTTTCTCGGAGGAAGTGGAACCGTATGCAGGAAATACTGGATCTTTCGGCGATCGACATCAAGAGTGTTGAGGTCTACGAGCAGGGCGTGCCCTACGAGTCGTTCCGCCTTTTGCGCGAGCACGACCCCGTGCACTGGCACCCCGAGACCGCGCCCGACCCCGGCTTCTGGGCGATCACCAAGCACGCCGATGTCGTCGCCATCTCGAAAGACGCCACGCGCTTCTCCTCCGCCGAGCGCTTCATCTACTACGAAGAGATCGACGCCGAGTCGATGGAGATCCGCCGCTCGATGATCGAGACGGATCCGCCGGAGCACACGCGGCTTCGCCGGATCGTCAGTCCGCTCTTTACCCCTAAGACGGTCGAGGCCTATCGGGCGTACGCCCAGCCAGTCGCCGACAGCCTGTTGGATGCCTGCCTCGCCAAGGGCGAGTTCGACTGGGTCAAAGACGTCTGCGAGATGATGCCGATCCGCGTCTTCGTGAAGGTCTTTGGCGCGCCGGACGCCGACGCCAACTACCTCGCCAAGCTCGCGAACCAGCTCGTTGCGATCGACGACCCCGACCTCGCGCCACCACCAGAGGCGTACGAGCGCGCGCGAGCCCGCGGTTTCGAGCCTCACCACCTGCCATTTCGCAGCCCAGCCGCGCTCGACCTGTTCGATTACGCGCGCGATCTCTGCGAGGCGCGCCGAGTGGAGCCCAGGGACGACCTCATCACACGGCTCGTGCAGGCCGAGTGGGAAGGCGACCGCCTGACCGACTCGGAGCTCGTCAACTTTTGCCAACTGCTGGTCTTTGCCGGCAACGAGACGACCCGTAACTCGCTTGCCAGTGGCATGCAGGCCTTCATGGACAATCCCGACCAGCTCGACCTGCTCAATCGTGACCGCTCGCTGATGAAGGGCGCGATCGAGGAGATCCTGCGCTGGGCCACACCGATTTACTGCTTCCGACGAACCGCGATGGAAGACGTCGAGATGCGTGGGGCGCAGATCAAGAAGGGCGACAAGGTCGTCATGTACTACACGAGCGCTAACTTCGACGAAGAGGTCTTCGACGAGCCCGAGCGGTTCGACATCACACGCGACTCGTCCGCGCAGGTTGTCTTTGGTGGCGGCGGTCCGCACTACTGCCTCGGTGCGTTCATGGCACGCATGCAAATCGAGACGCTCTTTACGACCGTGCTCGATCGCGGGCTGCGCCTCGAATCGGCTGGACCGACCACGCGCCTGCGCACAAATTTCGCGAATGGCCTCAAGACGATGCCCGTCCGGGTCATCAACAGCTAAAAATGGCTATTCTGCTGACCGCTGTCCGTCCCCCGGGAGTGGGCTCAACGAGAGGAGGCCCGAGCGATGGGCGCAGGTGATTTTGATCTTCTGAAGGCAATCGAAAAGGGTGAGATCGTCGAGGTCGAGATGGCCTGGGCAGACCACCAGGGCTACCCGCGTGGCAAGCGCATCCCCGCCGACGTCTTTTTGGGTCGCCTCGAAAAAGGTATTGCCTTCGCCGACGCCTCTCTCACGTGGAACTACGCTGGCGATGTCCTCGACGGCTGCAAGATCAGCGGCTGGGAGACCGGCTACCCCGACTTTTTTCTGATCCCCGATCTCATAACGGCACGCCGCCTACCCTGGCGCGATGGCGTCGCCTTGGTCACCGGCGACCTCAAAGACCACCACGGCGAGCTCGTTCGGACCGCGCCTCGCAGCGTCTTAAGCCGCGTTGTTGATCGTCTCGCAGGACTCGGCTATACCGCGTCGATCGGAGCGGAAATCGAGTTCTATCTCGTCGACGATGCCGCCGTATCGCAGACCGACGGCATCCAGTGCTACTCGCTCGCCAAAGCCAACGAACTCGAGCCCACCTTCAGCGAACTGCTTGGAGGCCTCAACGGCTTCGTCGAGATCGAAGGCTCGAACATCGAGTACGGCCCTGCCCAGTGCGAGGTCAACCTCAACCATGGCGATCCGATCTGGGCTGCCGACCAGGCCTTCCGCATGAAGTACGGCATTCGCGAGGTTGCGCGGCGCAACGGCATGGTTGCGACCTTCATGGCGAAGCCGTTCAACCTTGTTTCGGGTTGCTCGATGCATCTACACGTATCGCTCTGGAAGGACGGCAAACCCGTCTTCGCTCCCGTCGATGGCTCTGAGTCCGAACCGGCGCGTTGGGCGATAGGTGGAATGATGGATCACCTCGCCGGCATCACCCTGCCTGGAGCACCAACGGTCAACTCGTACAGGCGCTTCGAGGCTGGCAGCTTCGCCCCGACCACGGCGACGTGGGGTCGCGACAATCGCACCTGCGCGATTCGGTCGCTGATCGAATCGCCTTCGGCGACCCGTGTCGAGCTGCGGACCGGCGCCTCCGACGCCAACCCGTACTGGGCGATCGCCGGCATGCTCGCCGCCGTCTGCGCGGGTATCGAAAACAAGTCCGACCCGGGCGAGTACATGACCGGCAACCTCTACGAGATCGGTGTGCCGTTGCCCACCACGCTGGTTGATTCGGTCAAGGCGCTCGCGGCCGACACCGTCATCACCGAGATCCTCGGCAGCGATGCCGTCAACGATCTCTCCGTGATCTCGATGTCCGAGTGGAACACGTTCATCACGACCGTCACCCAGTGGGATTACGACCGCTACCTCAAGATCGTCTGACTAGGAGCCACCATGGCCGCAATTGAAAAGCCGAAGAAGCGTGTAGCGAAAGCCGCACCGAAAGCCACACCGAAGGTCGCAACGAAAGTTGCACCGAAGGCGAAGCCGGCGGTTGCTAAGCCACGCGTCAAGGCAGCTGGCAACGCCACACCGAAGTTCAAGTCGGCGAAGGTTACGCCGGAGCGCCGCCGCAAGCTGGTTCCGCGGCCGACCGTGCACCCTGGCGCACTCGCGCAGGCACGGGCGTTTCCGGTGCTCGAATCAATCTTTACGCGCCGCTCGCGTCGCTTTGCGCTTGGCGCCGAGCTGACTGGGCCGCTGGGCTTCAAATCCGATAAAGAGCCAGTACCGCTCGCGTTCGAGGAGGAGGCAATCCTCGTCGCCGCCGCGACGGGCATCTCGGGTCTCGCGACGGAGGAGTGGCCCTTCCTCGACGACGATGGCGATTCGACGAGTGGCGACAAGATCGGCTCGTTTACCGGCCGCACGTACCCCTCGCCGCTTGCGAACCACAACGTCGAGTTGTTCTGGACCAACGATGATGGCGTCTTCGCGCTGCCGCAGCGCGACGTGCGCCCAAAGAAGCACAACCAGCTCGCCGACGAGAACGCGCCGAACGAGTTGTATCGGCAGGCCGTCAAACTGGCCGACAAGCGGCTCTTGGTTCCACGCGATCGTCCGAACCTGTTCGCCTTCAACCATCGCATCCCGAATGCACAGGGCACGTCGATGTTTATGCCGATCACGGACATCACGCGACAGTGCATTTCCGCGATGTTGCTCTACTTCGATCGGCCGCACGGCTACTACCTCGTCGATCCGCATCTCGGTGGCGATCCGCTGCGCGAGTACGTCAAGTCGGGCCTTCTCGACCCTGCGCATGCCGTGGACTTCTGGGAGTTCGAGCGCTGGCAGATGGTCGATGCCAATGGCGTCGAGCAGGGTCTGATGGTCGGCAACCTGATGCACGCCACGCAGGCCATGGGCCTTGGCGGTCACCCATTCAACGGTGGCAAGGGTCGCGTCACGATGGGTGGCGAGCAGTATTGGCACGAGATTGGTGGCAAGGGTCCGTGTGGTTCGCTCGGCTTCGAGATGCTCAAGATCCCGGACGATGCCCCGCTCGGCGCGGGCGAGTCCGTGCCAGTTGGCCTTAAGGGTGTCTTCGAGGCTGCGATGCCGCCGTTCCAGAAGAACATGGACAAGGCCGTCGATAGCGTTGTCGATATTCGTTGGGGCAAGAAGGGTCTCTTCACCGATAAGACGCGCGCCATCCCGTGGACGAACCGTCAGGCCATCGAGCAGATGCCGCACCCATCGGACGAGGCGATTGCCGCCACCAAGACGATGTGCAACTACATCTGGAATACGTATGGTCGCTTCCCGGCGACGATCGATCCGATGATGATGACCGTCTGGTACCAGGCGCAGCACCTCGACCTCGACTTCTATAAGAAGTACTACCCGGCCGAGGTGATCCCCGATCGCGTGCGCAACCACATGCGCGATTGGCACGGCATGGGCTGCGACTGCTGCTAATCGTTGTGAGGCGACATTTTGGGCCCGGGCCCAAAATGTCGCCTGTTAACGCCGACTAACAGTTCGCCCAAAAGTCGAGGACGATCTGGTTGAAGTCCGCCGGCCCCTCTTGGAAGGGCTGGTGCGCCTGTGCGGGCACACCGAGCAGCTCTGCACCCGGGATCAGCGCTGCGATCTGGCGTGAGTGGCGTGGCGGACAAATCACGTCTTCTTCGCCGTAGAGAACGAGGGTCGGTGCGGTGATCTGCGGGAGGCGGTCACGCGTGTCGTGGGTGAGGATCGCGCGGGCGGTGCGCTGGAAGCCCTCAGTCGACTGAGGGTACGGGTTGTTGAGTGCGGCCTCGCAAAAGGCATCCACGCGACCGTCTTCGAAGACGGCGACCGAGTACGTGGAAGCGAGAAAGCCCATCAGCCATTTGCGCTCGTCGTCGGCGGTGCCGGCGCTCCATTCGGCAGTCTCGATAAACGTGCGAAAGAGCCGGTCGGAGTAGCACCACGAGCCGACGATGACCAGGCTCGAGATCAGTTCTGGGTGTGCAATCGCGAGTTCTTGTGCGATCGCTCCACCCATCGAGAATCCCATCACGTGCGCCTTGTCGATACAGAGTGCTGAGCAGACCCCAGCGGCGTCCTCGGCCATGTCGCGCACGGTAAATTCGCCGTCGGGTAGCGACGAGCGCCCGACGCCGCGATTGTCGATCACCGTGACCCGGTAGTGCTCACTGAGTGGCCCGAATTGCGCGTCCCACGCGGTCACATCGTCGCCAAGCCCGCAGAGCAGCAGAACGTCGTCGCCGGAGCCCGCTTGGAGGTAGTGAAGATCTGCGTTGTTGACTGTGACGTGAGGCATGCGCAGAGCGTAATCGGTGTGAGGCGACATTTTGGGCCCGGGCCCAAAATGTCGCTAGCCGGCACCGGTGGCAGCGATCGCCGAGATTGCGAGGAGCACCGTGATGATGCCAATCCACTGGCGCAGATGCAGTCGTTCCTTGAGGAAGATCATGCCGACGATCACACCAACGGTGGCGAACTGTGCAGCGAGCACGCCGGCCACCGCGACGGGGCCCCGGTCGGCAGCCGCGACAAAGAGCAGCGAGGCAACCGAGTCGCCGATACCCCAGGCGGCCACGTTCTTCCAGTCAAGACGAGCCTTGCCGACGACGCCCAGCTTGAGCCCGATTGGCAGGGCAATCACGAGCGCCACCAAGCGCACGAGTACGAAGCCCCAGATCACACCCACCTCGCCGGCAACCGGCGCCGCCAACGTCAGGATGCCACCCCAGATCAGGGCCGCAACGGCGGCCTTCAACGCGCCACTCGACTGTCCCTCCTCAC
>JBAXOM010000106.1:0-6608 GCA_037133215.1 Thermoleophilia bacterium | reverse complement strand
TGGATTGTTGGCTCCGCAACGTTGTTTTCCTTGTTGGTGCAACCTGAAAGTGCTAGAAGCCCACAGAGAAGCAAGGCTGCAGCGAGAAGGCGCATCGACACACCTTACCCGACCAAATGTTGGTACCTGATGTGGAAATTATTGGCCGGGCGCGTCGGACTCGAACCGAAGGGACACTACAAACCGGGGTTTGTGATGTCCCCTACCTACTCCGCGTCAGGAACGTCGATGAGGACGGCTTCGATCATGTCCTCGAGTTCGAAACTGTCGTGAACGTCGGCGATGTGTGCCTGGACGAGTTCGATGATCGTGTCGGTATCGGGTGCGGTGATCGTCTCATCACAGCCCGCCTCGACACAGGTCCATTGGTGGGCCATCAGCCGGCCTCAACGCCGACAACGAAGTCGATGCTGGGGTCGAGGATCTGCTCGATCAACGTGTCGTCGGGCTGGACGCCCATCTCACGACAGCGGTTGCGGTAGTGCCGCACCTTCATCGTCTGGTACTTGCCGACATCGAGCCCAGGCACGGCCTTCTGATACTCGACGAGACCAACGATGTTGCCGCGATAGGCATCGAACACCTCGTGGACTGCCTCCTCATACGAGGGGTCCTTCTCGATCAGCATCCGACACGCCGTCGTGCCGAAGGTGATGTGCCGGCCCTCGTCCGCCAGGATTAGCTTGAAGCCCTGCTTCAACGTCGGGAAGGCGTCCCACTGCGTCGTCGTGTCGATCACGATCTCGTAGGACGGCATTGTCAGGACACCCTCGACGAACCCGTTGTAGGCGGCCGAGAACTGCACGAACGCGCGCTCGATCTCCTTCTCCGTTCCGCCGAGTGAGGCCTCGTGCAAGATGCGGCCATAGTTCGGCAGTGCCTCGTGCATGACGTCGCGCACCTCGAAACGACCGGTCGGGTCGACCGTCTTGCCGCGCGTCAAGAAATGCGGAGCGACCTCGCTCGGATCGACAATGCCCACGACGGCCTCGTGCCAGCGCATAAAGAACTCGGCGTGCTTGGCCTCCTCGAGCAGAAACGTTGCGAGGAACATCGTCCAATCGAAACGGCGCAACGCGTGCGAGGCGGCCAGCATCGGCACGAGCTCGTCCGTGACGGCCTGCTCACCCGCGAGAAAGCGGATCGTGATGCCAAGTAGGCCCTTCTGCTGCTCGGGCGTGATGCGCTGCCAGTCGAGGGCATCCTGCGTAAAGTCGAGGTCTTCGACCTTCCAGTGCTTCCGCATTGCCTTCTCGTACTTGCGGTAGATCTCGCCGCTCACCATCTCTCTTGAGAAGTGGAATTTCGACTCAACATCACTCGACATGGGGGTCCTCTCGTCGAACGCGCGTAGGGACGGCGCGAGCGCTACGGCGATTGTGGCAGGAAGCAGCGGATTCTGCATGAAAAGCGCGCGAAATCGGTACGTATCGCTGCGTAGCAGATCTGCTACGGTAGTCGCATGGCCACGATTCCTCAACGCGAACTGCGCAATAACGTCTCCGACGTTCTTCGTCGTGCTGAGGCCGGCGAAGACTTCGAGATCACCGTCGATGGGCGTCCCGTTGCCCGGCTCTCGGGCATTGTCGGACGTCGCCGGTTTGTGCCGGCCGCGGAGTTCATGCGGCTGTTCGATACGCCGATGACGCCCGACCTCGAGAGTTTCCGCCGCGACGTCTCCGAAGGTATCGACCACGATCTCCACGATCCGTACGAGCGTCATTCGTGAAGGTGCTGCTCGATACCTCGGTTGTGATCGACCCATCGGGAGCAGTCTGGCCAGACGACGCAGAGCTCGCGATCTCAGCGATCACGATCGGTGAGCTCGGCTTTGGCATCGTCAAGGCCACCGATGACATAGAACGTGTGAAGCGCACGATCCACCTGCAGCGCGTTCGAACGGTATTCGAAGAACTTCCAGTCGACTCTGCAGTTGCCGAGGCATACGTCGCAGTAGCGACGGCTTTGCACATTGATGGGCGGAGCCCACGCCCGCGTGCGTTCGATCTCCTGATTGCGGCTACGGCCATGGCACACGCTCTGCCGCTCTACACGCGTGACACCAAGGACGTCGTGACCCTGCGGCACCTTGTTGATGTTCGCTCGGTCTAATACCTTTCGCCTGTTTGGAAGCATGTCTCGTGTCCCTTCGGCACGGTGTTGCCGATCACGATCGTGTGGCAGGCGATCGTGCGGCGGATAGAATTTGTCGATGAGGCTTGCCGGGATACGAAGCGCAGGTGTCTGCCTGCGTGGAGCGATCACGATGGTGGTGCTGTTGAGCGTGCTGGCAATCGCAACCACGGCCAGTGCGATGAGTGTCGTCGGTGCTGGACCATCCGTGGATCCGGGAGATGGCCAGACGCGCACGCGCTGGGCGATCACGTTCTCGCCCGACCATGATGGTGCGAATGATGTTGCGTGGGTCCGTGTCCACGCACGGCCCGGAAGCCGAGTCCAGCTCGTTGCCACCGTCTTTGGCGTTTCGGGGACATCGAAAGTACTCGACCGCGGCACGACTGTCGTGGTGCCAAAATCTGGCGTTGGTCGCGTGGCGTGGACGGGGATGGCGGGCCGCCATGCATATTCGGACGGTTCCTACCAATTGAAGGTCTGTGACGTGGGTGGTGGGTGCAGCCCGACACCGGTGATTGCGCACCTGCGGGTCCTCTCCGCATGGATTCGGTCCACGGGCAGCTTTACGTCGGGGCAGCGCGTGCCACTCAGCATCGTCGCTGACACCAAGACCGTATCCGTGGGTCTTGCGCTGGATAGCGCGACGTCGCCGGCCGAGGCGCGTGGCGTTGTCAACCTCGCGCCTGGCTCGCACGACTACACGCTTCCGAGCAAGCTTGCACCTGGGCTCTATCGCCTGATCGTCTCGACCGGGAGCGCAGACGGCTGGCGTGCACTACCGCTGCTCGTACACGATGGCGCGCTCTCCAACCCAGCGGCCCGCACCACACTCGTGGTCATGCCGTATCTCACGTGGCGCGTCTATAACCAGATGGACGCAGACCGAAACGGCCATGCGGACTCGCATTACGAGACACCCACATCGAAGTTGACGACCCTGGTTGGGCCGTACGAGGTACCCGGCCTCGTCGCCCCCGGCACAGCAGGGCGCGAACAAGACTATGCCCACACGAAGTCATTTATGACTGCCATGACCAGATACGGCTGGCAGCGTTCGTATCCCATTCAAGTGATCAGCGACGTCGAGTTTGGTCAACTCCCGCAGAGCACGATTGGTCGCTACGCAGCGGTCATGTTTCCTGGGCACACGGAGTACTACACGACGGCGATCTTTCAACGAGCCCGGTCCTACGAGCTCCACGGAGGCAACTTCATTTACGGATCAGCAAATGGGTTCTACGCACTGACCAAGATTGAGGGCAAGTACGTCCGGTTGATCGCCCGTCCCTACGACACCCCAACACAGAACGCCTCGCTCATCACCGGCGTTCAGTACACCGGCTGTTGTTGGTTGGGTGGTGCACCTGGTCCACTAATCGCGACGGCAGCGGCCTTCAAGCGCACGCCTTGGGTGTTTGCAGGCACAGCGACGAAACCGGGGTCGCCGATTACGTGGACCGGAGGAGAGATCGATGGTCTGGCCGGTTCGGTGCCGGCAAACCTCACGGTAATCGGGACGATCAAGTGGACCAACAAACTCGACCCGCCACAGCCAGCGCAGATGGTGCTCTACACAAACGCCGGTGGGGGTCAGGTCTTTGCGCCGGGAACGATGGGGTTCGTCGGGTCGCTCACCCGCAACTTTACGGTGCGACAGATATTCCGCAACGTCTGGCAACACTTCGTCGGCGCTCGCGCAGGCGCGTCTAAACGGGCACCACACCGCCAACTCTCGACGGGTTACGGCGCGGATCGAAGGCCGTAGATCAGGCCCTTGCCAGCGAGGTAGACGCGCTCGTTATCAGCGACAATCGGCGAATATTGGCCGTCGGGGAATGACCAGACAATCTTGTGCGTCGCGATATCGAGTGCGTACGTGCCAGATTTGCCAGGTTTTCCGTATCGAAGACCATGCTGGCCACAACCGCCACACGTTGAGAAGTACAAAAGTCCATCCATCAGCGTCGGTGCGCCGTGTACGACACCTGGGACAGAGGCCCGCCAGAGCTCGTTGCCTGTACCGGCGTCAAAGGCGATGATGAAGCCGTCGTACGTGCCGATGTAGATGACATTGTCGGCCGCGACGGCGGCCGTGTAAACGTACGTTCCGGCCGCCTTCGCCCACATCAACTTGCCGGTTTTTGCTCCGTACGCGTACATCCAGCCATCGGTATTGCCGATGAAAACGCGGCCGTATGCGACCGTCGGAGTTGCGTAGAAATACTCTCGCCCAGAACCAAGACGATCGAGGCTCTGCGAGCGCCACCGAATCGCTCCGGTCTTTGCATCGAACTCGTACACACTGCCCGCGTTTGTACCGACCACGACTGCCGGAGTGCTCCCCGTCTGCGAGGCGTCAGCGTAGGTGGGAGAGGACGTGATTTGTGAGTCCGTAGGCGTTTTCCACTGAAGAGCACCCGTCTTCGCATCGAATGCGAAAACCACGCCAGCCCAATCGGCAACGTAGACCGACCCATCAACGACAAGAGGCGAGGTTTCGATTGATGGCGTTTCGACGGACCAAATTTGTCGACCCGTTGCGGCATCCCATGCGACAACAAACCCCTTGCCGTTGAGTTCTTCCTTCGGGCAGGGATAATTCTGCTGAAACGCGGCGTAGACAATGCCATCGACAACAGCAGGCGACGCCGCAGAACAATGACCAGTTGGCTTGTGCCAGAGACGCTTGCCGGTCGCAGCCTCGATTGCGAAAAAGTGTCCGTGGAGATTTGCTACGAAGAGGCGACCATCGGCAACAACCGGAGGAAATTCGACGAGGCTCAGCGCGTGAAAAACCCATTCTTGCGTGTACGGAGGCCGGTGATGGAGGTAGGGATTCCAGTGGCTGCGTCCGGGGTCAAATCCGTACATCGGCCACGGCATCGCAACGGGGGCGACGGTCGTCGTAGCAGCCTCGGTCGTCACTGCTGCGATGTATTCCTCGGTCGTGTTACCCGAGATCTCGGTGGGCTGGAGTTGTGCGTACGCAAACCAACCGCCAACGCCGAGTACGACACCAAGGACTGCCACAACCAAGATGATTCGCCGCCAATGTGGTTGGCGATTGCGCGACATCAGACACGAACACTACCGCAGGGTTCACACGTTTTGGGGGGAAGTGGTGGTGAATAACCTGCTGTTTGGTCAGTTGACGGAACTGAAACCTGAGCAGGCGGGATTCGGGTCGGTCATCGTGGTCCGTGATCCAATTGCGCGTGGTTGCTCGCCTAAATCCGTACGCCGGATAGACTCCGCCCGTGAGCACACCGAATTCCATTCGCGCCCGCGGGCCGATCGACCTTGCGAAAGTCGAGGCTGCTGCCGCCGATATGCTGTCGGCGCTCGGCTACGACCTGACCGACGAGTCGCTACACGACACGCCGCGCCGCGTCTCGCGGATGTACGAAGAACTACTGACGGTCAGGCCATTTGAGTCGACGACGTTTCCGAACGACGGCGAGTACGACGAGTTGGTCGTGGTTCGCGATATCCCCTTCCACGCGCTCTGTGAGCATCACCTGCTGCCGTTTACCGGTGTCGCGCACGTTGGCTACATTCCCGGGCCACGGATCGTCGGCCTGTCGAAGCTGGCTCGGGTTGTCGACATGTACTCGCGTGACCTGCAGGTACAAGAGCGCATGACGGCGCAGGTCGCCAACTGGCTCGAACAGCATCTCGAGCCACGTGGAGTTGGCGTCGTGCTCGAAGCGGAGCATCTCTGCATGACGGTGCGTGGCGTTCGAGCCCCGGGCAGCCGCACGACGACCTCGTCGGTGCGCGGCATGCTGCGGCACGACCCACGTACCCGTGCTGAATTCTTCGCGCTCGTCGGTGCGTCGAGCGGCACCTAGACCGATGACGGTCCGTCGTGCCTGGCTCTGGATCGCCGGAGCCGTCGTTGCCGACAGCATTTTGCGGCTGCGCTTTCTGAACGTTCCGCTGAGCGTCGACGAGGCCGGCTATGGCCAGGTCGCGCGGCTCTGGGCGCGCGGGTTTGCCCTCTACGGAGATGTTGCCTGGGTCGATCGGCCGCAGGGGCTCGTCGGGCTCTATCGTCTCGCGCTCGTCTTTGGCGACGAATGGGCGATCCGCGTGTTGGCACTCAAGGCCGGCATTGCCCTCGTGCTTGCCCTCGCCGTGATTGCCTGGACCCTTGGCGGACCTCGCGCGGCGGTGATCACGGCATGGCTGATGGCGATCGTCGGTCCCGCGCCGCACATCGAAGGGTTTACCGCCAACGGTGAGTTGCTCGGAGGGGCTGTCTCGGCCGTCGCGATCGCGATTGCGTTTCGGTGGAGCGCCTGGCCGCGCGTCTGGCTCTTGCTTGTCGCTGGGGTCGTTGCCGGCTTCGCGCCGCTGGTTAAACAGTCGGCCTTCGATGGCGTAGTCGTCGTCGGCACCATTGTGCTGGTGGTTGCCTACCGCGAGCGCGACTGGCTACTCGGCCTCGGTCGACTTGTCCTACTCGCGAT
>JBAXOM010000105.1:0-6626 GCA_037133215.1 Thermoleophilia bacterium | reverse complement strand
GGTCATCGCCATCGCGAAAGCGGTACTTCGGACCGTTGACGTTGAGCCCGATTCCCGTGTTGCCATCGGCAACCGCACGATCCAGCAGATCGATGATCCCGAAGTTCGGGTCGTGCATCAGTCGGAAGCGAAACGAATAGGTGTGAATAAAGAGGTCGATCGAGGGAAGCGTCATCGGGATCCTTCCGTGAGCTCGGCGATTGAGAGCTCCAAAGCACGAGCGTAGCGCGCCGCAGCCGTCGGATCGGAATCGACCAGCTCGAGACGCCGCATCGCGCAGTAGGCGCCCATCCGAAAGGTCAGTGCTGGCTCGAGCGCCGCCAGCCGCGCAAGCACCGTCGGCTCCTCGTAGGCGTCGAGGAATTCGGCGCGCTCGCCGGTCGTCAACGGTTCGTGGTCGTAGAGCACCTGGAAGGCGGGCGAGAGAAACGTAAAGAGATCCTCGGCTGCATCGCCGAGCGCCGGACACTGCCAGTCGATCAGGCGAATGCCCTGCGGGCCGACGATGAAGTTGCCCGTCCCCGCGTCGGTGTGGATCAGCGCGCGGCGTGGCGTCGGCTGGACACGCGCAGTTGGACACACCTTGCGCAGCATCGCGGCCTCGTGCGAATCGGCCGCTTGCAGCAGACGCTCGCCCTGCTCGACGATGCCGATTGACCCCGTTGGCACCTCACGGAAGCCGTCCACGGAAACCGCATGCTGACGACGAAACAGTCGCGCGACCTCAGCCGTACCAGCCGTCCACATCGTGCCCTCAACCCACTCATAGACCAACACGGCCGGCAGCTCGCCAACACGTGGGTGGTACTCGACGTACTCCGGCGCGACGTCATGCCCCTTCAGCAGTAGCAGCGCCCGCGCCTCATCATCCGGCAAGATCGGAAAGAGCCGCCAACCATCCTGCGACGCGAAGACCTTGACCACCCAGTCGAGCCCGTCGCCCTGCAGACGACAGACCGTGTTCCAGTAGCCGCCTTGGAGCAGCGTCAGGCGTACGTCCGCCTGCGCACCCAGAATGCCACGTTGTTGAAGCAGGGCAAGGACATCCATAGCGACATCATGCCGCTTCCCAAGCGCGCACCAGCGGTGCGGCAGGAGTACCTAGTCTCCTGCCGCCCACTCCACAATCTGCTCGGCCGAGATCGGCAGCGACGTGATGCGAACGCCGTAGGGCGACAGCGCATCCTCTACAGCGGCACTCATGATCGCCGGTGTCAGCATGCGCCCACCCTCGCCCGCACCCTTGATGCCATAGGCGGTGTACGGCGATGGCGTCTCCTGGTGGCCGATCGTCATCGTTGGGACATCCATCGACGACGGGAGGTGGTAGTGCTCGAAGTTCTCGTTGAGCACCCGCCCTTGATCGTCGTAGAGGTATTCCTCGAGCATCGCGGTGCCTAATCCCTGCACGGTGCCACCAATGATCTGCCCGTTGAGGGTCTTTGGGTTGACAACCGTTCCTGCATCGTGGACCGCCGAGTAGCGGAGAAACTCGACGCGACCCGTACCCGGATCAACCTCGACCACGGCCATGTGCCAAGCATGTCCAACGAACGGATAGAACATCCCGAGATCGGAACGATCGGCATTCGGTAGCGTCGTCAGCGGATGATCGTACGTCCATTGCGTCGCCAAACCGCTCTCCATGTCGGGCGGAAGATCGAGCTTAAACATGTACGCCATCATCGCGATGTCACTGAGACTCAACTGCTTGTCCGGCGCACCCTTGACGCCAACACCACCGTCTCGGAACTCCAGGTCCCCCTCGGCGGCCTCGAGCTTGTTGGCCGCGATCCGCTTGATCTTGTCCTTCATTTGCGACGCGGCACCAGCCACAGCACCCGACACCATCACCGTGTAGCGCGAGCCGCCCGGCCCGGTCCCTGGGAGTGCGTGTTGCGAGTCGGCGTACGTGATCACAACGGAGGTGGGATCGACGTCGAACTCCTCCGCGATGACCTGCGAAACCACCGTCTCGGGCGAGTTGCCCCACATCGCCTGCGAATGCAGCGTCACAACGATTTGCCCCGTCGGCTCGATCTGAATGCTGGCGCTCTCCGGCGAACTCGTCGGCGAAAAGGCCGGCTCGTCGAACCAGAACCAGAACTCGGTCGAACTGAAGACGCTGCGCTCCTGCGAGGCGACAACGCCGATGCCGACGTGCCGCCCTTCCTTGCGAGCATCGTCGCGGTACTTGACCCAGTAGTCGTAATCAAAATCGGCGAGGACCTTGTCGAGCACGCCGGGGTAGTTACCGCTGTCGTAGATATTGCCGGTCGGTGTTAGGTACGGAAACGCGTCCGCCTGAATCAGATTTTTTCGTCGAATCTCGACGCGATCCATCCCAAGATCGTGAGCGGCATGATCGACGAGTCGTTCGAGAATCCAGTTTGAAACCTCGGCACCAAAGCCTCGGTAGGCGCCCTGCTGGTTCTTATTCGTCAAGACCGCAGCGAGCGAATACTCGACGTGATCGATCGTATAGGGACCACAGATTTGCGACAGCGCGTTGCCGTGTGTGCCGACTCCGAATTGCAGATAGGCACCGTAATCGTCGACGCAATCGATGCGCAACGCCTGGAACGTACCGTCGTCTTCGAAGGCCAACTCTGCCTTGTAGCGTCGATCAGAACCGGCGTGGTCGTTGTTGACGATATGCGTCACTCGATCCTCGATGTACTTGACGGGCTTGCCCACCATCAGCGAGAGCCAGCCAGCAAAGGTCGGAACCTTGTGCATGAAAAATTTCGAGCCGAACGAGCCACCGGCCACGACCGGAACGATCTTCAACTTTGCCGAGGGGATCTTGAGCGTGCCGGCGATCAGCCATAAGAAGTACGTGAAGTTCATCGAGTTGGCATGGATTGTCAAGACACCAGTGCCTGCGTCGTAATCACCGATCGCACCGTTCGTATCCATCGGCATACCGGTCGAACGCGGCCAATAGAGGTCGACCGAGACACGCCGGGCAGCATCGTCAAACGCCTTATCAACCTCGCCGAAACTAAAGGTTCGGGAGTACGCCTCGTTCTTGCCAAGCGCCTCATGCACGAGGGGCGAACCCTCCTCACGCGCCTTGAGCGGATCGAGCACCGCCGGCAAGACCTCGTACTCGATCTCGATCAGATCACAGGCGTCTTCAGCGATGTAGCGATTCTCGGCTACGACAGCGGCGACGCACTCGCCGTAATGGCGCACCTTCTCGATCGCAATCATGTCGTGCTGAATACCCGGGTTCATCGAGAACGATGGCAGCGGATTTGCGTGCTCCTTGACATCTTGACCTGTCAAGACGCGCACGACGCCGGGGAGTGCCTCAGCCTTGGAGGTGTCGATGCTCTTGATCCGAGCGTGCGCATGCGGGCTGCGCTTGATCGCTGCATGCAGCATGTTCGGCAACGTGATGTCATCGATATAGCGGCCCTCGCCACGCAAGAACCGCGGGTCCTCAACACGATTGATGCTCTTCCCAATCCAACGCAGACCAGCGTCGCCCGGTGCGGTATCACCTGCGATGCGCGAGGCATTCGGATCCTGTTCGATCTCCATGATCAGGCCCCCTTCCCGGCGGACGCAGCCGCACGAATCGACTCGACAATCTGCTGATAGCCAGTACAGCGACACAGCACCCCGCTGATCGCCTCGCGGATCTCATCGTCGGTACCACCATCTGGGTTGGCGTCCAAGTACTCCTTGGCCGTCATCAGCATGCCGGGCGTGCAGTACCCACACTGCAGCCCTGCGTTGTCGTTGAACGCCTGCTGCAACGCGTTGAGTGTCCCGTCGGATGCCGCGAGCGACTCTACTGTCTCGATTGAGGCGCCATCCACCTGTACTGCAAAGAGCAGACACGAGCGGACGGTCTGCCCGTCAAGCAAGATGTTGCAGACGCCGCAGAAGCCGTGCTCACAGGCGACGTGCGTGCCTGTCAATTCCAAGTCCTCGCGAAGAAAATCGGACAGCGCCTTGCGCGGTTCAACCTCTCGCTCATAGGTGCGACCGTTGACCGTCACCGTGACAAGCTGGTTCTCGATGGTGCTCATGCGACTGCCTCCTGGGCATTGACCCACGCATCGGCAAGAGCGCGCCGTGTGAGCGTCACGGCGAGGCGACGACGATGGGTACCGCTCGCCTCGATATCGGTTGGGGGGTCAAGACCAGCGAGGGAATTCACAACATCTTCAATCGCCGCCTCGTCGACGGCCCGACCGCCAAGAATGCTCGCGACGTCAATGCTGAGCGGCGTGGGCGCAGCCCGCAGCAACACCAAAGCCGCACTGCTACAGACGCCATCAACGATCGTAATTGACGCTGCAGCCGCCGCCGTCGCATAGTCCCGATAGCGCGGACTCGCCTCGTGAAAACCGAAACCAGTGGCAGCAGCCGAGGCCGGAAAGTGCACCTCGGTGACCAATTCGTCGGCAGCGAGCGCCGTCTCGTTCGGTCCGACGAAGAAGTCACTCGCCGCAATCTCCCGCTGGGCCTTGACCGAGCGCACGGTGATCGTTGCGCCGAGCAGTGTCGTCGTCGCAGCGAGCTCGGCCCACGGCGCCGCGAAGGCGATCGAACCACCGACCGTACCCCGATGACGCGTCGTGTGGAACCCCGCGTACGAGCCTGCGTCGCGGAGCACTGGATGGGCAGCGGCGACGCCGTCATGCGTGACGAGCGCCTGCTGACGGACGAGCGCACCAACCGTTACTGCGCCCGCATCGACGGAGATACCGTCCAGGCCAACGACACGATTGATGTCGATGATCGTCGCAGGCTTTTCGACGCGGAGGCGCATGCGCGGGACGAGGCTCTGGCCACCGGCAAGCACACGCGCACCCGGCTGATCTGCAAGAAGTGTCAGTGCTTCGTCGAGGGTTTTCGGTGCGTGATAGGCGAACGGTGCAGGCTTCATAGTCAGTCCAGTGGCAGAGGTTCGTTTGCGCTGGCGAGGTACTCAACGGTGATAAAGGTCAAGTCCTGATCGCCGATGTTCTCAAGGTCGTGCATCATCGATCCATCTTCGTCGAACCACAGCGCCGCGTATTGGCCGACACCGTATTCGGGAAATCGCGTCGATCCATCCTCGAAGTGGCTACGAGCGAGGCCGCCTGAGGTGCAAATCCAAAAATAATCGAGGACGTGACGATGTGCAGAACACCGTCCGCCCGGTGGAATGCAAATTGTCCAGACGCGAGCGTGCTTATTCTCGTCTAGCAGTTCCATACCGACGGCGCCGTTCCGCGTGTTGGCCTCGAACTCTGCGAGCAGCTCGGACGACCAGCCCGCGAATGGCTCAGTGGATTCGTGTGTGCTCATGGTGCGACTGTAGGGCGTGACGACAATGAGGGCAATGTCGAATGTTTGATCATTGCGTTAGATGATTCCTTACACTTTTGCAATGAACCTTCGTCGCCTCGAATACTTCATCGTCGTTGCCGAGGAAGAGTCGATGCGCTCGGCTGCTCGCCGCCTCCATATCTCGGCGCCGTCGCTCTCGCAACAAATCAAGGTGCTTGAGCAGGAGGTCGGGGGCGAACTCCTTGAACGTCTGCCTCGCGGAATCCGCCTGACGTCGGCGGGGCGTGCACTCTTGCCCGAAGCGCGTGCAGCCGTACTTTCAGCGCAATCGAGCGCGCGCTCGGCACGCGCCGCACTGGACCTCGAGACGGCACAACTTGAGATCGCTACTGTCTTTTCACTTGCTGTCGGACTCCTGCCACAGGCGATTTAACGGCTTCGACGCCAACACCCCGGCATCTCGATTCGCCTGTACGAATATCGCCATCGGGAGGCGCTGATGGCGGCCGTCGGCAGTGGTATTGCCGACGTCGGTGTTGGTCCGCTCCCACATGACGAGCGCATTTCCTCCGTACTCCTTGGCCACGAGTCGTTCGTCGCAATCGTGGGGCGCGACCACCCCTCGTACCTATCCCCTCAAGGCATCGCTATCGAGACCCTACGTGACGACGAATGGGTGATGTTTCCGGCTGGCCACGGACTCGGCGACCTCGCACGCTCAATCTGCGGCCGTGCAGGTTTTGTCCCTCGCGATGCCGTCTTTACTGATCAGGCGGATGCTGCCGTCCGTCTTGCGGCAGCCGGTCTCGGAGTGGCAATCGTGCCGGAGAACATCGTTCCCGGCAGCCTGCGCCGTCATATGCTGCCACTCGACCCGCCGATTTATCGTCCCCTCGCCGTGTTTACGCGCGGCACGTGGTCGCCGCAAGCCGAGGCGTTTCGGGATGCGTTGCAGGCCGTCGAGTGGATCGAGGTACCCGCCAACGCCATCATCGAGAACTGATTGCGATACTTAGAGTATGGCGATGATGACCGAAGCTCCCACCCACTCTGCCGCGGATCAGCGCTACCGAGCGGTGTCTGGCTGGCTGGCCGGTGTGCCCGAGCCGCTCGACCCACGCGACCCCCTACCGGGCGACCAGCAGGTCGATGTCGCAATTGCTGGCGGTGGGTTGACCGGCCTCTGGACCGCGTACTGCCTCGCCAAAGCCGACCCGCGCCTGCGCATCGTCATCTGCGAGCGCGAGATCGTGGGCTATGGCGCCTCGGGGCGCAACGGCGGGTTCCAGTCGGCCGGGATGGCGGGCGAGATGCGCGTCTACAAGCAGTACGGC
>JBAXOM010000104.1:0-6643 GCA_037133215.1 Thermoleophilia bacterium | reverse complement strand
TTTGCATGCAAACGGCCGAAATCGGTCGCTTGCAATCACGACCGACCTATGGTTTTGTACACAATTCATGGCAGGCCTCCCGGAAACCGTTGGGACGAACGCTGAGCGCGTGTACGACGACTTGCGCGCGGCGATCGTCAGCGGCGAATTTCCGCCCGGCGAGCGTTTGCGCACCGAGGCGCTCGCAGAACGCTTCGGAACTTCCCGCACGCCGGTGCGTGAAGCGCTCGTCCTGCTCGAAGGTGATGGGCTCGTCGAGATCGAACCGCGCCGCGGCGCCGTCGTCCGCTCGTTCGACCCTGCGGACCTCGTCGATCTCTACGAGGTCCGCGCCGTGCTCGAGGCCCGCGCTGCCTCGCTCGCCGCCACGCGCATCACGGAAGAGCAACTGCTCGCGCTCGAAGCCGTCTGCGACCACGCCGATCGGCTGGCAGGCAAGACGCCACACACCGTCGACAAGCTGCTGGCCGCTAACGAGGAATTCCAGCGCATCGTGATCGACGCTGCCGGGAGCCCACGCCTGAGTGGCGCACTGCGCACCGTCGCGGGCATTCCACGACCGTTCAAGACCGTCTTCTGGAAAGACGCCGCAGAGCGCGCCCGCTCGCTGGCTGCCCATCGCGAAATCGTCTCGAGCCTGCGGGCCGGGTCGGCCGAACGCGCCGAGAGCGCGATGCGACTCCATGTACTAACAGCACGAGACTATCTCGTAGAGGTGATGCGTGAGCGAATCTGAAACCCCCAGCAATGGCCCCCTCGAGGGCGTCCGCACAATCGAGTTCGGCCAGCTCTTGGCCGGCCCATACTGCGCATCCCTGCTCGGCGACTTTGGCTCCGAGGTGATCAAGGTCGAGGCGCCGCCGAAGGGCGACCCGATGCGCGAATGGGGCCGCGAGCGCGTCAACGAGCACACGCTCTGGTGGCCGAGCCTCGCGCGCAATAAGAAAGTTGTCACGCTCAACCTGCGCGTACCCGAAGGCCAAGAACTCGCACTCGAGCTGATGGCCAAGGCCGACGTTGCCCTCGAAAACTTCAGCCCCGGCACGATGGAAAAGTGGAACATCGGACCGGAGCAGGCGATGGCGAAGAATCCGCGACTGATTTATGCGCGCGTCTCGGGCTACGGCCAGACTGGCCGCTACAAGGATCGCGTCGGTTTCGCCGCCGCCGGTGAGGCAATGGGTGGCCTCCGCTACATCAATGGCTATCCCGACCAGCCACCGCCGCGCAGTGGTATCTCGCTTGGTGACACGCTCGCCTCGAAGCAGGCCTTCGAAGGCATCCTGCTCGCGCTCTACTGGCGCGACGCCCGCGGTGGCAACAAGGGTCAGGTGATCGACGCTGCGATTGTCGACGCCTGCTTCGCGATGACGGAGTCGACGATCACCGAGTACGCCCTCACCGGCGTCGTGCGCGAGCCCTCGGGCTCGTACCTCTCGAAGATCGCGCCCTCCAACGTGCACAAGTCGAAAGACGACAAGTGGGTCGTCATCGCAGCGAACCATGACTCCCTCTGGAAGCGACTCGCAGTCGTGATGGGGCGGCCCGAGCTGGCCGAAGATCCCCGCTACGCAACGCATCGCGAACGTGGCGATCGTGAGCACGAGCTGTACGCAATGATCGACGAATGGGCGGCCGGGTACACGGCCGCAGAACTCGACGAGATGCTCGCCGAGGCAAACGTGGTATCGGCCGGTGTGTACACCGCCGCCGACATGTTCAACGATCCACACTTCCGCGAACGCGGACTGATCGTGGATCTCGAAGACCCCGAGATCGGCACCATGCCGATACCGGGCATCACACCGAAACTCTCTGAGACGCCTGGCGAGATCCGCTGGGGCGGCAAATGGGAGGTCGGCGCAGACAATGAAGCGGTCTGGTGCGGACTCGTTGGGCTCACCCAAAGTGAGCTCGGCAAACTGCAAGAGGCCGGGATCGTCTAGCGTAATGCCTAGCAAGTGGAGAGAAAGGACTAACTCGTGGCCTATCGCCTAGGAGTAGATGTCGGTGGAACATTCACCGACCTGTTTCTCGTCAACGATGACGATGGAACGCAACACCGCGTCAAGACCCCTTCGACGCCCAGTGACCCTTCCGAGGGCGTGCTGATCGGACTGACACGCATGTGCGAAACGGCGGGCATCTCGCCTTCCGATCTTCGCAACATCATGCATGGCACGACTGTCGCGACAAACGCCGTGCTCGAGGGCAAGGGCGCTCGTGTGGGTCTGATCACAACCCAAGGGTTCTCCCAGATTCTGCACCTTGCACGCTCGCAGACCCCGGGCCCCCTCGCCGGTTGGATCATCATGCAGAAGCCCGACCCGCCGGCATCGCTCGCCGACACCCGTGAGGCTGTCGAGCGCATGGGCCCGCGTGGCGAGACCGTGGTCGCTGTCGACGAAGCTCAGGTTGAGCAGGTCGTCAAGGACCTCGTCGAGAGTGGCGTTCAGTCGCTGACCGTTGGTCTGATCAACTCGTACATCTCGAACAAGCACGAGAAGCAGATCGGCGCCATCGTCGAGCGTCTCTACCCGGACTTCCCCGTCACGCTCTCGAGCGATGTCGTACCGGAGTTCCGCGAGTACGAGCGCACGCTGACCGCCTGCATGAACTCGTACGTGCGCCCGCAGGTCCAGGCCTACGTCGATCGACTCGACGTCGAGCTGAAGGCCGCCGGGGCAACCTGCGACGTCAACATCTTGCGCTCCGACGCAGGCCTAATGACAACGCGTGAGGCTGGTCGTAACCCGATCTACGGCGTGCTGTCCGGTCCGTCCGGCGGCGTCGCGGGTGCGCTCTACGTCTCGACGCGTGCAGGCTTTCCGAACATCCTCACGTTCGACATGGGTGGCACGTCAACAGACGTAGCGCTCTGCCAGAACGGCGAGCCGACGATTGGTCGCGACACGACAATCGGGCAGTTCCGCCTGAAGGTGCCGTCGATCAACGTGCACACCGTTGGTGCGGGTGGCGGCTCGATCGCCCACGTGCCAGAGCTGACCAAGGCGCTTCGCGTCGGTCCGCAATCGGCCGGTGCCGAGCCAGGTCCCGCAGCCTATGGCAAGGGCGGTGAGGAGCCGACCGTGACGGACGCCAATGTCGTCGTCGGTCACCTGCCTGCCAGTCTGCTTGGTGGCGAGATGAAGCTCGACGTCGAGGCCTCCCGCACGTCGGTGCAAAAGATCGGTGACGCCATCGGTCTCGAGCTCGACGCGGCGGCTGAGGGCATCCTCAAGATCGTCAACGAGAACATGGCGGGCGCGCTGCGCCTCGTCTCCGTTCAGCGTGGGTACGACCCGCGTGACTTCGCACTCGTCGCCTTCGGTGGCGCCGGTCCGTTGCACGCGAATGCCGTAGCCGAGTTGATGGGCTCGTTCCCCGTCATCGTGCCGCCCTCGCCCGGGCTGCTCTGCGCGGTCGGCGACCTCGTCGCCGAGTTCCGCAACGAGTTTGCTCAGACGATCGTCAAGCCGATCGACGAGGCCGACCCGGCCGAAATCAAGGCTGTCCTCGACGATCTCGGCACGCGTGCACAGGACTGGATGACGTCCGAAGGCATCGGTGCCAGCGATCAGCGAGTCACGTACCTCGCGGACATGCGCTACGTCCTCCAGGGCTACGAGATTCCCGTCACGGTTGATATTGCACAGGTCCAGGCGGGCAACATTGCTCAGCTGGGCGACCAGTTCGACGCTCTGCACGAGCAGCTGTACGGCTTCAAGATGGACGACGCAGCGCGGGAGATCGTCAACCTCCGCTGCATCGGCAACGGAGCCGTGCCGAAGATCCAATTGCCCTCGGGCACGGTCAAGGCGAACGATGCCTCTGACGCGATCTTCGAAGAGCACGAGGTCGTCTTCGACGGGAAGCGAATTCCCGCCAAGATTTACGACCGCTCCAAGATGACCCCGGGCGCCAAGTTCAACGGTCCGGCAATCGTCACCGAGTTCGACTCGACGACGGTGGTCCTCCCCGGCTATGTGGCCGAGATGGACGAGTTCTACAACATCCTGATCAACCCACAGGCCTAAGGGAGGAGCTCTAATGGCAACTACTACAGACGAGCTTCGGATCGCAGAGATCCCGACCGGTGTCGATATCGATCCGGTCACGCTCGACATCATTGAGGGCGCCCTGAAGAGTGCCCGGTACGAGATGGACGCAGTGCTGTTCCGATCGGCGATGAGCCCGGTCATCCGCGAGCAGCACGACGAATTCCCAATGATCACCGACCCGCGTGGTCGCATGGTCGTGGGGCAGTTCGGTGCCTACATCAACGAGATGATGGAGGATTGGGACGAGGGCATCTATGAGGGCGACGTGATTCTTTGCGCCGACCCGTTCAAGTGCTCCGCCTCGATCTCCCACACGAACGACTGGCTCGTGCTGGTCCCGATCTTCCACAGCGGTGAGCTTGTGGGCTGGTCGAGCCAGTTCGGTCACATGATGGATGCGGGCGGCCGCCTGCCGGGTTCCTTGCCCACCAACGCAAAGACGATCTACGACGAGGGACTCATCATTCCCCCGATCAAGGTTGTCGAGCGGGGCGAGATCCAGAAGCCGGTGCTGTCCCTGATCCTCAACAACATGCGCAACGCGGCGATGAACCGCGCCGACCTGTTCGCCCTGATCGCAGGGTGTCGTTCGGGCGAAAAGCGCGTGCAGGAACTGTGTGACCGCTTCGGCAAGGAGACGTACCTGGCTGCGCTACAGGCGCTGCTCGATCGTACCTACGCCGCTATGAAGCAGTTGATCAACTGGGCCATTCCAGAGACGCCGCAGTCTTTCGAGGACTACGTCGACGATGACGGCCTGGGCAACGGTCCGTTCAAGATGAAACTGACGATCTGGCGCGAGGGTGACCACGCGTTCTTCGATTGGTCAGGCACAGATCCGCAGGCGATGGGACCGGTGAACTTCTACCTCTCCGAGGGTATGTTCAAGATGTTCATCGGCATCTACCTGATCATGGTCAACGATCCGCAGATCTTGTTCAACGACGGGTTCTACCCGCTGCTGCACATCATCCTGCCGGAGGGTTGCCTCTTGCGACCGAGGTTCCCCTCGGCACTGGGCTGTCGTACCCATGCGCTCGCGCGCATGTTCGACGTCCTCGGTGGCGCGCTCTGCAAGCAGGCTCCCGAGATCAACACGGCAGCGGGCTACGGCACCTCGCCGTACATGCTGTACTCGGGTTGGGGCGAGAAGGGCGACTTCTTCTTCGCCATGGAGATCCTCTACGGAGGCATTCCCGGTCGACCAATCGGCGACGGCATGGACGGTCACTCGTGGTGGCCGCTGTTCGAGAACATTCCGACCGAGTATCTCGAGGCGTACTACCCGCTTCGGATCGACGGTTATACGACGATCACCGACTCGGGTGGTCCTGGTCTGCATCGCGGTGGTAACGGCGTTGAGAAGCGCTACATCTACCTCGAGCCGGGTCAGGTTTCGATCCACGACGATCGTTGGTTGACGCGTCCTTGGGGCGTGCTCGGCGGTCTGCCGGGTGGTCGTTCCGAGAAGATCCTCAAGCGCCTCGATGGCACCGAAGAGCGGTTGCCGTCGAAGTGCGACGAGATCGAGGTCGTGCCGGGCGACATGCTCGTGTACCGCACCGCCGGTGGTGGTGGTTGGAAGGATCGTCTCGATCGTCCGATCGAGGTTGTCGTCAAGGACGTCTCGTATGGCCTGGTCAGCAGTGACTACGCCAAGGAGGGCTACGGCGTTGTGATCAATGC
The DNA here is from genome assembly GCA_037133215.1 of Thermoleophilia bacterium. Lineage (GTDB taxonomy): Bacteria > Actinomycetota > Thermoleophilia > Gaiellales > F1-60-MAGs149 > F1-60-MAGs149. The sequence continues at coordinate 896 of JBAXOM010000104.1, read as the reverse complement.
CGACGGTTCTGCCGATGAGGCTGCCACGGCGAAGGAGCGAGAGCGTCAGCGCACTGAGCGCGGCGATGCTCTGGCCTTCGACTACGGTCCGCCGCTCGCCGAAGTGCTGGCGAACTGCAAGGCCGAGACTGGCCTCGAGCCGCCGATCCCCGCAGTACCACTGCGTTGGTCGCCGCTTGAGCCGGGCGATGACGCGCAGCGTCGCGTCCGCGAGGCCGACAACATGCCGGGAGACATTGTCACCGCATGAGTACGCATGGACAGGACACCGATTCCTTTTACGAATCTCGAGGATTTGGGAAGGCCGCCGGCTTTGGCCGGCGGCCGGTCCTGGTCATCGTTGACCTCCAGAAGGGCTTCACAGATCCCGCGTCGCCGCTCGGTGGGGATTACACGGAACTCGTTGCAGAGAACCGCCGATTGGTTGACGCTAGTCACGACAAGGGCGTGCCCGTGGTCTTTACGACGGTCTTCTACGACGAGGCTCCAGCTCAGCCTGCCGCGGTCTTTCAGGCCAAGGTACCGTCGCTGCTCGTCTTGAAGGCTGGTTCGGAGTGGGCCGAGATCGATGAGCGCCTAGGTATGACCAGCAAGGACACGCTGGTCGTCAAGCAGTTTGCGTCAGCCTTCTGGGGGACTAACCTTGGCGCCTTGATGGCTTCGTGGCAGGCCGATACGTGCATCGTGACGGGCGTCACGACTTCCGGCTGCGTCCGCGCAACCGTTGTCGACTCCCTCCAGCACGGCTATCGCACGATCGTGCCACGTGAGTGCTCGGGTGATCGCGCCCCGGGTCCACACGAGGCCAACCTCTTTGACATGAACCAGAAGTACGCCGACGTGCTGCCAAACGACGAGGTTGTCGCCTACCTCGAAGCGCTGCCAGCACAGACGCC
>JBAXOM010000103.1:0-6696 GCA_037133215.1 Thermoleophilia bacterium | reverse complement strand
CCCGGGTCGGTCATGATCGTCGCCGGGTTCGAGTTGATCAGAACCGTCTCGTAGCCCTCTTCACGCAGCACGCGCAAGGCCTGCACACCCGAGTAGTCAAACTCGCAGGCCTGGCCAATCACGATCGGGCCAGAGCCGATTACGGCGATCTTCTTGAGGTCGTCTCGGCGTGGCATTAGCTGTTCCTGCTCTCGCGATAGGCGGCCGCCTCGTCCACAAAGGAGACGAGGGCATCGCGGGCGTCGTGTGGGCCAGGCGAGGCCTCGGGGTGGAATTGCATGCTCCAGACCGGCCGGCCCTCGACACGCAGGCCCTCGACCGTCTCGTCGTAGAGCGACTTGTGGGTGATGACGATGTCGGACTTGTCCTCAGGGGCCTTGACCGCAAAGCCGTGGTTCTGGCTCGTCACGAGCACGCGCCCCGTCTCGGTCTCGAGCACCGGATGGTTTGCACCGCGATGGCCGAAGCGCAGCTTGTAGGTGTCGAGGCCAACCGCTCGCGCCAACAATTGGTGGCCGAGACAGATGCCAAAGACGGGCATGCCGAGCTCGAGCATCGCCTGGACGTTGGCGACGTGCGCGTCCATGGCACCTGGATCGCCGGGCCCGTTGGCGAGCAGGATGCCGTCCGGGTCGAGCTCGCGAATCTCGTCTGCTGTCGAATCGTGCGGAACGATCACCACATGGGCGCCGGCCTCGGCGACGAGATCGCCAATCGAATCCTTTGCGCCGTAATCGAGCAGCACCACCGTGCAGCGCGTGGCACCACTGGCAGGGTCTTGCTCGCGCTGTGGACGCGAGACGCCCGCCGCGAGATCCTGGCCCGCCATCGCTGGCGTGTCGGCGATCAATTGCTTGGCCTGCTCGGGCGTGGTGCCGTCGGTGACGAGCGCCGCGCGCATCGAACCCTTGTCGCGCAGGTGCTGGACGAGCGCCCGCGTGTCGATGCCAAACAAGACCGGCACGCCGTGCTCGGTGAGCCAGTCGAGCAGGCCCGTGCGGCCCGCAGGTGCGGCATTGCGCGCCTCGCGGCAGACCATGCCGATCGCCTGCACGCGATCCGACTCGCCGACGTCGCTCTCGATGCCGTAGTTGCCAATCATCGGCGACGAGAAGGTGATCACCTGGCCGTTGAAGGACGGATCGGTCAGCGTCTCCTGGTACCCCGTCATGCCGGTCGTAAAGACGGCCTCGCCGAGCGCAACCGTGGTTGCTCCGGCACCCTCGCCGTCGAACCGCGTGCCGTCTTCTAAAAGGAGATACGCGGCACTCATGCGAGGACCTCCAGCTCGTCGTGGGCTAAGCGACCATTGGCGATCGTGACGAGACAGATGCCGCGCACCGTGTCGCCAAGGAAGCACGAGTTCGCACTCTTGGAACGGAACGGACGGTCGCCAACGATCCAACGAGCGTCGAGATCCCAGAGCGCAAGATTGGCCGTCGCGCCGACCCGCAGCGCTGGGCGCTCCAGATCGAAGGCGTTGCAGGGGCCTTCTGTCATCGCGCGGATGATCGTCTCGAGCGGCACCAGATCGGGCGCCACGAGCTCTTCGAGCAGGATCGGGAGCGCGGTCTCAAGCCCAGTCACACCAAAGGCGGCGGCCTCGAACGGCACCTCCTTCTCGTGGATCGCGTGCGGCGCATGGTCGGTTGCGATGCAGTCGATCACGCCCGTCTTGAGGCCCTCGATCAGCGCCTGACGATCGTCTTCGCTGGCCAACGGCGGGTTCATCTTGAAGTTGCTGTCGAGCGACATGACCGCCCGGTCCGTCAAGACCAGGTGATGCGGGCTCGCCTCGCTCGACACGCGCACGCCGCGCTCGCGGCCACGCGCGATCTCTTCGATGCTCGTGCGGACCGAGATGTGTTGCAGGTGGATGCGCGCACCCTCCTGCTCGGCCAGGCGAATGTCGCGTGCCACCATCAGCGTCTCGGCGATGCCGGGCCAACCTCCGAGGCCGAGCGTGGCCGAAACCGCGCCCTCGTGCATGTGGCCGCCGTGCGTCAGCGACGGCTCCTCCTCATGCAAGGCAAGGGGCAGGTTGAGGGGCCGCACGTATTGCAGCGCACGGCGCATTAGTCGCGCGCTCTCGACCGGCGAACCATCATCCGTAAAGCCCGCGGCACCGCGGTCGGCGAGGTCGCGCATCTCTGTCAACGATTCGCCCGCACGCCCGACGCTAATCGCGGCGAGAAAGCCGACCTGGATGACAGCGCCTTCCTTGGCGCGGTCGAGCGCGGCCTCGAGCGTGGCGCCCGAGTCGATCACCGGGTCGGTATTCGGCATCGAGAGGATCGTCGTATAACCACCCGCGGCAGCCGCAGCCGAGCCGGAGGCGCAATCCTCTTTGTATTCCTGGCCGGGCACACGCAGGTGCACGTGCGGATCGACGAGGCCGGGCAGCAGGGTCTTACCTGCGCCCTTCAACACGCGTGTGCCAATGGGAGCGGCAATCTTGTCGCCGATCTGAACGATCTTGCCGTCTTGGATCAGCAGGTCGGCCGTGACATCCAACCCCTCGACGGGGTCGAACAGGCGGGCGCCCTGGACGAGAACGTTGACGGCGTCGGATTCGCGCTGTTCGAGGCGGGTCATGCTGCACCCCACTCGCCGGTGCGCTCGCGAATATCGATGACGGTGCCAATCGATGGGCGCGTCATCAGGTCGTAGAGGACCGCCATTCGCACGACCAGACCGGCCTCGACCTGGTTTTCGACCAGCGAAACGCCCGAGTCGGCGACGTCGGGCGCGATCTCGACGCCACGATTCATCGGCCCCGGGTGCATCACGACTTGGCCGGGTCGCACGCGACGCGCGTTGACACCCCAAACGCGCGCATACTCGCGCAGGCTTGGCAGGTAGTTCTGGCCGGGCTCCATGCGCTCGTGCTGCATGCGCAAGACGTAGATCACATCCGCCTCGCTCATCGCCTCCGGATCGTCCGAGACCTTGACACCCGTGGCCTCGACAATCCCCGGCGGGATCAGTGCCGGCGGGCCGATCAGCGTGACGTCGAGCCCCATCATCTGGAAGGCCTCGATATCGCTGCGCGCAACACGGCTGTGCAGGATGTCACCGACGATCGCGACCTTGACGTCGTCGAGGCGGCCCAGCCGCTTCTTGATTGTGTAGAGGTCTAGCAGGGCCTGCGTCGGGTGCTGGTGCTTGCCGTCGCCCGCGTTGACGACGTGCGCGTCGGACCAGCGCGCCGTCAATTGTGCTGCACCAATGTGCGGATGGCGGATCACGATGATGTTTGGCTTGTACGCGTTGAGCGTGCGGATCGTGTCTTTGAGCGACTCGCCCTTGTCGACGCTCGAGCCAGACGACTTGACGCTGACGACGTCGGCGCTGAGCCGCTTGGCAGCCAGCTCGAAGCTCGAGCTCGTGCGCGTCGAGGATTCGTAGAAGAGATTGACGACCGTGCGGCCGCGCAACGTCGGAACCTTCTTGACGTCGCGCTCGACGACGTCTTCGAAGCCCGCGGCCGTCTCGAGGATGCGCTCGATGTCGGCGCGATCCACGTCGTTCATACCCATCAGGTGTCGTTTAGTGCTCACGACTCCGCCCCTCCATCTCCGCCAATCAGCACGACCTCATCCACTCCATCCGTCTCTTGCAGCCGCACGCGCACGTGCTCTGCTCCTTGGGTCGGCAGGTTCTTGCCGACGAAATCTGCGCGAATCGGGAGCTCGCGATGCCCGCGATCGGCCAGCACTGCAAGCTGCACGCACGCGGGGCGGCCGTAATCGAAGACCGCGTCGATCGCTGCCCGCACGGTGCGGCCGGTGTAGAGCACGTCGTCGATCAGGACGATAGTGGCGCCTTCGATCGGGCCGTCAAAGACCGTCTCGCCCACCACGGGGTGGTCGCCAATGCGATCGTCCGCGTCGGCACGAATGCCAACGTCGTCGCGATAAAAGCTGATGTCGACGGCGCCGACCGGCACCTCAATGCCCGTCGTCTCCTTGATGCGATCGCGGATGCGCTCGGCCAACGGTACTCCCCGCGAGCGGATGCCAACGAGGTGCACCTGCGAGAGATCGGGGTGCCGCTCGACGATCTCCGACCCCATCCGCGCAAGCGTGCGCGCGATCTGGTCGGCATCGAGCAAAACGCGCGTGCTCAGGGTGCTCATCGGCGCACGCGCCGATCGCGGGAGGGATAAATCATGTCGAACTGAGCTCCTTCCCGGCCTCACAGGACCGGTTTAAAGGGGCGAACTAGGTCGAGTCGTCACGTTAGTCGACCTATCGGACACACCCCTCCAGCGGACCGACGTCCAGCACCGTATGTATCCTTCCCTCGCGCCTTGTAGGAGGCAAAAATGGTCGCCGATGGAGGAGGGCCCGCGCAATGATCGACTCGGTTGAGCAGTCTGAGCAGAAGCGTCAGCAAAAACGTCTGGATCGTGTCGAGGTCGTGATCGCGATTTTGCTCGGTATCGCGGCCATCCTGACGGCGTGGGCGACGTTCCAGAGTTCGCAGCTCAGCGGCTCAGTGGTGGCGTTGTACAGCCAGGGGATTCGCCTCGCAGACGCGGCATCCCAGGACTACAACGACGCAACGGCTGCCGAGGTTGCCGACGAGGGCATCTTCCTCGAGTACACCAAGTCACTCCACACAGGACAGAAGAAGATGGCGGTCTATATCCACGGCTCGTTGATGTCGCCGGAACTCGCTGCTGCCATCGACTGGTGGGAGGGCCAACCACACTCGTCCACGAATCCCACACCGTTTACGAAGGCCAATCCACACTGGTCCGTGCCTCAGTTCGATACTGCGCGGCAGAAGGATGCTCAGGCAGAAGCCAAATTTGACGAGGCGGATCACATCGATGCGCTCGCAACCACGTTCGACATCCTGTCGATCATCATCGCGATCAGTCTCTTCCTTTTTGGGGTGGCCAGTTTGGTCAGACAAGACCGGATCAAGATTGGGCTAAGCATCGTGGGTACGTTGCTCCTCGCGTTCTCGATCATTCGGCTGATACATCTCGGTAATCCCGCCGGCGTCGGGCTTCAATTCCTCTGGTAACGCTGCGCCGTACCCGTTGACGTCGCGTCGGGGTTCGTCCAGAGTTGTTTATGCCAGGGGGGCACGGCGGCCGGGTCGTAGCGGAGGCGAAGTGAGGGGGCTGTATCCGCTGCGATCAGTTGGAGTTCCGTTGCGTGCAGGCGACCCAAGTCACCGTTCCAGAGATCGAGGGGCGCATCGATCCCAACGCGACCAAAGCCGTTCGCATGCGAGCCCGCTGCGCGATAGATCGTTGGGTGAGCAGCGATGGGCTGCCAGCCAGGATTGCCCGTCCACTCTGGACTGTCGCCGACGAGACCCTGATGCGCCGTGAGGCGCGCGACCGCCGAGCCACCGTCGGGAATCCTTACGATCATGCCCTCCCAATCGTCACGATGAAAGCCCTGCAACTCGGCGACCGGAAAATGCAGCGTCTTCGAATCGGGGTAGTAGAACCAATATTCGAGGTACGTCACGCCCGACTGACGCACACCGGCCACGACAGCTCCAGCGCGCCGGACGACGTGCGTAAAGACCGACGCTCGCCCTGTGCCGAACGCCGCACACCACGGCTTACGGCACACGGCCGGATCCACGGGCACGGCGGCGTCTTCGCCGTACCGGTCGCGCTCGAGCACTAGTTCGGGTGAGTAGCGGCGCAGGAGTGGTCCGTACGAATCGCTCCGTAGTGCCCACCGATCATCGCGTCGCTCTGGTTGATGACCAGGGATCGCCTTGGCAATCCGAGTCGCGTACGAGGCGCCGTCAGACCGCGCCCCGATCACGATGAAGACCGTCACCGCGATCGCCACGCCAAGCAGGACGAGAAACTCGATGGTGGCCTGGCCGCGTCGCATGCGACCACGCTGCCACCCGACCGCGCACCGGCGAATGCTGCCGCGTGTCAACTAGCGCGCAGACCATAACGCCCCACCGACCAAGCAGCGCATCCGGTGCGCCGCTCTCCCCTCTACCCCGCGCCAGCCGTGCCGCGAATCAGCGCTTGCCGGGCCAACCGATCCAGCCGTCAACGGGCCGATCAGTGACCGGAAGACCCCGCTTGTTTGCGAGCCGGTACGTGACCGTGTCGGCTGCGAAGAGCAAGGGAACCATCGCCACGGCGAGCAGGAGCGCCTGCAGCGCATCCATGTTGACCGAGTTGTGCGAGTTGCCGAGGAAGAAACGGCTGATCACAAACCAGAGCAGTCCGAAAATTGGGGCCCGAGTGATACAGCGAAACAGCGTTGGGTAAGCGACCGGCTTACGGCCACGAGGAGCGGCCTTGGCGCGCGTGTTTCGCGCACCCTTGCCTTTCGGAGCCTCGTCCGACGCGCTGCGCGTCTCCTTCTCGTCAATCTGGGGGGAGCGCGGTCGATCGACGCCGTGGTGCCGATACCGCTCTTCGCGCTTGCGTTGTTTCTTGGTCGCCATGTCGACAAGCATAGTCATGTCGGCCCGTCCGAATGTGCTCGCCCGTCCCCGGGGGTCGGTACACTCAGCCCGAATGGCAACGATCGAACAGCGAATCACGTGGAGCGAACTCCGCACCCGCGCTCAGGGGCTGCGAACGCGGTCGCTGAAAGCGGGCGAAGCGGGCCTCAGTATTCGCGTCGCGGACGTGCTCGAGATCTTGCCACTGCCGTACGACCCCGAGCCGCTACCAGACGACGCGACGACGGA
>JBAXOM010000102.1:0-6950 GCA_037133215.1 Thermoleophilia bacterium | reverse complement strand
ATCGTACCCAAGCGCATCGTTATCGGGTTCACCGTGTCACGACCGGGAGGAATCGAGTGCCTTTTCGATCGCTGATTGCTCGACCACGAAGTGCCCCACTTCGACTCCATCAACGAGCACCACGGGGATCAGCTCGCGATAGCGCCGCTCGAGCTCGACGTCACCGTCGATGTCCACGATGACGAAATCAACCGTATGGCCAACACAGGCTGCCCTCGCCGCCTCCAGCGCCGGCGGACAGAGATGACACCCGGTCGCCACGACAACCTCTACGCGCGTCATCCGAGTGAACTCCGCGCGTGGGCGTCGAGCGATGCCAACTCGATCGGTGTCAGCGGAGCGAGTGATCGACTCGCCATGGCGATCATTGCGGCGTTGTCACCGCAGGCCGAAAGTGGTGCCAACACGACGTCGGCCTGAAGTTCGCCGAGCCGATCGCGCAGACGGGCATTCGCGGCAACTCCTCCAACCACACCAAGCGTTGTGCGGCCCGTGCGGGCAAGACCAAGCTCTGCGCGTTCGACCAAATGAGTAACGATCGCCTCCTGGTACGACGCCGCGAGTTCGGAACGCCCAAGCTGATCATCCTCGGTCAAGCGCTGCACGTTGAGTGCGAGCGCGGTCTTCAGCCCCGAGAACGAGAACGCAAGATCGTCACGACCGTGAAGAGGCGTTGTGAACGGCCGCGTGCGGGGATCGGCAGTGCCCGCAAGGCCGCCCAGGGCAGGCCCGCCGGGATAGCCGAGTCCGAGCAGGCGTGCGCCCTTGTCGAAGGCCTCCCCTGCTGCGTCGTCCATACTGCGCGCGATAGTCGTCAACGAACCGTCATCAGCGACATCGATCAGCAGCGTGTGTCCACCCGAAGCGAGCAGCACGAGGTGCGCGCCTGAGGGCGGATTGTCAGCAAGTTGCAGCGAGGCAACGTGACCATGCAGATGGTCGACGGCGATCAGCGGCAAGCCACGTGCGTAGGCGTAGCCCTTCGCGTAACTGACGCCCACGAGCAACGCACCGATCAGACCCGGCCCGGCGGTGACGGCTACGGTCGTCAACTGGTCTTCGTCAATCCCGGCCTCACGTATGGCGGTGATGACCGTCGGTCCCAACAACTCGAGATGCCGCCGCGAGGCGATCTCGGGAACCACACCGCCGTAGGCGGCATGGTCCGTCACCTGCGAAGCAACCACCGACGACAGTACCTCGCCGTCGGGCGTGCACACGGCCGCGCACGTTTCGTCGCAGGACGTTTCGATCGCGAGGATCATCGAACGAGCGGTTCGGTATCTGTGTCCGGACCGTCGCCGCGCCACATCACGAGTGCGTCTTCGCGATCGTCCGTGTAATAGCCCCGCCGCATGCCGGCGGGGCGGAAGCCGAGATTCTCATAGAGTCGGATCGCACCATGATTCGAGACGCGTACCTCCAACGTATGCCCACGGGTGCCATCACCGTCGGTCTCACGGAGCATTGTCTCCAGCATCAGCCGTGCGACGCCGAGACGGCGGTGCGGCTCATCGACCGCGACGTTCATCACGTGCCACGCATCTGTGTATCGCGCGACGATCAGATACCCCGCGAGGGACCGTTCGATAAAGGCGCCATAGCAACGTGATCCAGGACGGCTGATCTCACCCGAAAACATCGTCCTCGACCACGGCGTCTTGTAGGCGCGTCGTTCTAACTCCTCCACCCCGGTCAGATCGCCGAGCCCGAGACGACGGAGTCGGATTGGCTGATCTTCGCCAAGTCCGAGTACGGACTCTTCGGTCGCGGTCATGCGATCACCGCCGGAACGGCATCGGGGGCGCGCAGATAGAACGCGGTGGCCGGCTGCGGATCCGCGTGAGCCAAGCGGCTCATCACGGCTGCGCTCGGCCAATGCAGAGCATCGTCTGCAGCCGGCACGAGGCAACCAGCGTCGACGAACAGCTCCCGATACCGCAGCGCACCATCGCCGACGACCGTTGCCCCAGCCTTCACCAATGCGGAAAGCTCCTCCGGAGCGAAGGACGCTGCAGCAATGCTCTCGCTTTGCGCAAATACCTCGCCTCGACGCGCGTCGATGACGGCGATAACGGGCGACGGTGATCCTACGAGCAATGCAGCCAGCGTATCGACACCGATCGTGGCGATACCGAGAGCTTCGCTGAGCCCAAGGGCGGTTGCGAGACCAATACGCAAACCCGTAAACGAACCCGGGCCACGCCCCACTGCCACGAAGCGGATGTCGGCGATCGTCAGCCCAGCGTCGCCCAAAACCTGATCGACAGCGGCGAGCACATGCTGCGCCGCGTTCTGCTCTCGAATCGGCGAGGCCGAGACGACCGTGCCGTCAGAAACCACGAGTCCGACTGAGGCAATCGAGGTTGCCGTATCAATGGTCAGCGTTGCCACGCGGTAATCCTAGATGCGACCGGCAGCCGGGGAAATCACGAACTGCCGCACGCCATCGTCCGCGAGCTCAATCTGAACCGAGCAGGTAGCCGCAGGCAACCATGCCGTCCCGTATTCGGGCCACTCGACAAAGGCAATCACGTCCTCCGTGAGATACGCCAGCAGATCAGCGGGATCCCGAGCCGCCGTTTCGCCGAGTCGATACAGGTCGAGATGAGCCACCGGCGGCGTGCCGTCATAGAGATGCGCGAGCGCAAAGGTCGGGCTGGTGACTGGTTCGTTAACACCAAGCCTTCGAGCACAACTCTGAACAAGCGTGGTCTTGCCTGCACCAATCGGCCCGTACAGGTAGATACAGTCGCCCGGTTGAACCCCAACGCAAACCGCCTCAGCGACCGGTGTGAGATCGCCTCCGTCGGCGACGGTGATCATCATCCCTCGGTCAGCCGCAGCCGCAGCCACCGCCGCAGCAACCACCGGCACGGCCCGCCGACGGCGCAGGCGCAGACTCGAGGCCGCCGCCACCAACGCGCACGCGCTGAAAGGTCGAGAACAACTTGTCGACCTTGCCGGAATTACAGACCGGGCAGGCGACAACAGTCGAGCCCGAGGCCGAGACGAGTTCTTCAAATTGATGCGAGCACTTCGTGCACGCGTATTCGTACATAGGCATATCAGTAGGGTAGCGCCTTGCTCCGGCGGACGTTCGGTACGATGCGGGTAAGGACTCCATCCTCACCGAGGGGTACCAATGAAACTCACCGTGATCGGTCCCGGACGCGCCGGGACAGCAATTCATCAGCACGCCTGCCACGCTGGCCTCGCCAGTACGCTCGAGCGCACGGCAACCGACGATGTTGACATCGTGCTGATCGCGGTTCCTGACCCTGCAGTGGCTGAGGTCGCTCAGGCGATTCCCGCGGGACCGTTGGTCGGCATGGTGTCCGGCTCGGTCCCTCTCGGTGCCCTTGCGCCGCACACGCACGCGTTCGTGATGCACCCGATGCAGACGATTCAACCCAACCGCAGTGATCTCCAGTTGACGGGTTGTGCCGCAGGAATCACGGCAACGGATGCAGCCACAGCACAAACCGCAAGCGACCTCGCTCACCTGCTCGGCATGCACCCTGTTTCGGTTGCCGAGGCGCTGCGACCCCTGCCGCACATCGCGAGCGTCTTCGCCTCGAACCTCCTGCTTCCGTCGCTGGTTTCCGCCATGGAGGTGCTGGCCGCCGCAGGCCTTGACGATGAGCGCGAAGTGATCCTGGGACCACTGGTCCGACGCGCGGTCGACAACGCGTTGGCGCAGGGCATACCTGCAGCAGCTACGGGTCCCGTTGCGCGTGGAGACCTCGCCACCGTACAGCTCCACCGTCGACGACTTCGACTCGTAAACGCACAACTGGACCGGGCATACGCCCTGCTCTCGACAGCGCTGCTGCCGCTGGTATCGCCAAGCTCGGCCGCCGCGGTCGCTCCTGCATTGGTGCCCGACGCATGATCATCATTCGCTCTGCCGAGGAACTGCGCTCTGCAATCACCGGCCCGGTGTCGTTTGTGCCAACGATGGGCGCGCTGCATGCCGGCCATGCCTCCCTGATCCGCCTCGCCGCAACCGATGGTTCGTGCGTGGTCGTCTCCGACTTCGTCAACCCGTCGCAGTTTGGCGAGGGCGAAGACTTCGAGAGTTACCCTCGCGACCTCGACGGCGATGCCGCGATCGCTGAGCAGGCCGGAGCCCACATTCTCTACGCTCCGGACGTTCAAGAGATCTACCCGCCGAACTTTTCGACCACGATCGATCCTGGACCGTTGGCTCAGGAGCTATGTGGTGCTCACCGCCCGGGTCATTTCGCTGGCGTTGCGACCGTCGTGGTCCGCCTGTTTGGACTCGTCGGTCCGCGCCGCGCAATCTTCGGTTGCAAGGATTATCAGCAACTAGCGATTCTGCGACGCGTCACCACGGACCTCGCGCTTGACATCGAAATTGTTGGCGCACCGATCATTCGCGATACCGACGGTCTTGCTCTCAGCTCGCGCAATGCGTATCTCTCGCCGACGGAACGATCGCAGGCAGCCGCGATTCCACGGGCGCTCCAACAGGCTGCGGAGGCCTACGCCCAAGGCCAACGCGACGGAGTGGTGCTGGCGGAGATCGGCCGTAAGGCACTCGACGGAGTGACGCTTGAGTACCTCGAAGTGCGCTCGACTGAACTCGGACCCTACGACCCGACTCTCCCAGCCGTGCTCCTGCTCGCAGGACACGTCGGGACCACTCGTCTGATCGACAACATCGTGCTCGACCCCACGGCGCCCGAACGCGCTGCAAGACAAATCTCAACGAAGGAGTACGCATGAGCACCCGCCCACGGCGTCCCGCCCCAGCGACACCCGCACCCGGCAAGGTTGCCCTACCGGACCTCGTCGCACAAAAGGAGACGGGGATTCCGATCGTGATGATCACGGCCTACGACGCACCGAGCGGCCAGGCCGCAGCCGAGGCCGGCGTCGACGTGATCCTCGTTGGCGATAGCGCTGCGATGACGATGCTTGGGCACGACTCCACGATGCCGATCACCGTTGATGAGATGATCGTGCTGACGGCAGCCACGACGCGCGGCTCGAGTAAGGCCGAGCGCGCGCCACTGGTTGTCGCAGACCTTCCGTTTATGAGCTTTCAGCCCTCGGACCGCGACGCAATCCTGGCGGCCGGACGCTTCGTCAAAGAGGCCGGTGCGGACGCCGTCAAGGTCGAAGGAGCAGGCCCGACGCTGTCGCGTATCCGCGCGATCACCGGTGCCGGCATTCCGGTCATGGGACACCTCGGTCTGACGCCGCAGAGTGCGACCGCGCTCGGTGGCTTTCGGGCGCAGGGGCGCACGGCCGAGGCCGCGCTGCAGTTGGTCGACGAAGCAATCGCAGTCGAAGCCGCTGGTGCCTTTGCCCTCGTGTTGGAATGTGTTCCTGCCGAGATCGCCGCCGCGATCACGGAGCGCGTCCGGATTCCCACGATCGGTATCGGTGCGGGCAATGCGACGGACGGCCAGGTGCTCGTCTGGCACGACCTCCTGGGAATTGGCTCCGGGACGTCGCCACGCTTCGTCGAGCGGTACGCCAACCTGCACCAGGCCTCGTTGGACGCGATTGAGCACTACGTCCGCGATGTGCGCTCGCGTGCCTTCCCGGCCGAGCGCCACACGTACGCGATCTCCGACGAAGAACTCGCAGCCTTTCAGTCGGGGCTCGGCATCGCTGCGCTCTAGACCGCAGGCACAATCGCTAGGCTCCAAGCATGAAATACGCACACGTCTGCTACCGCGTCTTTGATATCGATCGCTCCGTCGAGTTCTACTGCGGCGCGCTCGGTTTCAAGGAACTCAAGCGCTACCCGATCCGCGACGAGGCCGTCAACGTCTACGTCGCCCCCGAGGGTTCCGAAGACCGTCCACTCGAACTGACCTACAACTATGGTCAGAACGAGCCCTACGAGATCGGTATGGGTTACGGACACATTGCGTACATCGTCGAAGACCTCGACGGCACGCTCGTCAACCTTGCCGCCATCGGTATTGACCCCGAGAAGCCGCCGTATTCGATTCGCGAGGGTGGCTCGCGGATCTGTTTCGTCCGCGACCCAGACGGATATCGCATCGAGCTGATCGAAAAGCACGCCGGCGACTGACGTGGGTGCTCGCACGCCCGGCGTGGTCCTCGTGCTCCTTGAGCAGTGGACGCTCTCTGCTGAGCGAGACATGCGCACGCTCGTGCAGATGGCGGTTGACGCCGAGGCGGCTGGCGTCGAGACCGTGATGCTGAGCGATCACGTGCTCTTGACGCCAAAGGCAGGCGCTGCCGGCCGGATGGACAATCCGCGTGACTACGCCGCGCCCGGCAATCAGGATCCGTATACGCCCTGGCCCGACTCGATTGTCTTGGCCAGTGCAATTGCGGCGCGCACGTCAAAGATCCGCATCGCGCTCTCGGCTCTCATCTATCCGCTCCGCCACCCGCTCCACACGGCCACCCAGCTCGCCACGCTAGATCTGCTCAGCGAGGGCCGGCTCGTGGTGCAGCCAACGGTCTCTTGGCTCGACGAGGAGTATGCGGCCATGGGAGTGCCATTCAAGAAGCGGGGCAAGATCCTCGACGAGCAACTCGCGATCATGCGTGCAGTTTGGGCCGACTCCCCCGCTTCCTTCCACGGCGAGTTCTATTCGTTCGACGATGTCTACGTGGAGCCCAAGTGCTGGCGCCCCGAGGGACCGAAGATGTGGTTCGGTGGACAACACGTCCACGGGCCGATCCTGCGGCGGTTGGTGGAGTACGGGCACGGCTTTCATCCCTTCGGCACGCCAACCGCCGACGACCTCACCGACATCCGCAACGCCATGACCGACGCCGGACGCGATCCCGACTCGATCGAAATGATCGGTGGCATTCGCCCCAACTTCCCCGCCGACGACCAGCCCGGTGACCTCGATGAGGCGATGCAGGCGATCCCTGGCAAGCTGGCCGAGGGCTACACGTCGATCTGCTTCAAGCCCTCGCAGTACACC
>JBAXOM010000101.1:0-6989 GCA_037133215.1 Thermoleophilia bacterium | reverse complement strand
GTGTAGTCGAAGGCGATATCGGTGGCGTTGAACGCCGCGCCCCAGAAGAACATCGTGATGCCGAGCAGGATAGGAACCGGGATCTTGCCGAGAAACGATTGCGTCATGTCCCCTCCTCAGGGTGGCGGCCGAAGGGGGTCTCGGATGCCAGCCGAGTCTACTCGCGGGTGGGGCATGACGCGTGTCATGCCCCACCCGCGAATGGGCCCGGATCGTGCGCTAGACGAGCGGGCTGGTGCCAGCCATCCAGATGATCACACGCTGAAACTCGCCGGCCTCGTTGAAGTCGAAGAAGTTGCAGTTGTGCATGTCGTTCTTCGTGCCGTCGAGGAGCTCGCCCATGTAGCCCTGCTCGGTTGCGACCTTGCCCTTGTCGACTTCGACGACGACGTTGCGCATCTCGTGCTTGATGAAGACGGAGCCTTCGGTGAAGTCCGTAAACATCCGGCGGATCTCGTCCTTGCCCGTATGCGTGATGTTTGCGGTCTGAATCGTCAGGGTCGCGTCGTCGGCGAAGTGCGCGACGATTGCCTCGACATCCTTGGCGTCAACCGAATCGAAGTAGGTGTGCGGTGCTTTGTGCAGCGCGTCGTAATTCCAGGCCATGATTGGCTCCTCTTGTAGATTCCCCCGGGTCGGCTTCCGACCCCGTGCAGGCATCCTAGGCGAGAAACCCACGCTCAGGCAAGGATTTCGCTCTTTGGTGGCTGCTCTGGCTTGGCGAGTCGGTCGAAGGTGCGTAGCGATTGTTCGACGTCAGCACGCGCAATGGTGCGAACGATCAGGACGATGCGAGAGGCGTGGTCGTCGTCGGGCCAGGCCGCGAGATGGGTCGGAGGGTGGATGACGTGCTGCACGCCGTGCAGCACCAGTGGCCCCTCAGCACCCGTATCGAGCAGGCCTTTGACGCGCAGAATGTCCTCGCCATGGCTCTGCAATAGCATCGCCAGCCAGAGTCCGAACATCGTCCAGTCGAGTGGTTCTTCGAACCGCAACGCGAAGGCATGGACGCCTGCGTGATGGTCGTGCTCGTCGTGTGCGTGATCATGGTCGTGCGGATCGGCCTCGACGGCCGTCAGCCACGCCTGCACCTGCTCGGCGCGTCGATCCTCTGCCAAGACGCCGAGGCCAATCAGCGAGGCGGCGGAGATCGCGCCGTGGTCGGCGACGAGTAACTCGGCCACCGGGTTGCGGTCGCGGACCAGCGCCTCGACGAGCGGTTGATCGACGCCGGCCAGGTCGGTCTTGGTCAGCACGACACGGTCGGCGACCACGACCTGCTTGACCCACTCGGGTTGGCGCCGCGCCTGCAGTGGCGCGTTGATGGCATCGACGGTGGTGACGACGCCGTCGGCCATGTAGTGCGCGGCAAGCAGCGGATCTTGCAGCAGCGTGGCCAGCACAGGGACAGGGTCGGCGAGGCCAGTCGTCTCGACGATCACGCGTCGAAAGGCGGGGATCTCGCCGCGATACTGGCGGACCTGCAGGTCGCGTAACTCGTCGACGAGGTCGGTGCGGATGGTGCAGCAGACGCAGCCAGAGTCGAGGATCACGGTCTTCTCATCGACCTGTCGCAGCAGGTGATGGTCGAGCGGCACTTCGCCGAGCTCGTTGACGAGCACCACGGCGTCGGACAGGAGTGGATCGCAGAGCAGGTGGCCGAGCAGGGTGGTCTTGCCCGAGCCAAGGAAGCCTGTGATCAACGTGAGAGGGATGCGCTCGCTCATAGACGCTCGAGAAGGGTCGAGTCGAGTGGGTCGAGCGCCACACCGCCGCGCAGGCGAGCGACCTCAGCGAACACGGCAGCGAGGTCGCTGCAGAGGATGGCTTGGCCGCTCGGGCCGTGCAGGATGTAGGCGGTTTCTTCCCACTCATCGACGCTCAACGTGTAGGAACGCAGCACGCGATTGAGCAGCGCAACGCGGCGGTGGCGTTCGCGCAACACGTCGCGGCGCGCACCGACCTGCGTGCGGTCGCCGCCGCCTTCCGACCAGTGCGCTGCCGCGCCGAGGGTTCCACAGAGAGAGCACATACGGATAGTTTGGCGCGCTTTGGCGGTTGGCGAGTTGCCAGACGGCTCGTGCCCGGGTACGTTCTCTTCAGAGCGAGACTTACAGGTAACGGAGGAATCTCATGGCGAAGGAAATTTTGGTTGCATACGGCTGCGACGTCGATGCGGTCGCGGGCCAGATTGGCTCGTATGCAGGTGGCGATTCGCCGTGCGATATTTCGCGCGGCATCTTCGCGGGCGAGGTCGGCACGCGCCGGATGCTCAAGCTGTTCAAGCAACACGACATCAAGACGACGTGGTTTATCCCCGGGCACTCGATCGAGACGTTCCCCGAGGACATGAAGGCCGTCGCCGACGCCGGCCACGAGATCGGCATGCACGGCTACACGCATGAGAATCCGATCGCAATGTCTCCCGAGCAGGAGGAGGCAGTGATGATCAAGAGCATCGAGCTGATCGAGCAGCTCTGCGGTCGTCGCCCCACCGGCTACGTCGCACCGTGGTGGGAGTTCTCTCCGATCACGAACGAGCTGCTGCTCAAGCACGGGCTCAAGTACGACCACTCGCTGATGAGCGAGGACTTCCATTGCCATCGCGTGCGCGTTGGTGATGCCTGGAAGCTGATCGATTACTCGCAGCCCGCAGAGTCGTGGATGACGCCGCTAACGCGTGGTGTCGAAACGTCGCTGATCGAGATCCCGGCGTCGTGGTACCTCGACGATCTGCCGCCGATGATGTTCATGAAGAAGGTTCCGAACTCGTACGGCTTCGCCAACCCGCGCGACATCGAGCAGATGTGGATGGACCAGTTCGACTACCTCTACCGCGAGGAAGAGGACGTCGTCTTCACGATGACGATCCACCCCGACATTTCGGGCCGCCCGCACGTGATCGCGATGCACGAGCGCATCATCGCTCACATCAACAAGCACGAGGGTGTGCGTTGGTGCACGTTCGACGAGATCGCTGATTGGTACGACGCCAAGCATCCCTTCAAGGGCTAGGCGCGCACGACGAGGGCCCGGTCTCCCCTGTGGAGGCCGGGCCTTTTGCGTGCTTGGGCAGCGAGGGCGCAAAAGGAAAGACGGCCGTTAGGCCAGCGAGAGGCGCTTTACGGCTTGACGGCGACGAGGTCGACGAGCGACGACATGCCGCGATGGCGTGGTCCCTCGTCGAGTTCGCGGTCGTACTCCTCGAGCAGTTCGACGCGCAGGGTGGGGAAGATAGTGCTCAGCTCGTCCACGGTGTACAGGTGGTCGATGGTCTTCGGGCCACCCGTCTTGTAGGCCAGCTGTCCGGGGCCGTAGCCTTCGAGCAACAAGACGCCGCCCGGCCGTAGCGCAGCCTCGATCTGGGCGAACATCCGTGCGCGGCCGATCGTGTCGGTGAACTGGATGAAGATCGCGACGACGGCGTCGTACTGCGCAATGGGCCAGTCCCAATCTTCGAGATCGACCTGCTCGTGCTTGATGGTGACGCCGCGCTCCAGTGCCAACGCGCGCGCCTTCTCAATCGCATTCAGTGCGGCCTCGACAGCGTGAACGCGATGTCCCTGCTCGGCGAGCCACGTGCTGTTGCGCCCCTCGCCATCGGCAATGCAGAGGACCTTGGCGCCTGGCGTTAGGCGGCCAGCTTCGCGCACTAAGAATCCGTTTGCAGCCGTCCCGAACTGGTACTCGGGCGTGGAGAACTTCTCCTCCCACTGCGCGATGTTCTGTTTGCTCACGTGTGAATAGTGACACGACTCAACGGTGATCAGCTTTGCTTTGGGGTCTGACCCCTAAACAAAGCTGATCACCGTTGTGAGGTCAGTCCTCGACGATACCGACTGCGCGAATCGGCGAGCCGGTGGCTGGCACGAGGCGCAGGGGGAAGCCGAAGAACTGGAAGCGCTGGTTGACGACCTCTTTAAGGTTGTTGAGGTTCTCGAAGTGGGTAATGCCAACGTCGGCGCAGGCGCGGTGGTTCGTGTACGCGCCGGTCTGGTAGACGAGGTCGGGGCTGATCGTCTCGACACCGAAGATCTTGACGCCCTTGTCCTTCATCCAGTAGACGCACTCCGCGGCAACGCCACTAAAGCCGTTCAGGAAGGCTGGCGTGCCAGCCGTCTTGTTGTAGTGGTCGGTGCAGAACAAGAGGATGTCGCCGTGGCGGATCTCCTGGCCACTGGCGGCGATGGCAGCCTCCGTCTCGGCGACCGTCACCTCGTGACCGGCGGGGTATTCGCGCACGTCGATGCAGACGGCGTCGCCACAGAACGTGTCGAGCGGCATCTCATCGATCTTGGCTGCCTTCGGGTCGGGATCGAAGTGGCCGAGCGCGTCCACGTGCGTGGCGGCGTGGTTCGACGTGATGATGATCTGCGCGTCAAACGACTTCTCGTCGCCCGTGGCATCGCCGTGCTGCAGATGTCGAAGGACCTGCACGGTGGGGAAGAACGGGTGCAGCTGCGAGTCCTTCGAGAGCGGCTGGGAGAGGTCAATAACGCGGCGGGCCATGGTGCTACTCCTAGTGGTGGTGCGAGTGGTCGTGGTCGGCTGGATGATCGTGATCGTGCGTGTGGTCTTCGCACTCGGCGTTGACGTAGCCCGAGCGGAAGGGCTCGGTCGTCCCCAGCTCGGCGTCGAATCGATGGCGCCAAATGCAGCCGGTGTCGTTCGTCAACAGGTGCAGCGAGACGCTTGTGGTGTCGCTCGTCGTGGTGATCTGGTGGATGTCGTCGTCGGGTGGAATCAGCGCGAAGAACTCGCCGCGCTTGATCTTGTTGTGCGACTTCATCTGGACACCGTGGTCCGTCAGGGCGTAGACGTCTTCGTCCTGGGTGCCCTGGTAGAGGCCGATCAGTCCCCAGGCCAGGTGGTCGTGAATCGGTGTCGACTTGCCCGGTGGCACGACCAGCGCGAACAGGCAGAGCGAGCCGTCTTGGGCGCGATACAAGGCCCACTGCCCGATTCCTTGGCCCATCCCGCTCTCGGGTGCATCGGCCATGTACTCGGCGGGCAGCCAGTCGGGGTCGTCCATTAGCGCTGCGAAGGGGCCCTCGATGCGCTTGATTGCCTCCTCAACGGTTCCACCCGCCGCAATCTCGGCCTTGACCTGCGCGATGAAGTCACGCATCACCGGTGTATCGAGGATGAACTCAGGACCGTGGTGATGGTTGTGGAGGAGATGCTGTGTGTCGCACATGGCGGGCAGCGTACAGGTATTCCTTTGGTCCGTGGAGGTCTGGTGGCGCTCGGCCGGGGGAGGTTTGGTGCGGGACGTGTGAATCGGCGAGCGGTGGTTGTTCGGGTTCGTCAGCGGTGCAGTGGAGTTCGGTCGTCGGCGGCGCCGATCTGTGTGTCGCTGAGCACACCCAGTCTGCTGCGCTACGCGATGCTGCAGTCATGACACAGGATCTTCATAGTATGCTTCTCGATATGCCTCCCGATACGACAATCAAGGTTGAGCGCCAACTACGTGAGCGCATTCGTGGTGCGGCGCAAAGCAAGTCGATGACGATCAACCAGTTTCTTGAGACGCTGATGAAAGACTACGAGCGTCGCGATCGGATGACGCGAGCGGCTGAGGCGATGCGCTCGGCGTCGCCCGAGGTGATGGCGGCGTATCGCGCGGAGACTGCGATGTGGGATGTCACCTCGAGTGATGGCCTGGAGGGCTGGTGATCTCGCTCGAGACAGGCTCCATTGTCTGGGCAGAGCTTGGTGAGGGAGTTGGTAGAGAACAGGGTGGCCGCCGGCCGGTAGTGGTCATCTCGTCGGCCGATCATCGATCGCTCGTGCCCGACCTTATCGCGGTGGTGCCGGCGACTCGTGTCGATCGCGGTTGGCCAAACCATGTTGAGCTCCTGGGCGAGACGGGCCTGAAGGCCCGGACGTTTGCCATGACAGAGCAGCCGCGTGCGATCAGTCGCGAACGCATTCATGGCTATGCCGGCACGATTTCGGCGGCGTGCCTGAGCGAGATTGCTACCTGGATCGACGACTGGCTGGTCTCGCCGACTGGCTGATTAGGCGCTGACGAGCTGGGCTGGCACCGTCGACCACGAGCGCAGCGTGTTGTGCAGGTAGAGCTCGGGTTCGGCCGTCAGTTCGATACGTTCGACACGCCGCGCGAACTCCTCGAGGACGGCTTGTGACTCTTGGCGCGAGATCGGCTGGCCGACGCACTGGTGGATGCCCATCCCGAACGCGAGCTGGCCGCCGGTGTCGCGGGTGATGTCGAGCTGGTCGGCCGTGTCACCCCACTTGCGTGGATCGCGGTTAGCGGCGCCCAGGAAGACGAGCAGCTTTGAGCCTGCTGGCAGGGCGACGCCGTCGAGCACCACATCGCGGCTGGTGGTGCGAAAGAACGAGGTAAAGGGCGACTCGTAGCGCAGCGTCTCGTCGATCGCGAACTTGATCAGCGTCGGATCCTCGTGCACCATCGCCCACTGCTTGGGGTGGCGCGCGAGGCAGACCAGCGTGTTGGTAATCGCAAAGACGGTCGTGTCGAGCCCGGCCGAGAGCATTGCGCGGATCAGCAGCGTCGCCTGCTCCGGTGGGATGACGCCTGCATCGGCCTGCTCCCAGATTTGTGCGCCCATCCCCTCGGGCGACAGTGTGCTGCGTTCGCAGTTGGCGAGTACCCACTCGGGTGTGCCTTCGCCGGCGGCGACGTGCTGGCGGTGCAGTTCGTTGTCGGGGCCGAAGAACGAGAAGTTCATCGCGCCGTGGCTGAGCAAGTTCTCGCGCCGGCCCTCTCGCCCAATACCAACGGCATCGCCAAACACCCGCAGGGTGAACTCCTCGGCGAGGTCGTGGACGAGGTCGGGCGTAGCGGTCGCCAACACCTGTCCAACGAGCTCCTGGGCGTAGGCGTCGAAGCCCGGTCGGAGCGCGCGCATCTTGCGGGGAGCAATCACGCTCGTCATCGCCGTGCGCATTGGTGTGTGGCGAGGCGGGTCGGATTCGAGGATGCCTTGGGGGCGCCAGTTTGG
>JBAXOM010000100.1:0-7147 GCA_037133215.1 Thermoleophilia bacterium | reverse complement strand
GACGTGCAACAAGGCCTTCGTCGGCTACACGACCGGCTTCTTCGGAACGCGAAATAACCTCCCCCATTCGCGACGAAAAACCGTTATCCTTCCGGCTCTAGGTCGGAGGGAGCACCGCGTGTTCAAAGTCGGAGATCGGATCGTCTATCCCCAGCACGGCGCTGGCGTGATCGATGGCATCGAGAAGCGCACGGTGTTGGGTGAAGAGGTCGAGTACCTCACGATTCGAATCATCGCCGACGACCTCGTGGTGCGGATTCCTGTCAATCGGGTCGACGAGCTTGGGCTCCGCCGCGTGATGGACATGAAGGGCGCGAATGCCGTTCTCGCCGTACTGGCCGAGGAGATCCCGGCTGATACCGGTTCTTGGAGCCGCCGTTTCCGGATGAACAAGGACAAGATTCGCTCCGGTGATGTCAAGGAGATCGCGGAGGTCATTCGCGATCTCTCGCTGCGCGACTCCGAGCGCCCGCTTTCGTCGGGTGAGCGTCAGCTCTTGTCGCAGGCCAAGCGCATCCTCTCGTCCGAGCTCCGTTGGGTGCTCGACAAGGATGAGGACGCTACTAATGAGCATCTCGACAAGCTCCTCTCCGATCTTGCGACGGCCCGCGCCGAGGCGCGCGCCGCGCGTTCCGTCTAAACGCTGATGGCTGAGGCGGTCGCCGTCTGGGCGGTCGTGGTCGCGGCTGGCTCGGGAGAACGCCTGGGTGCGGAGCATCCGAAAGCCTTCGTCGCCTTTGGCGAGAATCCGTTGGTCGCGGCTTCCGTCTCTGCACTTGACGACCATCCAGGCATCGACGGTATCGTCCTGGTCGTGCCGGAGGGGTGGGAGGAACGCGCAACCTTTATGGTCGACGACATCGGCGCGGGTAAGGCGTCGATTGCGATTGCTGGTGGTTCCTCGCGCTCGGACTCCGTTGCGCTTGGTGTTGCCGAAGTACCTGACGATGCTGTGCTGATTCTCGTGCACGACGCCGCGCGTCCGCTCGTGTCACCCGAGCTGATCGATCGCGTGCTGGCAGGGTTTGCCGACGGTGCTGATGGCGTCATTCCCGCCCTCCCAATCGTCGATACCGTCAAGCGCGTCGATGGGTCGGGACGGGTGCTCGAGACAATCGAGCGCGAAGATCTGCGAACGGTCCAGACACCACAGGGCTTTGTCGCAGACGTATTGCGGCGAGCACTGGCCGCCCCCGACCGTGCGACAGGTACCGATTGCGCGAGCCTCGTCGAACGCATCGGCGGCACGGTCGTGACGGTGATGGGTGATCCTCGGGCCATCAAGATCACGACGCGCGACGACCTGCGACGTGCCGAGGAAATGCGCGATGCTGACTGACCATCACACGCACCTTCGTCCAGACGACGATCCGCTCGACGAGGAGGCACTGTCGATCGAGACGATCGTGCCCCACGTGGCAGCAGCGATGGATCAGGGGCTCGATGCCGTTGCGATCACCGAACATATCTACCGCTTTCGTGCGGCTAAGCCCGCCTGGGCCCACGAGTATTGGCAGACGCAGACTGAGTGGGATATCGATGCGTACTGGGAGGCTCTCAGCGAAGCAAAGGCAATCGGCTTTCCACTTCTGATTGGTATCGAGTGCGACTGGCTGCCGGAAGGACAGGACGTACTCATCGAGGCGCTGCGTGGACGGCCGTGGGATCTCATCCTTGGCAGCGTCCACTGGGTTGACGAGGGTGCGGTCGATTACGACCTTTACTCGGCCTTCGACCACATCGACTCGGAGGCGCTCTGGCGTGGCTACGTCGATCGCTACACTCG
This sequence comes from Thermoleophilia bacterium, assembly GCA_037133215.1. GTDB lineage: Bacteria > Actinomycetota > Thermoleophilia > Gaiellales > F1-60-MAGs149 > F1-60-MAGs149. The sequence goes on along the minus strand of JBAXOM010000100.1, from coordinate 5,361 downwards.
CGCCGCCATGAGTGGCCAGTTCGATGTCATGACGCATTCGGATCTACCCAAGTCTTTTGGCCCCCTGCCCTCCTCGACGACGCTCGATTGGTCCTACGACACGATTGCGGATGCGCTCGCCGAAGCTGGCGTCTGTGTCGAAATCTCGACCGCGGGCCTACGCAAGGCCGCCCAGGAGCTCTACCCATCTCAGGCGTTGCTCGAACGCTACTACGAACGTGGTGTGCCGATTGTGCTCTCGTCCGACGCGCACGTGCCGACAGATATTGCTCGCGACTTCGACCTCGCCGTACAGGCTGCGGTGGCCGCGGGGTACTCTGAGGTCATGCAGATCAAGGGACGCGATCGTCGGGCGGTACCCATTGGCTGATTTTCGGGTTGGCACAGCGGTCGATGCGCATCGCCTCGTCGCGGGGCGTGCTCTGGTCTTGGGTGGCGTCACGATCGAGCACACGCACGGACTGGAGGGACATTCCGATGCAGACGTGGTCTGTCATGTCTTGACGGACGCACTACTCGGAGCGACCGGTCTTGGTGATATCGGTCGCATGTTCCCGTCTAACGATGAGTGGGAAGGGGCCGCATCGATCGACCTGCTGCGACTCGCCTCCGAACGCATCGCGGCGGAGGGCTGGACCCTCGTCAATGCTGATTGCATGGTCGTGGCGATGCAGCCGCGTATCGCACCGTATGTCGACGCAATGCGCGCAGCCTGCGCTTCGGCGATGGGATCGACTGCCGACCGCGTCTCTGTGCGGGCCACAGGGACGGACGGGCTTGGTTTTACTGGTCGTGGTGAGGGCATTGCTGCCCAGGCCGTCGTGCTTATCGAGCGCTAAGACGCCCTGACTCAGGCGTCGGCTGCACCCTTTGGGATGGGCGGCAACGTAAAGCCACCCATCTGCTGCAGGCGATCGATGCGCTCCTGCAATGGAGGATGCGTATCGAACATGCCGGCGAGCGACGAGCGCATGCCCTTGTTGTCGCGCAACGGTGACTCGATCCACATGTGTGCGGTGGCGCGATTGACCTTCGTCAATGGGCGCTGATCGACGCCGAGCTTGTAGAGCGCTCGCGCAAGCCCCTCAGGGTCGCCGGTCAGTTCGGCGGCTGTAGCATCCGCGAGATATTCGCGCTTACGAGAGAGCGACATCTGTAGAAGTGCGGCACCGATCGGTGCGAGCACGATCGCTACGATCGCAAGGATGGCGCCGAGCGGATTGTTGTCGTTGCTATTGCGATTGCCACTAAACACCATCGACCAGAGCAGCATGTCGGCGACCATCGAGATCACGCCAACCAGCACGGCGGCGAGCGTCATCAGACGCACGTCGCGATTACGAACGTGTGCCATTTCGTGTGCCATCACGCCTTCAAGCTCACGCTTGTCGAGTAGTTGGAGGATGCCCGTCGTCGCGGCAATGTAGGCCTTGTCAGGCGTACGGCCCGCTGCGAAAGCGTTCGGTGCGGGGTCGTCGATGATGTACACGTCTGGCGTCTTCGACAGACCAGCGGCAATCGCCGCATTCTCGACTGTCCGAAACAGCTCGGGCGCGTCTTCCTTGTTAATTTTGTGCGCGCCGCTCGCGGCTGCGACGATCGATCCGCTGGCGATGTACCCGAAGATGCCGTAGCCGACGGCAACCATGCCCATGATCAGGCCGTAGCCGGCACCGAAGGCGACATAGATCGCTGCGACGAGCACGGCCATCAACACGACGAACAGGACCAGCACGACCAATGTCCGCATCCGCGCGGACCGAATCTGTTGTTGCAGCGTCATTAGCTGAGGTCAACCTTGACGGGCTGACGCTCGGAGTCGTCTTCGATTCGATAAAACTCGCGGGGCGAGAAGCCAAACGCGCCAGCGATAAACGAGGTCGGCACGGTCTGCTGCTTGGTGTTGAACTGCTGCACGACCGAGTTGTAATAGCGGCGCGAGGCGGCAACCTTGTCTTCCGTGTCGCTCAGCTCTGTCTGCAGCTGCTTAAACGACTCGACGGCCCGCAGCTCGGGGTAGGCCTCGGCGATGGCAAACAACTTGCCGACCGAAGCTTGCATGGCACCGTCTGCCGCGGCCTTTTCGGATAGCGACTTGGCACCGAGTGCCTGAGCGCGGGCGTTGCTGACGTTCTCGAACGCCTCACTCTCGTGTGTGGCATACCCCTTGACGGCTTCGACGAGATTCGGAATCAGGTCAGCACGTCGCTTGAGTTGAATATCGATCGAGGATTCGCCCTGGGACGCCTCGTTACGGAGTCGCACGAGTCCGTTGTAGGCGATCACAAGCCAAAGCAGAATCACAACGACAATCACGGCGATCAGAATCAGCAGGATGTTCATGGGGTCAGAGGGCCCTTATCGAGTCGGATGGTGGTAACGATGCGCATTGGTGTGCGCTTCGCCTCATGGTAGCGGCGCGGGGGCGTGGTGTTCTGCGCCAGCCGATGTCACAAAGGGGTCAGACCCTTATGTGACATCGTGGTTGCTGGCGCTGCTGTGTTCTAGAGATCAGGTGGATGTCACATAAGGGTCTGACCCCTTTGTGACATCGGCTCCCCAGCGCCACTCGTGCCGCACAGGTCTGTCGGCGAAGTTGCTGATCGGACAGTGTCATGTCCGCCTCGCGCTTCGCCAAGGTGGGGTCTAGCGGGGTAGGCGGAGTTGGTCGTCGACCTGCTCTGCCAGACCATCCTTGATCAAGAGCGCGGCGAGTGCCGGGTCGAAGGTACCCGTGGCTAGCGGCGCTTCCCGCAACTGGTCGAGCAGGCGACTGCGTGCCTGCCGGCGCGAACCTTCGAACGGGCTCTGCTTCCGCAGTGCCTCATAGCGCTGGCCGCGACTCGGGCAGAGCTCGGCGAGCGGGCAGACGTCACAGCGGGGGATCCGCGCAAGGCAGACCGTTGCGCCAAGGTCGAAGAGGCCTTGGGTCAGATCGTGCGCACGGCCAGCTGGTGGTTCGAGCTCAGCGACACCGAGTGATCGTTCGAGGATGCGCAAGATGTTGACGTCGAGGGGGATCACGTCGTGGTCGAGGGCGAGCGCGCAGACGGCAGCCGCCGTGTAGGGCCCGACGCCAGGCAAGGCGCGCCAGCCTGCCTGATCCTGGGGGATGCCGTGCTCGGCAAGTTGCCGGGCTGCCTCGTGGAGCGAGACCGCACGACGGTTGTAGCCGAGGCCCTGCCAAGCACTGATGACGTCTGCGCGCGGAGCTGCTGCGAGGTCGCCGGCGGTTGGCCACCGTTCGAGCCACGCAGTCCAGCGTTCGATCACCCGGTCGACCTGGGTCTGCTGGAGCATGATCTCGCTGACGAGGATCGCGTAGGGGTCGCGCGTGTGACGCCACGGTAAGTCTCGTCCGTGTGCTTCGTACCACGCAAGGACACGATCGGCGAGTTGCTCGGGTGTCAGCGGCACTCGGGCAGCGTAGTGCGCGCAGGGCTCGGCACGATCCGTGTGCATTTGTGGACTAAGTGGACTAAGATACGGTTATCGTGACTGACATCGTGAACGTGCATGAGGCAAAGACGCATCTTTCGAAGTTGCTGGCACGCGTCGAAGCGGGCGAAGAGATCATCCTCGCCCGCGGTGGCACGCCGATTGCGAAGATCGTGCCGATCCCGGTCAAGCGCGAATGGGCGGGGCCGGGTGCCTGGAAGGGCAAGTACGACATCCCCGACGATGCGTTTGAGTGGAGCGAGGCAGAACTCGAGGAGATGTTTGGCTCATCGATCTTCCCCGACGAGTCGCCCGGTGATGCGACAGAGGCCAGCTGACGCTGCGTGGCGCTCCTGCTCGACACGCATGCTGCCGTGTGGTGGTTGACGGATTCGCCGCGGCTTCCTAAGGCTGCGCGTGAGGCAGTGGCGACCGCGGTTGATGACGAAGGCGTTTTCGTCAGTGCAATTTCGGGCATTGAGGTCGCCCTGGAGGACTCTCGTCGCCCAATGCCACCGGTCGAGGCCTTCGTTGAGGGGGCTGAGGCATCGGGCTTTCGGGTGTTGCTGTTCGACATGCAGGATGCCATCGCGTTTTCCAAACTCCCGCGTCTGCATGCCGATCCGTTCGACCGTGCACTGGCGGCTCAGGCTCAGCGACGAAACCTGACGCTGATGACCGCCGACCGCATCCTTGCCACGTACCCAATCGCTATCTACCGCCTCTAACCCCCGATGACTGCCATTCTCCGACCATGACTGTTCGCGTCCGCTACGCACCTGCGCCCACGGGCGACCTGCACGAGGGTGGTGCGATGGTTGCTGTGGCTAATGATCTCTTGCGGCGCCAGCATGGTGGAGCCTTCGTCTTGCGGATCGACGATACCGATGATGAACGCCTCGCCGAGGGCGCAGTTGAGCGCATCTGCCGCGACCTTGCCTGGCTTGACATCGTGGTGGATGAGGGTCCAGATGACGGACCACACGCGCCCTATCGGCAGTCGCAGCGCGTCGAGTTGCATCTCGCAGTTGCTGAACAACTTGTTGCGACGGGGATGGCTGAGCAACTGGCTGACGGCGCGATCGTGTTGCCAGGCGCCACGCAGGACATCACGATCGACGACTGCAGTCGTGGTCCAATTCGGATTCCTGCCGACGAGCTCGACCGCACCGTGCTCGTGCGGTCCGACGGTCGGCCGACGTATCACCTCGCAACCGCGGCCGACGATCATGCGATGGCGATCACCCACGTCGTGCGCGGCGAGGACCACATCGTCAACTCGGCGCGTCAGCTGCTTCTCTTCGCGGCGATGGGCGTCGAGCCGCCGGCCTATGCGCACCTGCCGATCGTGGTGGGGAGCGATGGCGCCAAGCTCTCCGGACGCAGCGGCGCGCTTGGCGTCGAGGTTCTGCGGGAGCAGAGCTGGTTGCCTGCCGCCGTCGTCGATTGGCTCGCCCGCTCGGCCTGCCCACCGATCACGGCACTGCCTGCTGCCCCCGCTGATGTGCTGGCGGAGAGTTTTGACGTGGCGCACCTCGGGCATGGCACGACCCGGCTCGACCCGGCGTTGCTTGCAACGCTCGGCCGCGATCATTTAGCTCTGTTGAGCGCATCCGAGCGCATTTTGCTGGTCGGCGATCGCCTGGCGGCGCACGGGAATACCAATCTGGAACGCGTCATCGAGACGCTTGAGCCTGGGCTCGGTGAGGCCACCAACGTGCGGGCCGCGGCCGACCTGATCACGGGTATCACGGCCACACCAAACCTTCAGGATGTGGGGGAGGGTGAGCGCGCGGCGGCCGCTGCCCTCGTCGCGATGCGCGCGCCGCTGCCCGACCTGATCGACAGCGAGGCAGCAGCGGTATTGCTTGGCGAGTTGGGCGTCGGCAAGCGGTCGGTGCGGCGGGTCTTGACGGCTGGGGG
>JBAXOM010000099.1:0-7534 GCA_037133215.1 Thermoleophilia bacterium | reverse complement strand
TCCAACAGTCCGCGCGTAGCGGAGGCCTGCTGATCCGAGACCTCAAGCACGAGCAGGCCGCCCTCTTCAAGACAATCCGGCGCATCGACCACGACGCGGCGCACAAGATCGAGCCCATCTTCGCCGCCGTAGAGAGCGAGATGCGGTTCGTGGCGAACGACGCCCGGTTCGGTCCGGGGGTCACCGTCCGGGATGTAGGGCAGGTTGGCCGCGATCACGTGGAAGCGCTGTCCCGCAACGGCCGCAAGCAGATCAGACTCGACGAAGGTGATCTCAACGCCAACAAAATCTGCGTTTTCCCGCGCCAGCGTGAGTGCGTCGACCGACAGGTCAACGGCAGTCACCGCAACGTCTGGCCTGTCGTGCTTGACCGCCACGGCAATCGCGCCCGCACCCGTGCCAACATCGAGCAGGGTGCCGCGATCGGGCAAATTGGCGAGCGCGACCTCAACCAGCGTCTCCGTCTCTGAGCGAGGCATCAGGGCGCGCGCATCGCACTTGAGCACGACGTGATGAAACCCGACCGTACCGAGGATGTACGCCACCGGCTCGAGGTCGGCGCGACGACGCAACAGTGGCCGAATACCGTCAAGCTCGGCTGGTGTGACGGGTCGGTCGTGGTGCAGGTAGAGCTCGAGCCGATCAAGACCGAGCACGCTCCCGATCAGGCGCTCCGCATCAAGACGCGCGGTCGCAATGTCCTTGGCATTCAGAAACGCTGCCGACAACGCGAGCACGTCCTTGACCGTGCGCATGCCACCAGGGAGCGCCTCAGCCATCGGCGTGACTCGACGCCGCGTCCTCCAGCTGCTGACGATTCCAGTCAGCCTGCAGTGCGCTGGTAAACGGCTCCAACGCGCCGATCATGATCTGCTCGAAATCATGCGAGGTGAACTTGATGCGATGGTCCGTGACACGGCTCTGCGGATAGTTATAGGTACGGATTTTCTCCGACCGCGCGCCGGTGCCAATCTGCGACTTGCGCGTCGCGGCCTGCTCCGCGGCGAGCCGCTCGCGCTCGGCTTCGTAGATGCGCGCGCGCAGGATCTTCATTGCGCGTTCGCGATTCTGCAGCTGCGAGCGCTCGTCCTGACAGGCCACGACCACGCCGGTCGGAAGGTGCGTAATGCGCACGGCAGAGTCGGTCGTATTGACGGACTGGCCACCCGGACCGGTCGCGCGATAGACATCAATTTTGAGGTCCTTCTGCTCGACCGAGACCTCAACCTCTTCGGCCTCCGGCAAGACGGCAACCGTCGCCGTCGAGGTGTGGATGCGTCCCTGCGTCTCGGTTGACGGCACGCGCTGCACGCGATGCACGCCGGACTCCCACTTAAATGCCGAGTAGGCGCCATCACCGGTGATTTCAAACGAGATATCCTTGAGGCCGCCAGAATCGGAGGCGTCCGAGGTCAGCACCTGGTGCTTAAAGCCGAGCCGATCGGCGTAGCCCGTCAGCATCTTGTAGAGATCGGCCGCAAACAGCGCAGCCTCCTCCCCGCCCGTGCCACCACGAAGCTCGATGATGACGTTGCGATCGTCGGCCGGATCGTGCTCGAGCATCGCGATGCGCAGCTCTTCCTCGAGTGCCGGAACCTCGGCCCTCGACGATTCAAGTTCCTCTTGCAGATACGCGCGCACCTCAGGGTCCGTCTCGCTCTCCAACCCCTGCTCGGCGTCTTGCACGGTCTGACTCGCAGCCCGCCACCGCCGCGCCAACTCGTGTGCAGTCTGCAGACGACGATGTGTCCGGCCGACCTCGGCCAGGCGCTGATGGTCGTTCAGAACGGCTGGGTCGGCGAGCTCCTGCTCGACGTCCGCAAAGGACCGTTCGATCTGAGAGACAAGGCGTTCCATGGCTGCAGGGTACGTGGGTGAGCCGCGGGGCGGCTCAGGCCATCACGTCGACGGGCGCCTCGGGGCGCGCCGCACGATTCGTTTCCTCGCGCTGCAACACCGCATCGAGCGCAGCAACGGCAACCTCAAGATGCTCGGCATCGGCCGGTCGCGTCGTCAGTTGTTGTAGGAGCAGGCCGGGCCAGAGGACGGCGTGCACGATCGGATTAGTGCCGTAGCGACCCGCGAGGCGGATCACCTCGTAGGCGATGCCAGCAATCACCGGTACCAGCAGCACGCGCGAGGCAATCAGCCACGGCAGATCGGGCCGGCCCACGAAGGCGAAGACGATGATCGCGATCACCATCACCCAGAGCAGGAATGCCGTGCCACAGCGCAGGTGGATGCGGCTGTACAGCGCGGCGGCAGCCGCGGTGCGCGGCTCGCCGGCCTCGAGGGCGTTGATCGCCTGATGTTCGGCGGCATGAAATTGAAAGACGCGACGAAGGTCGGGGAGCAACGACAGGAAGACGAGATAGCCGATGAAGAGACTAACGCGAATCACACCCTCAGCCAGGACAAACAGAATCGTGTCCTGAATCGGTAGGAAGTTCGCGATCACGCTGGGCACAACCTTGAAGAAGACGATGCTGAAGACCACGGCCACGACCAGCGCGATCACGATCTCGCGGCGACCGATCTCTTGCTCGCCTTCGCCGTCACCCTCGCCATGGTCGGACGTCGAAAGACGCGCTGCCAACGACAGAGCCTTCATTCCGACCACGAGCGATTCGCCGAGCGCCACGACTCCACGAATCACGGGCCAGCGGAGGATCGGATAGCGAAGCGCGACCGAACGCGCGTCCTCAACCACGGTGGTGATCCGCCCATCGGGACGTCGCACTGCGACCGCCCATGCCGACGGAGTGCGCATCATCACGCCCTCCACAACGGCCTGTCCTCCGACCGCTTGGCTCATCGCCTACCGTCCGTCCAGACTAGGACGAGGCCTGCTTGGCACGGCGCTTGTTAAAGCGCTCGACCCGGCCACCGACGTCGATCAGCTTCTGCGTGCCCGTATAAAACGGGTGACATTCGGAGCAGACCTCGACGGAGTAGTCGCCCTTGGTAGAGCGCGACTCAAACGAGTTGCCGCACGCGCACGAGATCGTGACAACGGGGTAATCGGGATGCGTATCAGCCTTCACGCCCGGCACACTACCAACCTCCCGCCCGTCTGCGTCGCACATCTCGTAGCAACGCCTGCTCGGGTCAACAAAATCGGTCGTATGGCACCTTCCTCCACATTGGTGTCGGCGACATACCTTTACCCTTGACATGGCTCTTCCGTAGTGGTTTGCTTACCGCACCTTTAGAGGGGGAGAAATATGGCGGCACATCCAAGCGGTGAGCGTTTTACCGTAGAACTCGAGAAGGGCACCAACTGGTGGGGCGCCTTCGTAATCGGTCTAGCCGGGACGATCCTCGTGATCGGTCTGGCGGGCTATGCCCTGCTCGCACTCGGCGGCGTGGCGATCACACTGTTTATCGTGCTGACCCTCGTCGGCGTGTTCCTCTGCTTCTGTCTCGCCGAACTCGCGGCGGCCTTCCCCGATCGTGCGGGTGGACTACCGAGTTATGCGTTCGAGACCTTCAAGCCGCTTGGCGATGGTGTCGCCGAGCACATCGGTGGTCTCAGCTCGTGGGCCTACTGGCTCGGCTGGTTTACCGTGGCGCCGATCAACGCTTACCTGGCTGCGCTCTACATCACCGATCTCTTCGGTATTCCGCTCGGTAATACCTACGGTCCGATCTCCGACAAGTTTGGTTCGGCTTGGTCCGTCGGCGTGATCATTACTGCCGCGGTGATTCTGATTGTGGTGTTCATCCCAGGCTGGCTCGGCATTCGCCTGGGCGCAACCTTCGCGACCATTCTCGGCATCGGCTCGATCGTGCCGCTCGTCCTGATCATCGTCCTGCCGTTCTTCAAGCCCTCGACCATCGACTTTGGTCGCGTTCAACTCGGCAGCCTGCCCGAAGGCGTGACTGGCAGTTGGGAATTGATCGTCGGTTGGGCCTTCATCTTCGTCTGGACCGTCTGGGCAATGGAGGCAGCGGCCTGCTACATCGGCGAGTGCCGCGAGCCGGCGCGTGACGCCAAGATCGCGATGACCGCCGAAGGACTCTTCGGCCTCTTCATCTACATCTCGCTACCCCTGATGCTGCTGGCCGTCCTTGGCACCGCAGGTTTCGCCGAGCTTGGCTCGGGCGATGCCAACGTTGTCTTCCTCGGCTACGTCGACAAGATCTTCGGCTCCAACGACTTCTGGCGCTGGTTCGTCGGACTCGCCTTGGTGGCGGCTCTGCTGCTCTCGGTGTTGAACGCCCTGATTGGCGCCTCGCGTGGCCTCTGGCAGAACTCGGTCGACGGTGTCTTGCCGAAGATCTTCAGCAAGACCAACAAGCACGGCTCCCCGAGCACCGCGATTATTCTCTCGCTGGTCGCCTCGCTGCTCGTGCTGCTGGTCGGCTCGCCACTCCAGATCTACGTGTTCAGCAACATGGGCTACCTCTTCGCCCTCGCCGTCGCGATGATCGGCTTTGGCGTCTTCCGCTGGAAGCGCAACGACTTCCCACGCCCGGTCAAGATGCCGCGCATCATGGGTCCGTTCGCGATCCTGTTCGGCGTGCTTGGCCTGATCCTCTGGCTCGTCGGTGGCTACTACGCCGCCGACTATGCCGTGGGCACGGGCTACCGCTGGCTCTTCTGGGTCGGTCTGATCCTGCTTGTTCTCTACGTGCCGCTGCACCTCTGGCGCCGCCTCGAAGACAAGCGTGACCGCACGGCAACACCCCACCACGTGGAGCACTAGCGAGTACGTCATGGGCCTAATCCCACGCCGCAAGCGCAAGTGGGACGAACAGCCAACCGCGCCGTGTGAGGTCTTGCTCGCCGCGGATGGACGCCGGGACTTTTCCGAGAGGGCGATCGCTGAGGCGATTGCCCTCTCCCAGTCCGGCCCCGTCGCTGTCGTCACCGTCGCCAGAATCTACGGAACGCAATACGGCATTCCGAACCCTGGCCTGATGCCAACTAAGCAGGAAATGAAGGCACGGCACGGTTGGGTCGGCAGTGCCGTCGACCAGATCGTGGCCGCGGGTGTCACTGCCGACGGACAGGTGTCCGTGACCCGCAAGGCGACCAAGTCGCTGGCCCGGGTGGCACGAGCGCGCGGCGCCAAGATCATCGTGATCGACGAGACCCCAGAGACCGGCATCCGTCGTTTTGTCGAGGGCGACGTTGGTACAGAGCTACGTAAGAAGTTACGCAAAGACGGTATTGAGGTACACGTGATTCCGTTTCACGAACCAGCCCTTTCATCTGTCTAAAGGTTCGACTAGCATGCCTTTTGCCTACCCCACGAACTGAGGAGATTCCGGTGGCAGACCCCAAGAACAAAGAAGAAGTACGCAGCCGAGCTGCGGCCGACGGAATCGAGTTCTTTTTCGCCCAGTTCGTCGACATGCACGGCAAGCCGAGCGCCAAGTTGATGCCCGCCGAGCGCCTTGACATGTTGTTCGACGACGGTGCTGGCTTCGCCGGCTTCGCGGCCGGCCCAATCGGCCAGTCGCCCGCCTCGCCCGACATTGCGGCGATCCCGGACCCGGAGTCGTACACGCCAGTGCCGTTTAAGCCCGGCCTCGCCCGCTTCGCCTGCGACATCACCATCGATGGTGCGCCGTATAACTTCTGCCCGCGCACGATCCTCAAGAACGCCACGGCGCGCGCCGAGAAGATGGGCTATCGCCTCAAGATGGGCATGGAGCTCGAGTTCTTCCTGCTCAAGGAGCGCGACGGCAAGATCGTGCTGGCCGACGATCTCGACACGCTGGAGCAGCCCTGTTACGACATGAAGGGCATCACCCGCTCGTACGACTTCATCACCCAGCTGTCGAAGAACATGAATGGTCTTGGTTGGGGCAACTACGCCAACGATCATGAAGATGCCAACGGCCAGTTCGAGCTGAACTTCGAGTATGACGATGCCCTCCGCACCGCCGACAAGGCGATCTTCTTCCGCTACATGGTCCACGCGATGGCGCAGGAGCGTGGTCTCTTGACCACCTTCATGCCGAAGCCCTTCTCAAACCTGACCGGCAACGGTGGACATCTCCACATCTCGCTGTGGGATCCGACCGGCAAGATCAACCTGTTCGAAGATATGCAGGACCCCCGTGGTCTCGGCCTCTCGCCGCTGGCCTACGAGTTTCTCGGTGGCATCATCGACAACTCCGACGGTCTCAGCGCGATCCTTGCGCCAACGGTCAACTCGTACAAGCGCATCGGGGTTGGTGCCCCTACCTCGGGCGCCACGTGGGCCCCGGCCTACGCGACGTACGGCATGAACAACCGCACGCAGTCGATCCGTATTCCGGCTCCGGGACGCATCGAGATCCGCTCGACCGACGGTGCGGCCAACCCGTACCTCGCGGCCGCCGCGATTATCGGCTGTGGCCTCGACGGCGTCGCCAAGAAGACCAGCCCAGGCGAGCCGAACCTCGACAACCTGTACGAGTTGTCGCCCGCGCAGATCAAGCGCAAGCGCATCAAAACGCTGCCCGCCAACCTACTCGACGCTGTTCGTGCAGCGGAAAAGAACAAGCCGCTGCGTGACTGGCTCGGCGAGATGGATGGTCGCGCGTACCTGGATTACTTCGCCGAGGTCAAGCTGGCCGAGTGGCAGGAGTACCACACGACCGTCAGCGATTGGGAACTGCGCCGCTATTTGACGTTGTTCTAAGGAAATCGGGTGGTGGAGGTGTTCAGCATGTCCACCTCCACCACCCAAAACTTCTCTGTCATGTCACCGGTACCCATGACGAGAAGAGACTTCTGCTGTAGCCTTTACTCAGTTTGAGTGGCGTTATGCCGTATTTTTTGCCGTAGGTGAAGCGAGAAGGAGAGCCAACATGGCAGTTGCAGTTGAGGGTGCGAAAGCTGGACTCGATCCGATGTTCAACCCGGATTGGTTCCTCACCGATGAGGAGAAGGCGCTGCGCGAGCAGTTGATCGAGATCTGCGAGAAGGAGATCCGACCCCGCGCCGCCGGGAACGACCGCGACTTGATCTTCCCCCGCGAGAGCCTCGAGGCGCTCGGCCCCTTCTTGGGCCTGACGCTGCCGAAGGAATGGGGAGGCCTCGGCCAGGGTCACGCCATGCTCGTCGCCACCACCGAGACGATCGCGCGCTACGGCTGCGCCTCGACGGCGATGTGTTACACGATGCACATGGGCGCTGTCGAGTCGCTACGCCTGACGGCCACGGAATGGCAGATCGAGAACTACCTTAAGCGGATCGTGCCGGACAAGCTGATCGGCACGCTGTCCTTCTCCGACCCAGAGACCGGCTCGCACTTTTGGTACCCCATCTCCTCGGGTGCCCGCAAGGTTGAGGGTGGCTACGAAGTCCTCAAGAAGTCGTCGTGGACAACGTCCGGCGGCTTCGCCGACTGGTACGTCCTCCAGACGACGTCGCCGGAGTTCAAAGAGTATTCCGACCTGACCTGCTGGCTCGTCACGAACGATGAGGTCGAGTCCGCCCACGCCGAATGGGACGCCATGGGCCTCCGCGGCAACCAGTCCGGTTCGCTCCTCCTCGACTGGAAGTTCGTTCCAGCCGAGCGCATGGTTGGCGCAG
>JBAXOM010000098.1:0-7586 GCA_037133215.1 Thermoleophilia bacterium | reverse complement strand
CCGAAGCCGTGCGCGCAGAGGCTGGAGCTCTCGTCGTGATCGACGCTCTCGAGGCAGCCGCCGACTTTTTGATCCACGACATTCGACGACACCAACTGCTTGCCCATCACGGCGAGCGTTCGGGTCGCATTACGGCCTACGCCACGCGCGGTGGCACAACGGGCATCACGCGTGAGCCGCTCTCGACTGCATCGGTCGCGGCTTTGCAACGCCGTACCTAGCTGGCAAGCCCGAGCCCCGTCACCGCAAGCAGCGTCACCGCGATACCGATGTACTGGTTGACGAAAAGACGCTCGCGCATGCCGATGATCCCGATCAGCGCTGCGGCGGTGCCCCATTGGGTGGCGGTGACCGACGCGACCGACAGCGGACCGATCGAGGCGGCGAAGGCGAAGCAGACGAAGCCGACGGCATCGAGTAGCCCGCACGAGAGGATGGGGTAGACGTTGACGCGACGCGGTAGCTGACGGACGAGGAGGAAGGCCGGCAGAATCACGAGCACACTGACTCCGCGTGTAATGCCAACCGTGGTCAGGTCGGGCAGCTCGGATTGGCCAAGAGAGACGAGCACGCCCGCATAGGTAACGGCCGCCAGGATTGCCTCGGGAGCACCGGCCGCTGTACGGCGCCCCGGCTCCAGCGCAACGAGCACAGCCCCAATCACCGCCACGAGAATCAACGCGTACACCAGCGCGGATGGGCGCTCGCCGAGTGCAATCGAGAAGATCGTCGCGAGGCCACCTTCCATCGCGATGATCGGCGCGATTACACTCAGGCTGCCCTTGCTTAAGGCGCGCAGAAGCAGGAAGAACCCGATATCAGCGAGCACACCGGCTGCAACGGGCCAGGCGAGCCCCGCAACGGTCCATGGCCCCTCAAGGTGGTCGACGATTAGCGCAAGGGGCAACACCGCCGCCGTGGTAACGGAGAGAACCCAAAACATGATCACCGCGGGCTTGGTCTTCGTGCGCGTGACCTGCTGGGTAAAGACGTTTGCGAATGCCCACGCGAAGGCAGTGCCGAGTCCAAAGAGGACGGTCACGCTACGTCACCAGCCCGAGGCCCGTGACAGCGACCATCGTGACGCCAATGCCGACATATTGGTTGACGAAGAGGCGCTCACGCAGAAAGAAAATACCGATCAGCGCAGCGGCGGAGGCCCACTGGGCCGACGTGACGGAGGCCACGGTCAACGGTCCGAGCGAAGCGGCGATGGCGAAAGTTGCGAAGCCAATCGCGTCGAGCGTCCCGGCTGCGAGTAGCGGTTTGATGGCCGGGCGTGGCGGTAGTTGACGCACCATCAGAAACAAGGGAATTGCCGTCAACAGGCTAGCGACTCGCGCAATTCCAGCCGAGGTCATTGCCGGTTGCTCCGTATGTCCCATGGCCACGAGCATGATCGCGTAGACGAATGCTGCGAGCACTGCCCAACCGGCACCCTTCGCCGTCCGTCGCCCCGGTTCGATTGAGACGAGCACGGCGCCAGCGGCCGCAAGTGCGAGTAACGCGATCGTCGTGGGCGAGGGACGCTCGCCAAGCACGACGGCAACGGTCGCAGCGAGGCCGCCCTCCAGCGCGACGATGGGCGCCACGATGCTGATACTGCCGACCTTCATTGCCTTCACCATCAGGAGGAAGCCAACGTTGCCCGCGACACCGGCCAGAGCGGGGACACCCAACGCTTGAAGGTTAAACGGTCCCTGTAACCCGTCGGCGATCAGCGCAACGGGGACGACAAGGCACGTACTGATCAACAGCATGACCACGAGCATCACGCGGAGATCTACGAGTCTTGAAGACTTTTGGACGAAGACGCTTGCGAACGCCCACGAGAATGCTGCCGACAGTCCCAGGAGGACGGTCATGACACGACCTTAGTCGCCCAGTTCGATGCGACGACGGTCTGCGTACGCCTTCAACTCGGCGTGCAGATCGGGGTCGAGCGGCGGTGCCTCCCACGACTCCTGCAATTCCTCCCACTTGGCGAGGGCTCGCTGGGTCGCGTTGGGCCGGTCCTTCTTGGTCCAGGACGAATAGTTGTCCGTGGTCCAGACCTCCGGGCGGTAGAAGCAGTCACGGAAACGCTCGAGGGTATGGGCGGCACCGAAGAAGTGACCACCATGGCCGACCTCTTCGTGAGCGCCAAAGGCGAGCGTCTCGTCGCTAAATTCGACGGGGGTGAACTGCGCGATCATCTGGCGCAGCATCTCCGTGTCCATGGCGACCTTCGCGAAGGAGTGCACGAGCCCACCTTCGAGCCAGCCGGTACAGTGCAGCTGGAGGTTGGCGCCGGCGAGAAACGACGGCAGCATCGTGTTGAGCGATTCGAAGGCCGACTGACCATCGACGGCAGGGCTCGCGTTGAGGCCGCCACCGCCGGCGCGCCAGAGGACGTTGTGGCGGCGAGCGATCTGGCCGGTGGCGAGGATGCCCAAGGCGGCCTCAGGACCACCGAAGCCAGGCGAGCCGGACTTCATGTCCGTATTCGAGACGAAGGAGCCCATAATCGCGGGGCAGCCGGGGCGAATTGCCTGCACGAGCGCAATGCCCGCCAACGATTCGGCTGTCTGCTGCGCGAGTGCGGCCGGCAACGAGACCGGGCCCATCGCGCCCATCAGGATGAACGGTGTGATGTTGACGATCTGGTTGCGCTCGGCCAAGAGCCACAACGACTCCAGCATGCGCGTGTCAAAGACGAGTGGCGAGTTGGCGTTGATCGTGCCGAACACGCCGGGGTTCTTCTCGAGCACGTCGAAGCCACCGAGCGCGAGCTGGGCCATCGCGATCGAGTCGATCACGCCGTTAGCGTGGATCTGCGCGGCGCCAACGGCGAGATCGGTGTTCTCGTACATGGCGAGCTGGAGGTCGAGGTGGCGCGAGTCGAGCGGCTTGTCATTGCACTCGATGATCGGATAGCCCGGCGTATCGATCTCGGGTGTCATCTGGGCAGCGCGAAGCAATTTGACGGCGTCAGCGAGCGTACCGTCGCGTCGCGACATTCCGTCGTCAACGAACGGCATGGACTGGCCCGTGCAAAAGACCATGTTGTCCTTGCCAAACTGGACGTGCTTGTCTGGGTTACGCGACAGGAGGGTGAACTCCGTCGGCGTGGTCTTGATGCGCTCGAGCAACCAGTCGGGATCGAAAAAGACAACCTCGCCCTCAACGCGCTGACCCTCGCGCTTGAACAGCTCGAGCGACGGCTCGTGCATAAAGGTGATGCCGAGTTCGGAGACGAGGCGCTTCCAGCCCCGATCGATGGTGTCGAGCGAGTCGGCCGAGAGTGGTTCGAAGCGAGGCGTGCGGTTGACGAACACGTGATGTCCTTCCCTAGTGCCGTAAATATGGCAGGCAACGGGTCTGCGCGCGCTCCGTACCTGTTTGACGGCACGTAGCGGTACAGTTTCAGGCGCGCCGACGTCTGGCGTTGTCCGTCATGTCCCCTGCCACTCACGACCACACCGAGGACCACGCGCCCCACGGCCCCTTCGCGCTGCTCGCGCTTGGCGCGCTTGGCGTGGTGTACGGCGACATCGGCACGAGTCCGCTCTATTCACTGCAGGTCGCGTTTGGGCCGACGATTGGAATGGAGCCAAACCGCGACAGCATCCTCGGGATTCTGTCGATGTTTATCTGGGCTCTGATCATCGTTGTGACGATCAAGTACGTCGGGATCGTGACGCGCGCGTCCAATAAGGGCGAAGGCGGCGATCTCGCCGTGCAGTCGCTTGCGCTCCGCGTCGTCTCGGGACGTGGCGCGGTCTTCGTAACCCTCGTTGGCATCCTTGCCGTAGCGCTGTTCTCGAGCGATGCGATTCTCACCCCGAGCATCTCGGTGCTTTCGGCCGTCGAGGGTGCCGGCCTGCGATTTCCAGAGACACAACAGGTCGCGGTTGAGATCGCGTTGGTCATCCTGACTGGCTTGTTCCTGATGCAGCGTTGGGGCACGGCCAGCGTCGGCAAGCTCTTCGGTCCGATCATGGTGCTGTGGTTCGGTGCTATTGGAGTCATGGGCGTAATCGGTATTGCCAAGAACCCCGGGGTTGTCCGCGCCATCTCGCCGAGCTACGCCGTGATGTTCGCGATCGATCACCCGGTGCTGACCTTCGTCGCACTGAGCGCAGTCACGCTCTGCATCACGGGCGCGGAGGCGCTGTATGCCGACATGGGGCACTTTGGTCGTGGCCCAATTGCCCTGTCGTGGCTGGTCGTCGTGTTCCCCGCGCTGGTCCTCAACTATCTCGGCCAAGGTGCGCTGTTGCTGGATCACCCGAACATGGTCGATAACCCGTTCTTCCATCTGGTCCCGTCCGGCTTTGAGTTGCCGCTGGTGGTCCTGGCGACCGTCGCCACGGTAATTGCCTCGCAGGCAGTTATCTCGGGTGCGTACTCCGTGTCCCGTCAGGCCATGCAGCTTGGTCTCTTGCCCCGCATGCGCGTGATCCAGACCTCGGTGACGGTGCGTGGCCAGATCTTCGTGCCCGTGGTGACCCTGATCCTGTACATCGCAGTCGTCGCGACCGTGATTGGATTCGGCACGTCGGCACACCTCGCAGCCGCCTATGGCCTCGCAGTCACGGGCACACTCTGCTGCACTACGACGCTAGCCGTCATCGTCGCTCATCGCATCTGGGGCTGGCCACTCTGGAAGGTCGTCGCTGTGTTCTTGCCACTTGGGATTGTCGACGTAGCCTTCTTTACCGCCAACATCACCAAGATTCCGCATGGAGCATGGTTCTCTCTGGCGGTAGCCGCGATTCTTTACACGATCTTCTGGTCCTGGTCCTCGGGTCGCCAGGCGATGTTGCGCGCTCTGTCGGGCGAGGCAGTGGATGCCGATTTGTTTGCTGACAAGGTCAGGGCAGGTGAGTTCAAGACGACCGAGGGTACTGGCGTCTTCCTCGTCGCCTCTCCCGCTCACGCGCCACGTCCACTGCTTTCGGCGATCCGCAACTTCGGTCGGATGCACGAGACGACCATCTTGCTGACGGTGCAGACGCTCGACACACCGCATGCCACGGCCGACGAGCGCTCGTCGGTAGAGGAGATCGTGCCTGGCATGTGGCGCGTTCTGTTGCGCTTCGGTTTTGCCGAATCCCCGAACGTGCCCGAGGCGCTTAGCAACAGCGCGCTGGCCGATCGCATCGACCCGGCGACGACCTCGTACTTCGTTGGGCGCGACACGGTGACCGTGGCGACGCGCGGTGCTCATGCGATCCCTCGCCGCATCTTCGCGCTCCTTCACCGTCACGCCCAGGTCTCGACCGACTTCTTCCGTGTGCCGCCAGACCACACGGTCACGATGGGCGCGCGCGTCGAGATCTAGTGGTTGGTCGGTCCGCAGCTCGAGGCTGCTGCGCCTCCCAGCCATGTACAGGACTGCGGGTGACCGATAGACTCCGCCACGTTGTCTCGACACTCGGCTCCCCATGACACGCTCTAAAGAGCACTCGACTGCGTCCCGTGGGCATGCTCCAAAGGGGAGCATCGTGCTTTTGGCGTTCGGCGCCATGGGCATCATCTATGGCGACATCGGCACAAGCCCGCTGTACGCGTTTCAGGCCGCCTTCAACGACGTCTTTGGTCTCAGTACAGAACGGGAAGAGGTGCTCGGTCTCCTCTCGCTCTTCATCTGGACGCTGGTGTTGGTCGTCACCGTCAAGTACATCGTGGTGATCATGCGAGCCGACAATGAGGGAGAGGGTGGAACGCTAGCGCTCGGTGTGCTCGCCTTGCGTTTCGTTCAACAGCGCCACCGCGCTGTGGTGATTGGCATCAGCATGCTCGCAATCTCATTGTTCGTTGCGGATGGCGTTTTGACACCGAGTATTTCTGTGCTGTCGGCAGTCGAGGGCGTCACGATGGTGGTCCCGCGGGCGGCACATTTGGAGGACGATATTGCGCTGGTGATCTTGGCTGCGCTGTTTGTCATGCAGCGCTTTGGGACCGGCAAAATTGGCCGCGTCTTTGGTCCGATCATGTTCGTCTGGTTCCTCTCGATCGCTGCTCTTGGCGTCCACGGAATTGCCAGTCGGCCAGAGGTACTCGAGGCGATCAATCCCATACATGCCGCCGGGTTGGTGGTGCGACATCCACTCATCACCTTCGTGTTGCTTGGAGCAGTCACGTTGGCGATCACTGGGGTTGAGGCGCTGTATGCCGACATGGGCCATTTCGGGCGGCGCCCGATTGCTGCTTCGTGGCTCGTCGTCGTCCTGCCTGCGTTAACGCTCTGCTATCTCGGCCAAGGCGCGCTCGTACTTGAGAACCCAGCAGCGGCTTCGAATTCGTTTTATCTGCTCGTACCGTCACAACTCCTCGTGCCGATGATTGTGCTGGCGACCCTCGCGACGATCATCGCGTCGCAGGCAGTCATTTCTGGCATGTATACCGTTGCGCAGCAGGCGATGCGGCTTGGCTGGGTTCCACGCATGCGCGTGCTGCATACCTCGAATACGGTCAAGGGGCAAATCACGGTACCGACCGTCACCTTGTTCTTATTTATCGGCGTGGCTGCCACCGTGCTCAATTTTGAAAGCTCAAGTCGTCTCGCAAACGCCTATGGCTTGACGGTCACCGGAACACTGTTGTGCACGACGCTCCTGGCCGTGGTGGTGGCGCGGCACCAGTGGCAGTGGCCGATCTGGCGGCTGGTCGCGATCTTCGTGCCGATGGCAATCATCGATATAGCTTTCTTTAGTGCCAACCTCGCCAAGGTTATGCATGGCGCCTGGTTTACGCTGATGATTGCGGCCGCCCTATTGCTCCTGATTCAGGCCTGGACCCGAAGTCGCGCCAAGGCCATCGCCGCGATTGCGCAGATGTCGGTTGATATCCCGACCTACCTCCAGATGGTCGAGCGCGCGGGACCTGCTCGCACGACCGGGACGGGAGTCTTTCTCGCCGCCAAGGCAGGTCGTGTCCCGCGCACACTGCAGGCCACCTGTGGTGAGCTGGGGACCGTCTTTGAGCAGACGGTGATAGTGACGGTCGAGACAGGCAGCACGCCACTCGTGCCCGAGCCGGCGCAGGCCGAGCTGGTTGGGCCTGGCCTGTGGCACGTCACTGTGCGGCATGGCTTCGCCGAGCCGGCAGACATCCCGAAGGCGCTCAGGGAGAGCAACCTAGGGAGCCTGCTAAACCCGCTCACGACAACGTACTTCATTGGTCGTGACAGCATCAACGTCACGACGAAGGGGTTGGCGAGTGTTCCGCTCAAGATGTTCGCGTTGCTGCATCAGACTGCCCAGGGCACAACGGAGTTCTTTGGGATGCCGTCGGCGCGGACGATGACGATCGGGACGCGGATCGATCTTTAGGTTGTGGTGCGGGCCGCGTCGAGGAGTGCGCGCGTCAGGGTCGGCAGCGGGTCGCGGTCGGGCACGACAACGCCGATGCGCTGCTCCACGATCGGATCGGTGAGGGGAATCGCGACGATCGAATCGGGCAGCGCGCCTCCATCGATCCACGAAGTCGGCCCGATTGTGCACCAACGACCGTGGGCGACGTGCTCCCAGAGCGGCACGATGTCGTCCGATTCGACGCGCGGTGAGGGCGCAGTACCGGCCGTCGTAAAGGCCGTATCG
>JBAXOM010000097.1:0-7587 GCA_037133215.1 Thermoleophilia bacterium | reverse complement strand
TCACGATCGGATCCATCAACTCGACCGGGTACTACGGCGGCGAGGCCTACTCGGCTGGCAAGGCCGGATTGATCAACCTGACCCAATCGCTCGCTGTTCGGTACGGCCCACACGGCGTACGCGCCAACATGGTCATGCCCGGCTCGATTCGCACATCCGTCCAGGAGGATCGGCAGGCCCTCGACCCGAGCTTCTTTGAGCGACTCGAACGCTGGTACCCACTTGGGCGCATCGGCGAACCAGAGGACATCGCGCAGGCCGTGGCCTTCCTCGCCTCCGATGCTGCGGACTGGATTACCGGCGCCGTCTTGCCGGTTGATGGTGGTCTGACGGCCGGCAATGGCGTGATGACGCGCGAACTCGTGATTGAGTCGGGAGATGACGTGCGATGACGTTTGACTTGCTGCTGCGGGGTGGCCAGGTAATCGACGGCTCGGGTACACCAGCCGCGCGCGCGGATGTAGCGGTACGTGACGGACAGATCATGGAAGTCGGCGAGATCGCAGGCGACGCGACAACGACCCTCGACGTTGATGGTCTCGTCATCGCTCCCGGCTTTATTGACATGCACACGCACAGCGACCTCGTCCAGCTCGCCGACCCGACCCACGAGGCAAAGGCCTGTCAGGGCGTGACCCTCGAGGTGATTGGGCAGGATGGCCTGAGCCTCGCGCCTGCCGATGAGACGGTCGAGGCCGAGCTGCGCAGCGCACTGGCCGGCTGGAACGGCGATCCCGATTTCCCCCGGCGTTGGCGGAGCGTGGCCGACTATCTCGCGCGCTTCGATGCCGGCGTGCCCACGAACATCGCTTTTCTTGTCGGGCACGGCACGATTCGCATGCTCGTGATGGGCGCGGACGACCGCGCACCAACGGCCGACGAGTTGCGGCAGATGCAGAACCTCGTCCGCCAGGCCCTCCAAGAGGGAGCGTTCGGCCTCTCGGCGGGCCTCACCTATGCGCCCGGCATGTTCGCCGATGAGGACGAGATGATCGCGCTCTGTAGCGTGCTGCGTGGCACGGGCGCCTTCTACTCTCCTCACCATCGCAACTATGGCGCGCATGCGATCGAGGCCTACACCGAGGCGATCGCCACTGCTGAGGCCGCGGCGATTCCTCTCCATCTCGCGCATACGCACCTTGGCTTTCCAAACAACAAGGGACGCGCTCCCGAGCTGTTGGCGATCATCGATGCGGCCCGCTCGCGCGGGGTCGATATCACCTTCGACACCTACCCGTACCTCGCCGGCAATACGTACCTCCATTCGGTCCTGCCGGGCTGGGCCTTTGCCGGTGGTGCCGATGCCACGATCGCTCGCCTTCGCGACCCCCGCCTGCGCGAGCAGCTGCGTGTCGAGCTCGAGGAGACCGGCACCGATGGCTTCCATGGCGTACCGATCGACTGGTCGTGGATCGTCGTTGGTGGCGTCGGCGATGCGGCACAGAGCTGGGCCGTCGGCCACTCGATTGCCGAGCTCGCGACCCAAAGCGGTGAGCGCCCGGTCGATCTCTTCTGTAGTTTGGCGGCCGATGATCGCCTGATGGCGACGGCGTTGCATGAGATTGGCAACGAGGAGAACGTCCGGACAATCATGCAACACCCCGCGCACACGGCTGGCAGCGACGGCATTCTCGTTGGAGGCCGACCGCATCCGCGTGGTTGGGGAACGTTCCCGCGCTATCTCGCCCACTACGCCCGCGAGCTCGGCATCCTCACGCTTGAGGAGGCGGTCCGCCACATGACGAGCGCTCCGGCTGCTCGTCTCGGCCTGGCCGATCGCGGCCTCGTGCGTCCGGGCATGGTCGCCGATCTCGTCGCATTCGATCCAGAGCGCATCAACGACACAGCCACGTACGAGAACCCGCGCCAGACGCCCGACGGTATCCCCCACGTTTGGCTTGGAGGCGTACCGACGGTCTTTGGCGGCACGCGGACAGAGCACTGCCCTGGTCGCGCACTGCGCTCGCCGTTCGCCTCCTAGGTGTTCTGCCTCTGAGCCTGCGGGATGCGGGATGGCTCGGGTGGGGAGGACATGACAACCGCGCGGATGTGGTGTCCTCCCCCACATCGCCAGTGCTGAATTGATTTGCCCCTCCTCTAGGGAGGACACCACATCCGCGCGGTTGTCATGTCCTCCCCACAGTCGCCGCCGCGCCAACCTATACCGCAGCTCGTCATACAAGCTCGTAGGCAGCCCAGACACGCCGCCGGCGGCGCGGGTCAGGACGCGTTCAGGGCAGTGCGAATGCGGTCGAGCGTCGGGAGCGGCATCAGTCCGTAGTGATAGAAATCGGCGCGCTCGGCACCAGCGGCGCGAATCGTTTCGAGCTTCTCCGCGAGATTCTCGACCGAGTCACAGTCGACCCCAAACGGTCGAACGATTGCCCCGAGTGGTGCTGTGTCACCAATCAGTGCGCGGTAGGCGGCCAGATCGTCGGCGACGCGAGCCGACGATCGCGCATAGGCGATTGCCTCGACGGTGCAGTGCGCTGAGATCGCGGCAATGTCGAGTCCAAAGCGCCAGGCTATCGTCGGCGCGACGTCGCCCAGCGGCTCGCCATCGCTGTAGCCCTTGGCGGCGCCCGACGAATCCAAGACGACGAGTCGACCACCCTCGGCCCGGCAGGCAGCAGAGACATCGGCGATCAGTGTCGTCACCGTATTGAGACGCGCCCGCAGCCACCCAGCCATCGCACCGTCGACCAATGCGCCCGCAGCGGAGAGCGTGGCAACAGAGCCTGGCGCTGGCTCGCCCGAGTCGAACGTCGCCTGCACGATGCGGGCCACCTCGGCTCGGAAACGATCGCTGTCGACGCCTTCAGCACTCGCCGCTGCACAACAGGCATCGCAGCAGCAGAGGCCGAGCAGGAAGCGCACAACCTCGCCCGGCTCAAACAGAAAGCGCTCGTGATGCAGGCCATGCTCGAGCCCGTGGTAGTGCAGCGACTCTGCGATCACCGTTGGCATGCCAGCCTGGACGACGGCCCGCGCCAGCGTCTGAGCATAGGCACGCGCTTCGGGTTGTGCGGGGCAGAGCTGCTCGGGATAGACGTCGCCAAAGACATTGCGCTCGGACCCGATCTCAGCGGTCGGCCCCTGTCGATCGGAGTGCAAGAAGATCGTCCAACCATCGACCTCGCGCCCGTCGCGTCGCGCCTCCTCGACCAGCGCGGTCACTGCGTGGGCGGTCTCGGCATCGGCGGCGAGCTGCGGTGCGATTGCACTGTCCGCCCAGAGTTGCTCGTCGATTGGAAGCCATAGACCCGGCGCGAGATGTCGGACGCGGCGACCACGTGCGTGGGGGTGCAGATCGCGTGCTGCGTGGTACGACGTCGCGATCGAAAGACCATCAACGCCCGCACGTTCGCAGGCGTCGGAGAGCACCTGAGCGGCACCCGCATCGGCAACGTCAACCGCAGAGCAGAACAGCGTCGTTCGCATGGTGTGACGGTAGCGGAATGGCACGGAAGTTTGCTATTTCAGCGCAGACGTCCGCAGATTGGCGTACCGTCACCAGAGCATGATGACTGAGCCAGAGATCCAACAAGCTGCACAAACGTTGGCCGACGCGCGCCTCGCGCGAGGTCGCTTTGGGAGCCTTCCGGCGTCGCTCTGTCCTCCCGATGAGGCAACGGCTTATCGCATCCAGGCCGCACTTCACCTGATCCTCGACACGCGCGGCGAGGGAGGGTATGCAGGCCACAAGATTGGCTGCACGACACCCGTCATGCAGGCCTATCTCAATATCCACAACCCGAGTGCCGGCGGCGTGCTCGAGCGAGAGATCCAGCAGAGCCCCGCGACCGTGACGACGCGCGGCACGACGCAGTTTGGTGTCGAGTGCGAGGTCGCGGTCCGGCTGGGCGCGGACCTGCCTTCGCGCCCCGACGGCGCGCTGTACGTGCGAGGCGAGCTTGCGCCCAGGATCAGCGAGTGTCTCGCCACGATCGAGCTCGTCGAGAACCGCTATGTCGACTACGGACAGCTCGATGCCGCCACGCTGATTGCCGACGACTTCTTCGGAGCGGGCCTCATCCTCGGCGAGGCGCAGGCCAGTTTCGATCCGAACGACCTCGATCAGACGACGGCCACGATGCTGATCGACGGTGTCGAGGTGGGCTCTGGTCGCGGCGGTGACATTCTCGGCCACCCACTCGAGGCACTGGCCTGGCTGGCCAATAGCCTCAACGCCCGCGGCTCCCTGCTGCGCGCGGGTGAGGTCGTCACGCTCGGTAGCCTCGTCGCGACGCATTGGGTTGAGGCAGGCTCGACCGTCACGATCATCAACAACCCGCTCGGCGAGGTGACCGTGAGGTTTGTTGGCACGGACGCACGTTCCCTCTAGTCGCTGTAGAGGGCTGCCGCCCGCGAACACGTAGTCCGCGCTCCGTGTACCGTTCTCCCATGCTTCGCCTCTTCGCCACCACCGTCGTAATCGCCTGCTGCCTACTCGCCGCCTGCGGTGGGTCGAGTTCGTCGTCTTCGTCGACACCAGCCACCTCCGAGACTTCGGCCGCAGCAGCGACCACAACGGCGCCGAAGGCGACCTGCTCGGATGCAGAAATCACCACCGTAGTTCAACAGGCTATTGGGACGCTCAACGATCTTCAGACCGACATCACCCCTGTCTGGTTCGTCTCACAGGCCAAGCAAGATGCTGGCGTCGCGGCGGTCACGAGTGAGATCAAGCAGATGCACCTGCAGACGGAGACGCTGAAGGTCTGCAAGACGTTGTCGGCTGATCAGGCCAAGATCGTCGTGTCGACGTACCGCGCCTTGGCTGTTGGGACGGAGTTCGCCGAGACCACACTTGGACTCGTCAAGAGCAAGTCACTCAAGGTCGATATCGACACCCTTAAGAAGGCCAAGGCACAGATGAACGATCTGACGCTCCGCGCGAACCAGGCCTTTGCCGAATTGAGCACTGGCTGGGAGGCCTGGAAGGGCAAGACGAAGGCGAGCGCCTAGACAGCAGCCCGTACGCGCTGGAGCAGTACCGACGAACTAGCCGCGACCGACGAAGGGCATCGTCGTAGCCATCACCGTCATCGTCTGCACATTGGCAGCGAGCGGGAGATTGGCCATGTAGAGCACCGCGTCGGCCACGTGCTGTGGATCGATCGTCGGCTCAACGAGGCGCTCCCCATTGGCCTGGGGCACACCGTCACCCGAGCGCATGGGCGCCGTCAAATCCGTCGCTGCATTACCAATGTCGATCTGGCCACAGGCGATATTGAAGGCTCGCCCATCGAGCGAGGCCGATTTCGTCAGACCTGTCACACCATGCTTTGTCGAGGTGTACGGCGACGAGTTTGGTCGTGGCGTGGTGGCGGAGATCGACCCGTTATTGATGATGCGCCCACCCTGCGGCACCTGCGCCTTCATCACCCGGAAGGCCTGCTGGATGCAGAGGAAGGTGCCCGTCAGATTGGTCTCGACAACGCGCTGCCACTCCGACACGTCGAGCTCGTCGATCGGCACGCCCCGCGCTGCGACACCGGCGTTATTGAAGACCAGGTCGACACGCCCATGGCGCTCGACAGCGGTATCGAAGAGCCGACGAACGTCGTCGGCGCTCGTTACATCGCAGACAACCGCGTCGGCCAGCGGGCCGGCTTCGGCGACGACGGCATCCAGCATCGCCTGGTCGCGTCCCGTCACGATCGTCGTCCAACCATCCGCTACGAGCGCGAGCGCCACGACGCGCCCAAGACCTCGACCGGCGCCCGTCACAATCGCGACACGCGTCACGGGAGTTGTCCCCCGAGCTCGTCCTCGATGAAGACATTGATGATCTCCTCGAACGATGTCTCGGCAGAGAAGCCGAGCTCGCGGGCACGCGTGGCCGTGAAGTTGCTGGGCCACCCGGCCACGATCCGCATGATCAACTCGTCGGGCTCGTCGTGGATGCGCTGCACGACGTCGTCGCCGGCGATGCGTCGCAGCGCCTCGATTTCCTCGGCGATCGTGGCGGACAGGCCAGGCATGTTGAGACAGCGTCGCGCCCCAAGTCGCTGCGTGTCAATGGTCGCGGCGTGGCGGAGGAAGCGGATTGCCGAGCGCGGCGAGGCGAACCAATGACGTGTGCTCCGCTCGGCAGGCAGGACGACATCGCGACCACTGAGCGGCTCGCGGATGATGTTCGAAAAGAGACCCGACGCCGCCTTGTTCGCCGCGCCTGGGCGGACGCAGATCGACGGCAGCCGCAGCCCAACACCGTCGAAGAGGCCGCGCCGTGAGTAGTCGTTGAGCATCATCTCGCCCATCACCTTCTGCGCGCCGTAACTCGTCAGCGGCTGCAGAATAAATTCGTCATCGATGATCTCTGGGAAGGGCGCGCCGAAGGCAGCAATCGACGAGGTAAAGACGACGCGAGGGCAGTAGTCGTCTCCCTCTCCACGGATCGCCTCGAACAAGAGTCGCGTGCCGTCGAGGTTGATCGAGTAGCCCTTCTCAAAATCGAGCTCGGCCTCACCCGAGACGATCGCTGCGAGGTGGAAGATCACGTTGGGTCGTTCGGCAACGAGGCGCTGCGTGACAGCCGGGTCGGTGATGTCCGCCACGCTGCAATCGACAGCAAACCCAGCTCCTGCTGGCGGGGCTGGCTCAATAAACGCATCTACGAGCGAGAGTCGACTGAGGGTCTCCTCCTGATCGGCGGCGTACGACTCGGCCAACTTGCGACCGAGCATGCCTCCCCCACCAAGAATCAATGCATCCATGGCGGGATGCTATCGCAGTGGACGTTGCAGATGTTGGCTGTCACAGAAGTGTGCCGTCGTGCTCACCTACTGGTCGGCGAGCGCGATGACCTCGCGTCCGAGCCACGGAGCATCGGCCATCACGCCGCACTCCTCGCCCTCACCCGGCCAAGGGTCAGACATGGTCATCGACACGTCGAAGGTACCGATCTGCCATTGCGTGCCGCGGAGGAAGAGCCAACGCATTTGGTCGCGCTGAAACTCAGTCGCATGTTCGCCCGCTTCGTTGAGGCCATCGCGGATGCACTCGAAGAGGCGCTCAAAGTACGGATCCACCCATTGCTCGACCCAGGCCTGCTGCAGTGGCGGTAGCCCAGTCGGCTGCTCGCGCTTGAGGCGACCACCAAACGTCTCGGCAAACGAGTAACAGACATACAGGGCCGCGCACATGTCACCGAAGCTGCCCTCGTGAGCCGTGCGGATCCAGAAGTTGATCGCACCCTCACGCATCGGTCGCGCCGCCCAGCGCGTCTTTGCAAAATCGCCCACGTCGCCCAGCGTCTCTAGTTCGACGCGTGTCGTCTGAGCGCGCACCGCGTACTCGCGGCAGAGGCCTATAAAGGGACTCGTCGGTGGCACCTTCGGATACATCGGCGTGGTGATGTGCTGGCCGAGATACGGCAGGTCCTGAATCAGCCAGTAGCGAAACTGCTCGTCCGACAGCGTGCCGGCGAACAGCTCCTCCGTCCACGGGTGGTGCATCCACCGCTCCCAGACTGGTCCTGCCGCCGCCTTGCATTCCTCAACAAACGTCATCGCATATCCCCCACCGGTTCGTGAGTCGATGCTACACGCCTGAGCAGGTCGTCGCGGCCGTGCGCGCAGT
>JBAXOM010000096.1:0-7696 GCA_037133215.1 Thermoleophilia bacterium | reverse complement strand
CAGCGTCCCCGCTCGTAGATGAAGGTCCGTGGGTGGGATAGACATCACGCCAGGGGATTTACCCAGCCCGATTTCGCGTATCATCCTGCCCATGAGCAACGACCATCGCCGCCGCCGCAGTCTTGATGTCACCGACGGATTCCGTCGCGCCCCCGCCCGCGCCATGTTGCGCGCCGTGGGCCTGAAGGATGAGGACTTCTCGAAGCCGCAGGTTGCTGTAGCGACGTCGTGGAACCAGGTCACGCCGTGTAACTACCATCTCGACAAGTTGGCCGTGCACGCGCAGACCGGTGCGAATGCTGCCGGTGCTGTCTCGCTGATCTTCAACACGATCGCGGTCTCTGACGGCATCGCCATGGGCCACGAGGGCATGCGTGCCTCGCTCGTCTCGCGGGAGAACATCGCGGATGCCTACGAGCTTGTCATGCACGCCGAGCGCTTCGACGGTTCCGTCACGATCGCTGGCTGCGACAAGAGTCTCCCTGGCATGTTGATGGGTGCGGCGCGCCTCGACCTGCCCAGCTGTTTCCTCTATGGCGGCACGATCATGCCTGGCAAGTTCCGTGGCAAGGACGTCAACATTCAGGACGTCTTCGAGGCCGTTGGTGCTGTCGCACGCGGCACGATGAGCGAGGAAGACCTACACGAGCTCGAGAAAGAGGCCTGTCCTGGCGCCGGCTCCTGTGGTGGCATGTTTACGGCCAACACGATGGCCACGATCGCCGAGGCGATTGGCATGGCGCCGATAGGTTCCTCGTCGGCTCCCGCCACGCACGTGCGGCGGAGTGAGTGGGCTGTCAAGGCCGGCGAACTTGCCGTTCAGGCTGTCGAACTCGAGTTGAACCCGCGCCGGATCATGACGAAGAAGGCCTTCGAGAACGCGATCATGGCGGTCAACGCCTCGGGTGGTTCGACGAATGCTGTCCTGCATCTACTCGCGATTGCGCACGAGGCGGGAGTCAATCTCGATCTCGACGACTTCAACCGACTCGCCAAGATGACGCCGCATATCGCCGACCTCAAGCCGGGTGGCCAGTACGTCATGGCTGACCTCGACAAGGTTGGTGGCGTGCCGGTGATTCTCAAGGAACTGCTCGACGCGGGTCTCTTGCACGGTGACGAACTCACGATCACCGGCCAGACGATGGCCGAGGCACTTGCGGACGCTCCGAATGCGGACGGCGTGATCGTGCATCCATTCTCGAATCCTGTCCACGCCGATGGTGGCCTGCTCGTCTTGCGTGGCACGGCTGCGCCAGGTGGCGGCGTCGTCAAGGTCGCCTCGACTGGCATCCGCGAGTTCCGTGGCCCCGCCCGCGTCTTTAGTGGCGAAGAGGCTGCAATGGACGCCGTAGTCGACGGCAAGATCAACGATGGCGATGTCATCGTGATCCGCGACGAGGGCCCGATCGGTGGTCCTGGCATGCGCGAGATGCTCGGTGTGACGGGTGCCGTCATGGGTGCTGGCATGGGCGAGACCGTTGCGCTGATCACCGATGGCCGCTTTAGTGGTGCGACCCGCGGGTTCTGCATCGGTCATGTCTGCCCGGAGAGCGTCGAGGGTGGACCGATTGGTCTGATGCAAGAGGGCGACATCATCAACATCAATGTCGCCGAGTTGCGTCTCGACCTTGAGGTCGATGAGGCCGAACTGGCCAAGCGCCGTGCGGTCTACGTACGCCCCGAGCCGAAGTACGTCCGTGGCGCACTCCACAAGTACGCCAAGCTGGTCGGTCCGGCCTCGTTCGGCGCAGTGCTCGACTGAGCTAGCCGGCACGCTGCGGGCTTTTTTGCCCATCCGTTGCAAGGTCGTGACAGAATGAGCGGGTGCTGAAATTTCTCGTGATGAGTGCCGTCGCGCTGATTGTGGCACTCACGTCTGGCGTCGCGCAGGCAGCAACAAAAACGCTGTATGTGGCCACCACGGGAAGTGACACCGCAGTTGGCAGTCGCTCGCAGCCACTCCGGACGGTGAGTGAGGCATGGCAGCGCGTGCCAGTTGGGAGGAGCGGAAGTTGGCGGATCCGTATCGGTCCTGGGAACTACAGCAGTGCGATGCCGGAGTACTGGGAGAATCGCAGCGGTCAGATCGTGCTCGAGGCGACTAATCCGCGGCGGCCACCCGTGCTCGGGAGCATGAATGTGTACCGCGTCAACGGGTTGCAATTACGCAACCTACGGCTGGCTGGCGGCGGTGATGTCTTTCATTGCGAGCAATGTCGAAAATTGCTGATCGATCACGTCACGCTGGTTGGGCATGACGCGCAGGAGACAGTCAAGATCAACCAGAGTTGGGACGTCACGATCCGTAACTCGGATCTGAGTGGTGCTACGGATAACGCGTTGGATGCAGTGGCGGTCCAAGGGCTCCAGTTGCTTGGCAATCGCATACACGGTGCCGTCGACTGGTGTGGCTATGCCAAAGGCGGGAGCACGCGCGTCGTGGTCCGAGGCAACGTCTTCTACGACTGTGGCACCGGAGGCTTCACGGTTGGTCAGGGCACGGGATTTCAATTCATGCTGGCGCCGTTCTTGCAGTACGAGGCGTCGGGTGTCCTTATTGAAGGCAATACCGTCCATGACGTCGAGGGCGCAGCCTTTGGAGTTCAGGGCGGCTACAACGTGCTGCTGCGTCGTAACGTTGCGACACGTGTCGGTGCTCGCTCACACGTGCTTGAAGTCGTTTTCGGGCTGCGCTCGTGTGATGGCCAGCCAGGCGATGATGCTCGCGAGCGCTGTGCGGCGTACCTAGCAGCGGGCGGCTGGGGCACGACGGTGGTGGACGATGGGACGAATGCGGTGGAGATTCCCAATCGGCGGGTTTTTCTCTATGACAACGTGATTGTCAATCCCGATCAACAACCGAGCCAGTGGCAGATCTTTGACATTCGAGGTCCTACGCCTATGCATGAAGGTTCGAATGTGCCGGCATCTGCACGTGCGGACGACGAACTTCGGCTCGTTGGCAACGTCATCTGGGATGGCGGGCCGGGCTTTCCGCTCGGTATCGCAGACGACGCCTGTCCGGTGGAATCGCTGTGTGCTCCGGCTGTGATCGCCGCGGAAAACAGCATCAATACGTCACGGCCAACGCTCACCGTACAGCCGGGTGGTCGACTCGTTGTGCCGAGTCTTGAACGCCATACACCGCCACCACCGAACTGGTCGGATCGGCCGGCTGGAACGCCGGTTGGCTGGTCGAACTGGCCGAAGTGACACGGTTAGGCCGCGAGTGGGCCGTCGTACGCAGCAAGCACCTCAAGCACGGCGGCTGCGTGGCGTTCCAGAAAGGCGGGACCGATCCCTGGCAGCACGCTGAGTGCATCTGGCGTTGACGGCTGCGTTGAGGCGATCGCGTGCAGAGTCGCGTCCTTGGCAATCACATACGCGGGCACACCAGCCGTCTTTGCGGTGACGCTACGCCAGGTCTTGAGCGCGGCGACGAGTTCGGTGGGTGCATCGTCAGGGATCGGGGGTGCGGCGGCCTTGCGGGACGACCGCGTCCGTGTGGCGGCTGTCTCGGCGAGGACGTCGACGGGGTCGCAGACGTCGCAGCAGCGACCATGCGCCTCGGGGTCTTGCTGGTCGCCAAAGTAGCGCAGCAGTGTTAGACGGCGACACTCAGTACCGGCAGCGAACGACTGCGCGGCATCGAGGCGGTCCCAGCGACCGCCGGTGATCCTCCGAGCACGTTGACGCACCTGATCGGCGCGATCTGCACCCAGTCCACGAAATCGCATTCGGCCACGCCAGAGCTGGCTGGAGCCCGGGTCGAGCTCGACGGCGCCGACCGATTCGGCCGAAGCCAGCCAGGCGCGGACGTTGTCGTCCTCGCCACCGAGTGCACGAGCCAGCTCATTGGGGTTGACGGCAAAGGCGCCCGTGTCGGGATCGGCGAAGGAGGCGAGCGCAGTGAGCACGCGATTGACGTCGTCGGGGCCAAACTCGGCACGGCGAATCAGTGCACCCAAGACGCCGCGGTCGCCGCTGGAGTGCAGCAGTACGCAGCGCGACTGCAGTCCATCACGACCGGCACGACCCGACTCTTGCGAATACGCCTCGATCGACTGGGGGAGGCCCCAGTGCCAGACCTGACGGATGTTGGCCTTGTCGACGCCCATTCCGAAGGCCGTGGTGGCGACGATGATCGCGTCGTCTGAGCGCATAAATCGGTCTTGGCGCTGCTCGCGCACGTCGCGGCCGAGACCTGCGTGGTACGCCTCGGCGGGCAGTCCGGCAGCCACGAGCGCCTCGGCAACCATCTCACTGTCTTTACGGGTGCGCACGTAGACGATCGCTGGGCGGGTCGCTTCGATCTTGAGGCCATGCTCGAGCAGCTGTAGGCGCCGCGCCTTGCCACTTGCCTCAATCGCGTCGAAGGTCAGATTTGGACGGTCAAAGCCGGTGTGGATCTCGATTGGATCTTGCAATCCGAGTCGGCGAACGATGTCGATGCTGGTGGCCGTCGTGGCGGTAGCCGTCAACGCCATCACTGCGCCGGGCTGGAGCGTCTCGCGTACCTGGGCGAGACGGCCATAGTCGGGTCGGAAGTCGTGGCCCCATTCGCTCAGGCAATGCGCCTCGTCGACCACCAGCAGGTCGACGTGGGCCTGAGCGAGTGCCTCGGCAAAGCGTGCGTTCGCAAAGCGCTCAGGTGCAACGTAAAGCAGGCGAATCGCCGGCTCCTCGAGCAGCGTGCCCTGGGTGCCTCCCAGCGAGGCGAGGATCGCGTTGACGTCGTCGCTGCTGGTATCGCTCGTCAGGGCGGCCACGTCCGTCCGGCCAAGCCGTCGCAAGGCTTCGACCTGATCGCGCATCAAGGCGAGCAGGGGAGACACCACGATCGTGAGGCGCAGCGAGCCGAGCGCTGGCAACTGGTAGCAGAGCGATTTGCCAGATCCCGTTGGCATGACGACCAGAGAGTCGCGACCATCAATCGCGGCCTGCACCGCGGCCTCCTGCCCAGGCCGGAAGGCATCGTGCCCGAAGACGTCTTTGAGCAGGCTGTGAGGATCGGGCGTCACGGAGGCAGTCTACGAAGCGTCTCCCCCTACCGGTGTGCCGGTCTCGCGCCGAACCGTCACGCTTAGATCAGCAGGCAGGCGGCCTGCTGGCCGTCGTTACCGACTGGGCGCAGCTGGGGGTCTTCGTTCTGACAACGCGCCTCGGCGACAGGACAGCGCGGATGGAACCGGCAGCCACTGGGAACGTTGACGGGGTTCGGTGTCTCGCCCTGCAGAATCTGCGGCTTCGTGGCTCGATCGGGGTCCGGCTGAGGCACAACCGAAACGAGCGCCTTCGTGTACGGATGCTGAGGGTTACGAATCACCTCGTGGGCTGGGCCCTCTTCAACCACGCGGCCGAGATACATGACGCAGATGCGATCGGCGTAGTGGGCAGCCGTCGAGAGATCGTGGGTGATCATCAGGATGCCGAGACCGCTCTTGCGCAGCTCGTCGAGTAGGCCAAGGATGCCGGCGCGCACAGAAACGTCGAGCATCGAAACAGGCTCGTCGGCCAGCAACAGCGTTGGCTCGAGTACCAGCGAGGCGGCGATGGACACGCGCTGGCGCTGGCCGCCCGACAACTCGTGTGGGTAGCGATCGATGTAGAGCTCGGCTGGTGTCAGGCCGGCACGCTCGAGGGCGGCGCGGACGCGCTCTTCGCGATTGTCGGTCACGCCATGGATCTGCAGCGGTTCGATGACGGTGTCACGGACCCGGAAGCGCGGATCCAGCGATTCGTAGGGGTCTTGGAAGATCAGCTGCATCTCGTGGCGAATCGGGCGCATCTGGCGCTGCGAGAAGGTCGTGATGTCGCGGCCGCGGTAGGTAATCGTCCCGGCCGTCACCTTCGCCATCCGCATGATCGCCTGCGCCGTAGTCGTCTTGCCACAACCCGACTCGCCCACGAGCGCGACAAACTCACCCGGGGCGACGGTCAGCGAAACGCCATCGACAGCGTGGACGACGCGCTTGCGCCCAGCCGGGTAGTGCACGACGAGATCGTCAACCTTGAGCAGCGGCTCGGTCATACGGTGTCCTTGAGGTGGCAGTACGCGCGGTGGCCGTCTTTGCCGGTACGCAACGGTGCGGCCTCGTGTGCGCAGACCGTGAGGGCAGAATCGCAGCGTGGCTGGAACGGACAGCCCACGATCGCCTGGTCGAGGCGGGGAGGAGCACCTGGGATCGATCGCACAGCCTGTTCGGCGAGTAGGTCGGGTGTCGCCGAAAACAGCATGCGCGTGTACGGATGCAGTGGCTCGTGGTAGAGGTCGTGCGTTGTGCCGATCTCCGCGATCTCGCCCGCGTACATGACGGCTGCGCGGGTGCAAACCTGCGAGACGAGCGGTAGATCGTGGGTGACCATAATCATCGCGAGACCGAGGTCTTCCGTCAGTTGCACGAGCAATTCGAGGATCTGTGCCTGCACCATCACGTCGAGCGCAGTGGTCGGCTCGTCGGCGAGCAGCACCTTTGGGTTACAGGCCAGTGCCATGGCAATCGCGGCGCGTTGTCGCATGCCGCCAGAGAACTCGTGGGGATACCGGTCTTGGCGCGAGCCAGAAATGCCGACCAGTTCGAGCAATTCGGCCGTACGCAGACGCGCTGCCTTGCCCTCCGCAAGCTTGGCCTTGACGATCGGCTCTTGGATTTGCGAGCCAATCGTCTTGACCGGATCGAAGGCGTTCATCGCGCCTTGAAAGACCATCGAGATGTCGTTCCAGCGGTGCGGGCGCATCGTGTCATCGCCGCCCGCGAGAATGTCTTCGCCGTCGAGGATGATCTTGCCGGCTGCACTCGCCGTCGGTGGCAACAGGCCCATCATCGCCAGAATGGCGGTTGTCTTGCCACAGCCGGACTCGCCGACAAGGCCGAGGCGTTCGCCCGGCTCGAGTTCGAAGCTGATGCCTTGGACCGCGTGTAACTCCTTGTTCTCTGGCAGTTCGAACCAGACGTGGAGATCTTCGATGGCGAGAACGGGAGTCACTTCGGTGGCTCCTTGTCAGGCAGCGGGCGGAGACGAAAATGTCGGCGGGCGAGGTGGCTCACGCGCAGGCGTGGATTGAGCGAATCCTCGGCTGCGGTGCCGACCATGTTGAACGCCATGATCACGATTGCAACGGCGATGCCAGGTGGAGCGATCGCCCACCACGCTCCATACGAGATCGCGCTACGCGAGAACGCGTTCTCGATCATCTTTCCCCAGCTCGTGACGGAGGGATCGCCAAGGCCGAGGAACGAGATTGCCGTCTCCAAGAAGATGGCCAGCGCGACCATCAGTACGGTCTGGGCGAGCAGCAGCGGCGCGATCTGTGGGATGACGTGCTTGAAGATGATGCGCGTGTGGGTGGCGCCGAGCGCCTGCGCGCGCTTAACGTAGGCTCGTTCGCGCACGACCTTCACCTGCGCGCGAATCAGACGCGCCATAAAGGTCCAATAGATCAGGCCGATGATGATGATGATGTTGCGCAGGCTTCGGCCCCAGATCGACGCAACGACGATCATCAGGACGAGATCGGGCAGGACGAGGAAGTAGTCCGTCGTGCGCATCAGGGCGTTATCGATCTTGCCGCCGAAGTAGCCCGAAATGATGCCGATCGAGCCACCCACGAGCATCGCGACCACGGCGCCGGCAAAGCCGACGATGAGGGTGACGCGCGCGCCGTAGATCAGCAACGACAGGATGTCGATAC
>JBAXOM010000095.1:0-7732 GCA_037133215.1 Thermoleophilia bacterium | reverse complement strand
AGATGGAGATCCAAGGCCTACCGGCACACCCCCTGCTCGTCCACGGACCCGTGGTCCTGATCCCGCTCGTGGCGCTGCTGGGAATCGCGATGATTATCCGACCCGCCTGGCGCATCACGCTCGGCCCGTGGGTCGTGCTGTTGGGCGTGGTGATGTTTGCGATGACGTTCCTCGCGGCGCAGACCGGTGAGGAACTGCAGGCCAACGTTGCCTCGACGCAGATGATCAAAGACCACGCCCAGCAAGGCGGCGCACTTCGGCCGATCGCACTCGCGTTGCTCGTCGCGATCTTTCTGCTGGTGGCACCGGCGTGGTCAATTGCCCGTGGCGGTCGTGGCCCACTCGCCACGCTCGGCCGCTCGCCGCTCTGGAACATCGTCAGCATCGTGCTCGTCGTCTTGACGGGCGTTCTCGCGACCTACTGGGTGATCCAGACCGGCCACTCGGGCGCCACCGCCGTCTGGCACAAGGTGCACATCATCAAGAGTGGCGGGGACTAGCTCAGCGAGCTCGGCGCGTGCCCGCGTCGGGCACGATCGACAGGCGCGGCGTCGACGAGGTCTGGCGCTCGCCATCGATCGTCACATCGACATGCTCGTCGTAGAAGCACATGTGGCCGCGTAGGCGCTCAGACTCGGGCAGCGGATCTGGATAGCTCCAGGCGACATCGTTGTGGAGTTTGCCTGCGACCTTGACCGACCAGTAGGCAGCCGTGCCCTTGTACGGACAGACCGAGGTGCGCTCGCTCTTGACGAGGCCGTCGCTCTGTACGTCGGCGTGCGGGAGGTAGTAGCGGTTGCGCATGCCCGTCTCGAACACGATCATCGGGCGCTTGCTGTCGGCGACGACCTGGCCATCAACCTCGATGACGACGTGCCGCGAGCTCTGCACACAATCGACGCGGTGATACGGATCGCGCGGATGCCCGATGATCGGCTCCTCTTCCTCGCGCCACTCGTCCATCGATGCCCACTCAAACGCGATGTGGTCGCTGAGGACGGCGTGCTCCTCGGGCAGGTCGATCGGCTGCCAGGCGGCACCGGCCGCGATGCGATCGCCGACGCGGACGTTCCAGCGCAGGCGACCGTTGGCTTGAGCGGTGGGTGTCAGTAACGCAAACTGGACGTCCTCGCGCGGAAACCAGTACGACGTCGGGTATGGCCCCTGCCAGACCAACTGCGTGTTGCGACTATTGGCGACGGCCTCTCCGTGGAGGAACACGCGGACCCAGCGCGGGCTGGGCTCGGTGCGGAGAATTTCGCTGTCGTCGGCCATAGCCACACGGTAGCGGTGGCCGAACCCGGACTCCGCGCGCTAGTGCAGGATCCCCTTGAGGATCACGAGCAGGAGCCCAAGGCCGACGTTGACACTGACCGCGAGGATCGAGGCGCGCCGCGACAGCTCGGCAGCACGCGCGACGACGATGCCCCAGGCGACGAGGCCCACAAAGCAGATCAGGATGCCGAGGTTTGCGGCGTTATCAGTGCTCATCACGCCCACCATCGCCAAGACCATGGGGGCGGCAGGGGTGAGGCTGGCCTGCACGAGCGGCCACTCGTGCGTGAGTGATCGCTTGATGTCTTTGGTCGTGACAGCCTGACCGCCCCGAACGACGCGGCGCATGATACTGACGTGCGCGTGAGCAAGCCAAAAAACGAGGCCCGTACCAATCACGCTGATGAAGATCTCTAGGGCAGTCCCGTACGACGCGATCAAAATCGAGGCGGCGAGGATCGTGCCGTAGACGGCACTCGCGGAGTCGCCATTTTGTGAGGCGCCGGTGAGGGCCCAACGCAAGATGCGCGAATCGTCGACGGTGCCTTGGATATCGAGTGGTTCGTTCGGCGTCGAGTTTTGGCTACTCATCGAGCGTCAGCGTACTGGCTTGCCACGATGGCTACGACGACCGGGAGGGCGCGCAACACCCAGGAGCGGTGGTTGCGCTGTCCGTGGCGGCTGTGCCAGTGGTCGTCGGCAATTGCGGCTCGGGACTCCACGCGCAGCGAAAGCCTTGGTGCCCGGTCGAGCTCTCCGGCGTGTTGCCGGTGCGAGCCGCGACGCGGTAGCGGTTGCAGTACGACTCGTGGCAGAGGTACGAGCCGCCGCGGATCGCCATGATGTCATTGCCGACGGCTGTGTCGAAGCGGTCGGTCGTCCACTCCCAGACGTTGCCACTCGTGTTGTACAGGCCGTAGCCGTTCGGCGAGAACGTGTCGACGGGGCACGTGCCGAGGTAGCCATCGGCGGCCGTGTTGTCCTCGGGAAACGTGCCCTGCCAGATATTGCACATGTGCTGACCATTCGGCTCGAGCTCGGCGCCCCACGGGAAGCGCTGCTGCTCGAGGCCACCACGCGACGCGATCTCCCACTCAGCTTCGCTCGGCAGGCGCAAGTCGGCCCACGCGCAGTAGGCGATCGCGTCGAGGATGGCGACGTGGACGACAGGATGGTCGTCGCGTCCCTCAAGGTTGGTGTGAGGCCCCTCGGGGTGACGCCAATCGGCGCCGTCGACCTTGCGCCACCACGGTGCAGCCGCCGCGGCCTGCGTCAGCTCGAAATCGTCGGGGAGGAAGCCGACGAAGACGAACGACCAGCCGTACTGCTCGGCGACTGTCACCCACTCGGTCTCCTCGACGAAGGCAGCAAAGCGCTTGTTCGAAACGGCATGCGCATCCATCCAAAAGGGTGCCACTTCAACCGGGCGAACCGGACCCTCACCATCACCATCCCGAGCCTGATCGTCCTCATTGCCAATCAGGTAAGTGCCACCCGGAATCGGCATCAACTCGGCGCCATGCGTGGTTGGTGGGGTTGCGGCGGACACCGACGCAGCATAGCCACGGGGCGACTTTGTGGCCGCTGGCGTGGTGCCCGCACACAAACCCGCGTGCCCTCGGGCATGATGGTGAGGAGATGCAGCTCACCTACCGCAAACGCGTCTTATTGATGCTCGCGCTGCTGGTGCTGTTCATGGCCGGCCTCGCCATCAGCAACACGGTCAACGAGGTGCTCGGGCTCGCGATCTGTGCGGTTGCCGTCGGGCTGACCGCGCTGATCGTGTTTGGCCTCAACCGCGGGCGGTAGGGGCTACTTCGCGATGCGGTTCGGCAGCGACGGCTCGACCCGAAGGATTTTGGCTGCCCAGACAGGCATCCACCAATTCCAGTTGCCGAAGAGCGACACCAGAGCCGGCACGAGCAGCGCACGGATCAGCGTGGCGTCCAGCAGAATGCCGGCCGCTAAGCCGGTTGCGAAGATCCGTACCGCCGTCTCGGGCGTTGCGCCGAGCGCAACGAAGGCGAGGAAGAGAATCAGCGCAGCGCTCGTGACGAGCCTGCCGGTGCGGCCGATGCCAGTCACGATCGCCTTCGTGTTCGAGCCTGTCGCGTCGTACTCCTCGCGCATTCGCGACAAGATGAACACCTCGTAATCCATCGACAGGCCGTAGAGGAACGCGAAGACCATCAGCGGGAGCCAAGAGGTGATCGCGCCGGTCGCCTCGATCCCCCAGACCGGCTGCGAGAGGTTGCCCTGCTGCCAAGCCCAGACCATGATTCCCCAGGCTGCACCGACGGAGCAGAGGTTGAGGATGATGGCCTTCAGTGGGAGCAGGAGCGAGCGGAATTCGCGGGCCAAGAAGATGAATGTGATGATGCCGATCATCAGCAGCATCAGTGGGAACGACCCGTAGACGGCACTAATGAAGTCATCATTCTGAGGGCCGACACCGCCGACTTGTGGAGCCGGTTCGAGCTGCTCAGCGGCAGCGCGCACGCGATCGATCGTCGCCCGGCCCTCGGGTGTGGCGCCATCGTCCTGCGGGATCACCTCGATCAGCGTTGTGCCGTCTGACTGCCAACCGGCCGCAGTTGGTGCGACGGCGAGCCTGACTCCCTCGACGGCGGCGAGCGATTTCGCGGTCGCCGCTGCCGTGGCGGTCGTGGCGATCACCTCCATCGGCGTCACTGCGCCATCGCCAATACCCGAGGTCTGGAGGGTGATGAGGGCATCGCGTGGTGGTCCGGACGAGGTCAGGGAGGTGGCAGCGGGCTCCCCGATCACGATCTGCGAGGCCGGCACGAGCAGTATCGCGAGGATCGCAATGCCAACGATCGCAGCGATCCAACGTCGCCGTACGACGAGTTCGGCCCAGCGTGTCCAACCGCGACTCGCGGTGTCTTCTTTTCGGATGCGCGGCCATTCAAAGCGCGGGCCAATGGTGGCGAGCACGACGGGCAGCAGCGTGATCGACACGAGCACGCTAATCGTCGGAATCAGCATGCCCGCATAGCCGATGCTGCGTAGGAACGGCACGGGAAGGATCACGAGAGCAAGCAGTCCGATTGCGACGGTGATGCCAGAGACGACGACGGCTCGCCCGGCGGTCTTCATCGCTCGCACGAGGGCCTCGTCACCCTCGGCGCCGAGAGCACGCTCCTCTCGCCACCGCGTCACGATCAGCAGGGCGTAGTCGATCGCGACGCCAAGACCGATCAGGCCGACGAGGAACTGCACGATGATGGAGACGTCAGTCAGACGCGCGAGGATGCCCAGCACGAGAAACGTGGATGGGATCGCGACGAGCGCGACCATCAGCGGCGTCAACGCCAAGAACGATGCGAACACGAAGATCAGGATGGCCAGTGCGCCGAGGCCGCCGAACAGCACCTCGATCAGCAGGCTCGGGCCCTCTCCGCCGCCACCATCACCAGTCAGCATCGGAATGCCGGTCAACGCAATCGGAGCACCAGCGATCGTGGCGTCTGCAACGGCTGCCTCGATCGCAGGCAACGCCACTGGAGCCTCACTAAACCCGCCAGCAGCCGGTCCATAGACGTACGCGAACGTCGTCCTACCGTCCTCGCTGATGAACCGTGGATCGAGCGTGTCGGGATAGCCGACCACGCGTAGGTTCGGTGCCGACTTCATCACCGAATCGAGCACGCCCTGCAGCTCCGCCGTCGTTGCAGCGTCGCTGATCTTCGCACCCTCAGGAACCGTGGTGACGAGCACGACAGGTGGCTTTTCGCCGCCATTACCGTAGTCCGCGACGATTGCCGCGTTCGCTGCGAACGCGGGCTTGTCGGGCACCGCAAACTCCTGTGACAAGACGTCGGTAATACCCGCTGCGCTAGCCATACCGCCACCGAGCGCAAACAACCAGATCACGACGACGATCAGACGGTGACGGAGAACCCACCGGGTTAGGCGTTCCATGGGGACCTCGTCGAAAGAAGGGAGCAGCGTCGCGCAGGACGTTTATCGCGGATTAGGCGGCTGCGGATGAGCGAACCGAGACGTGCTCGTGGTGGGCAGCAACGTTGGAGTCGACCTTCAAGATCTCCTCGTATTGGTGGTACGAGACGCGTTGCGGGGTATATGACCTCCCGCGAAAACCTCTAAGAAGCGGTTTTCGCGGGAGGTGGTTTTGGTTAGCGCTGGGCGAGGGTTTCGCGCTGGTGTGTGCGAAGTGTTCGCGTCATCTTGGTGGCGGCTCGGACCTTGATTGTCTTGGTGGCGGGTGTGCCAGCCAGACCGTTCTGGACGGGTGTGATTTTGACGAGCCAGGTACCGGCCTTTTCCAGGCGGATTGTGCACTTCGCAGTGCGCTTTTTGGTTTTGTTGTTGGTCGTGATTTTGCAGATGCCACGTGCGCTGGGGTTGGCGCGAGTTTCGGAGCTTCGGGCCTTCCTGGTGGCGGTGATTGTGTAGGTCGTGTCTGGGGCGGCGGTGAAGCTGCTGGTGACTGGTTGGTTGACACTGCGAAGACCTTGCGACCAGATGATGCCTGTGGGTTTAGCGGGTGGGGTCGACGCGCTCTTGGGCATCATGATTGCACCGACGCTGTTCGACGCTACTGATGTAACGGTCTGCCAGCTGTTGAGGTTCGCCCGTGCCGTGAATGTATACGCAGTACCAACGGTTAGGCCGGTAACGCTGCAGGACGTGGCTGGGCTCGTGACGACGCACTGTTTCGAAGCGTCCTGGGTAGCGGCGATGGTGTAGGACGTCGGGGTTCCAAAGGCGGCCGATGTTGGGTTCGCGGTGACGCTCACCGTTGCGGTGCCAGATCCCGGACTGCCGGTAGCGGTCGGTGCTGACGGCGTGGCTGGCGGCGCAGGAAAGATGTCTGGCGTGCCGTTCGTCACGGTTGGCGTGATCTTCGACACGTTTTCCGACGTCTGGTTGGCGGTGTAGAGGTTGCCGGCCGAATCAATCGTGATCC
Source organism: Thermoleophilia bacterium (assembly GCA_037133215.1). Taxonomy (GTDB): domain Bacteria; phylum Actinomycetota; class Thermoleophilia; order Gaiellales; family F1-60-MAGs149; genus F1-60-MAGs149. Next base: position 1,506 of record JBAXOM010000095.1, on the reverse strand, counting down.
CGCGCGGGGCGTAGACTTGCTTGGCGCCGTTGCCGAGGGGGGTGGGGCCGAGGTCTACAAGTAGTGTTGACACGCCATCTGGCGTGATCTTGGTCACATTGTCCGAGCCGTGGTCGCCGGTGTAGAGGTTGCCGGCCGAATCAATCGTGATCGTGATCGGCTTGGTGCCGAGAGTTTTCACTTCCGCGCCGTTCGGGCCCCAGAAGACGGTTGATGTGCCGTCGGGCTTGATCTTCGACACATTTTGCGAGAGGTAGTTCACGCTGTAGAGGTTGCCGGCCGAATCAAATACGACCATGTATGGCTTATCGCCGGTGCTGGCCCAGTTGACGATTGACTTACCATCGGGCGTGATCTTCGCAATACTGTCCGAGCCCTGATTGGTGACGTAGACGTTGTCGTTCGCATCAACAATTATCGCGTCCGGGTTGAGGCCGGCGGGCGCCCAATTTTTGGTCGAGACGCCACTTGCCGAGATCTTCGACACATTGCTGCCGAAGTAGTTGCCGGTGTAGATGTTGCCCTTTGAGTCAATCGTGAGCGAACCCGGGATAGTTTCGTCGGTTAGACCCCACATGATGTTGGTGACGCCATTTGGCGTGGTCTTCGACACGCTGTACGAGAGCTCGTTGACGGTGTAGATATTTTCTTGCGAATCAAAGACGATCATGTTCGGGGCTGCGCCGACTTGGGTCCAGTTGGGGTTAGAGACGCCGCCTGGCGTAATTCTCGACAACCACCAGCGGCCGTTGTCTTCATCTGTGGAGTCAAAACTCATGGCGGGGGCGAAGTTGGCGATGTAGAGGTTGCCCTTCGAATCAATCTGGATGTTGCGCGGCATGTGCCAGGTGGTTCCAAAGATCGACGTTGTTGCCGCCTGAGCTGGACCAGCGATGGTTAAGACGCAGGCCAGCGAGGCGCAAACCCCGGCCAGCACGGTTGCGCAGTGACGCAAGGAAAAACCTTTTTTCAAAATCATCGAAGCCCCTTCGGCTTGCTGAGGAGCGAACGTTGCGCCGCAGCGCCTAATCAGCTCATCAACGAACAATGGTAGTTGTTATCGAAAGCGAATAATAGCATAACAATATGCTCTGAGGACAGACTTTGCGTTTCGGTTCTTGATTTGCTTGTTAGTAGTGATTTTGTATGTGCCGCGCGTGGTTTGGAAAGCGCGGGTTTGAAGGCGCCGATCCGCGGTGGCGGTGATTGTGTGGGTCGCCCCTCCCGGATTGCGTGCAGCACTGGTTCCAAACCTGGGGCCCTGGCACTGCTGCCGGGCTGCGGTTGTGACGACGTGTGCTGCGCGTGATCAGGTGTGGTTTGGTGGTCAGGGGTGTCAAGTCGAGCGGTGCTCGTCTTGAGCAGCAACGGCGTCGGCGAGGAGCGGCTGTGGCTTCATGATTGTTGGGGCGCCGACTTTGACGACGTGTGCTGCGCGTGGTCAGGGGTGCTTTCGCGTTCAGGGGTGTCAAGTCGAGCGGTGCTCGTCTTGAGCAGCAACGTCGT
>JBAXOM010000094.1:0-7833 GCA_037133215.1 Thermoleophilia bacterium | reverse complement strand
GTGACCCACGGAAACATGTCGACCGGGCGGGCGAGCGTGCGCTTGATGGCTGCATCGCGGGTGACGCGATGGCCACTGCCCATCACTACGCGAATGCGCGCCACGCGCTTACCCGGCGTCTGTCCGTTCCAAAAGTATTCGAAACCGGCGTAGTACGAGAGCCACCAGACAAGGAAAAAGACGTACGACCAGACCGGAAGGTCAAAGCCGCCATCCGCGGTGGGCACGCGCGTAAAGACGGCGAGCCAGAACAGGACAACAACGAGCACCCCGAAATCGAGCAGGCCCGCAACGATCCGAATTGTCAGCCCGCAGGGCGTTGGTCCAGTCGAGCCATGGACGAGGATGTGTCGGGCGGTAGCGGAATCCACGGGCGTAGCGTGCCATGGCTGAGGCGCCAGCACGTGCGTACGGCGGCGTGATCAGGTCAGGAGCGTTGTGCGTTGGGAGGACATCACATCCGCGCGGTTGTGGTGTCCTCCCTTGAGAGCCGGTATCAGTTCAGAGGCGTATGGGGTTGGGAGGACACCACAACCGCGCGGATGTGATGTCCTCCCCCCGAGCCTTACGCGGTCCCGTCGCCGTGCGTCGCCGGGTTGAACGAGCCGCGCTTGATAAAGCGGCCGTGGCCGGGCTTCGTGAGGATCTTGCCGTTGTCGAACACGACCGTGCCGCGCGAGAGTGTCTGTCGAGCGGAGCCTGCTGTCTTACGGCCGTCGAAGAGGTCGTAGCCGACGTTCGAAAAAGCCGTGGCCGTCGAGAAGACGTGCTCGCGGTTCGGGTCGAAGATGACGAGGTCGGCATCGGCGCCGGCAGCGATCGTGCCCTTCTTCGGATGCATGCCGAACTGCTTGGCAATCGCCGTCGACGTGACATCGACGAGCTTGCTTGGCGACATGCGGCCCGTCTTGACGCCGTGCTCCCACATCAAGGCGAGTCGATGCTGAACGGCGGAGAGGCCATTCGGGATCTTCGAGAAGTCGTCCTTGCCAAGCCCCTTCTGCTCGTCGTTGAACGGGCAATGGTCGGTCGAGATCGACTGGAGGTGCCCGAAGTTGAGGGCATCCCACATGAAGTCCTGGTTCGACGCATCGCGCAGCGGAGGCGAGCACACGTAGCGCGCGCCCTCTGGTGCCGGCCGATTGAGATCCTCAATGTCGAGAAAGAGGTACTGGATGCAGGTCTCGCCGTAGGCATGCACGCCACGGGCACGGGCGTTGATGATTTCCTGTGCCGCTGCCTCGCACGAGACGTGGACGATATAGACCGGCGCATCGACCATCTCGGCGATGCGGATCGCACGACCCGTCGCCTCGGCCTCGACCGATTCGGGACGCGTCAGTGCGTGATAGATCGGCGTCGTCTGACCCTTGCCGAGTGCCTGGTTGACGAGGTGATCGATGACCCAGCCGTTCTCGGCGTGGACCTGCACGATGCCGCCGACCTCGTTCGAGCGCTCGAGCGCCTGCATAAAGAGATCGTCGGTCACCATCAGGGCACCCTTGTACGCGAGGAAAACCTTGAAGGACGAGACGCCCTGGTCGACCATTGCCTGCATGTCCTTGAAGGTCTGCGTGTCGGCAGTGGTGATCGCCATATGGAAGCCGTAGTCGACGTGGGCGGCACCCTCGGCGCGACCCATCCACTGATCGAGCGACGACTGCAGACCGTTTGGCTCCATCTGCAGACCGAAGTCGACGATCGCAGTCACGCCGCCAGCGGCAGCAGCCTGCGTGCCGGTGTCGTAGTCGTCGGCACTGGTCGTGCCACCAAATGGCATCGACATGTGCGTGTGGTTGTCGATCAGGCCTGGCAGCACGAAGCAGCCAGCGGCGTCGATCACCTCGGCGTCAACGTTGTCGAACGTGCCGACCGCGGCGATCGTCTCGCCGTCGATCAGGACATCCGCCTTCGTAGTATCGGTTGCGGTGACGACGGTGCCGCCACGGATGACCTTGAGCATCTGTTTTCCCCTCACTCGTGAAACGTAATGCGGGCGATCATACCGCCGTTGGGGCAAAAAACATCGGTCGACGGTGGATTGGTTGTGAGAGCGGTATGGTGGTCGGATGTTGGTGGTTGGAATTGGCGTACTCGCCGGAGTGCTATTTGGTCTTCTGACGACGCTCGTGCGTCGTGGCTTGATGCGCCAACCCAACGCGATCGTCGGTGCGATGGTGATCACCAGCTCGGCAGCGCTGATGGTGCTGGCCGTGACGATCCTGACCGGCAAGGGCGGCGATCTGCTCGACCTGCGGGTGGCGGTTGGCTACTTCGCGCTTGGCATTGTCGTGCCAGGAATCTCACAGATCCTGTTCGTGGTGGCTGTGCGCGAGGTTGGCGCGAGCCGCACCGCGATCATGATTGGCACGGCACCGCTCCTGGCGACGATCATCGCCGTCGCCTTCCGCGGTGAGGCGCTCGTGATCGGCCTCGTGGTGGGCACGGTGCTGATCGTGATTGGTGGTGCCTCGCTGGCCTGGGATCGCAATCTGCCGCCTGGCTTTCGTGCGCGCGGCATGCTCTTCGCCTTCTTCTGTGCCCTCCTGTTTGCCGTGCGTGACAACGCGGTGCGCATGCTGGATGGTGCGAGCGACATGGACCCGCGAGCCGCCACGACCTGGACACTGATCGGTGCCGCCGTCGCGGTCGCTGTCTACGCGACGGTTTCGCGTCGCGGAGCCGTATTGACGGAGTATCGCTCGGTCTTCCGCTCGTTTATCCCCGCCGGTGTGGTCTTCGCGTTGGCGTACCTCGCGCTCGTCGTTGCACTTGAGATTGGCCGTGTCACCGTCTTTGCGCCACTCAATGCGATGCAGTCGATGTGGACGGTGCTCTTTGCCTGGCTGCTGCTCGGTAAATCGGATGGCATCGGTGCGCGTATCGTGTTGGCGATGTTGCTCGTCGTCTCGGGCGGCATACTGATCGGGATCTTCCGATGATCATCGAACCGTCCGACCTTCCTGGCCGCCAGGCCTACCGTCTGCTCGTCGACTGCGTCGTGCCGCGTCCCATCGCGTGGGTGACGACGATGGACGAGCAGGGTCGCGTCAACCTCGCACCGTTCTCGTTCTTCCAGGCAGTCGGTGCCGATCCGCCGAGCATCATCGTTTCGATCGGTAGGCATCGCGATGGGGAGTTCAAAGACACCGGCGTCAATGCGCTTGCCACCGGCGAACTCGTGGTCAATGTCGTCACGGACGAGTTGGCAGAGGCGATGAACACGACGGCCGGCGAGCACCCCTTCGGCATTGATGAGATGAAGCTGGCGGGGCTGACGACGGCGGCGTCGCGGATTGTTGCGCCACCACGGGTTGCAGAGTCACCTGTCTCGCTCGAGTGTCGGGTTAGCCAGCGCGTCCCGATCGGGCGTGATGGCAGCGAGAACCAGTACCTCGTGCTCGTCTGCGAGGTCGTTGCCTTTCATGTGCGCGACGACATCTACGACGACGGTCGCATCGATCCGCGGCTTCTGCATCCGCTTGGGCGCCTCGGGGGCAATGCCTATAGCCACCCCGGCGAGGTGTTCGAGATGGAGCGCCCGCCGTCCACGCGGCCTCACTGAGTGTCAGAGCGCAGGCAAGACTGCGATGGCAACGACGTCGACAATGGCGATGATCAGCAGAGCCTGGAAGCGCCGAGCGTGGTTCGTCTGGCGCGCACCAATCGCGACGACGACAAGGTAGACCGCGACGAGCACGATTGCGGTCAGTGGCGAGCGTGCAGCGGTGCCGAACGCAATCACCGCGGTACCGACAGCCAAGAGCACCCAGCAGAGCAGCACCGAGCGCCGCTCACCGAGCCTCACGGCAAGACCGCCGAGCCCGGCCGCGCGATCGCTCTCAAGGTCCGGCAACGCATTGGCCAGATGGCCACTGACGGCGACGGTAGCGAAGGCAAGGACTGTCCACGCGGGTGGAAGCTCGCCGTCGAGCCCGAGTGAGAGAAAAAACGGCATCGCTCCGAAGGCGAGGGCGTAGGGGAGCCACGACCACGAGGTACGGACGAGGGCGATGGTGTAGAGCCACCCCATCGCGATCGCGAAGACGTGAAACGACCCACCGATCGGGCCAGCGACGAGCCAACTCAGGGCGATCGCGCCAACGAGCGCGATTGAGGCAGCGATCCACAACGCGCGTGCAGAGATAACGTTTTGGACGGTGGGCTTGCGCAGCCGGCCCGCGCGGGCGTCGACTGCAGCATCAAAGGCATCGTTGCTCCACCCAACAGAGAGTTGACCGACGAGGATCGTCACAAAGACCAGTGCGAGCGGCCAGCCCTGCCAGCCAAGGCTCCAGGCGAATGTGGTCATCACGATCGAGACGGCAAGCGTCGGCGGCGCATGACACGCGCGCACGAATCCTTCGAGTCGCCTCATCTCCAAGACCCTACGGGATCTAGGGGGACACGACAAACCCCGGTTTCTGATGTCCCTCAGCAAGGGGGGACATCAGAAACCGGGGTTTGTCGTGTCCCCCTAGATCGCAAGGCGGTGCTGGTGTGGATGCCGGGGCGGACATGACAAGTGCGCACTTGTCATGTCCGCCCCTAGATCACGCTGGTGGTGCAGTCTCCGACATGTCCTTGATGACGGTCACGACACGCGGGATCAGGGCATCGAGAATGCGTTGCCCCAACTCGGGCGTGGCGCGGCGTGCGTCGCCGACGACTCCCGATTCGGAGATGTCGCGAAGCATGTCCATCGGCACGGTGACACCTGGGCCCTTGTGGGCGAGGTTGTACTTGCCGAGCGACGTCCAGGTATGGCCCGCCTCTTTGACGGCCTCGCCACGATCCCAGGCATCGATCGTCGCCTCGTCCATCAACACGCGCTGGCCAACGGCGAGCGCGATCGAGGTCTCGGCCTCCTCGGCGTGGATGCCAGGGCCTTCGACGGTGCCGATGATGTCGCCCGCGAGCTCCCACCACTGCAGCAGGAACACGCGGCGCGCGGTCGTCTCGAGGTAGTAGTTGACCGCGACGGTCAAGGCCGCGACGTTGCCACCGTGGCCGTTGACGACGATGACGTTACGGAAGCCGTGGTGATGCAGCGATTCGCAGACCTCATTGAAGACCTGCAGAAACGTGGTCGTCGAGAGGCGCATCGAGCCGGGGTACTGCATGTGGTACCAGGACAAGGTGACGTTGAGAGTTGGCGCGATCAGCACGCGCAACCCAGCCTCCTCGGCTGCCTGGGCTGCGCGCTCGGCGATACCGCGGGCGATGATGCAGTCCGTATCGAGCGGCATGTGGGGACCGTGTTGCTCGGTCGTGCCGATTGGCAACAGGATCGCGTCGACGCCCTCGGCGATGACGGCCTCGACCTCTTTCCAGGTCATGCGCTCCATGTAGTACTCAGTCATTACGCCACCTCAGCGATCGCGCGGCATGGCGAGCCGGTGCCACCGACCCACTTGAGTGGGAAGCCGGTGAACTGGAACTCGCCCTTGCCGACGAGCTGCTCGAGATTGCAGAGCCACTCGTAGTGCACGAGGCCACGATCGCGGCAGACGCGGTGCGACGGGAAGCCCTTCGTGCCGGCCTTATCGGTTGAGGGGCCCTCGACGCCGTGCACCTTCGAGCCGCGGTCGGCCAGCCAATGCGTGGCAGCAGCGGTCAGGCCTGGGTTCGACGTGCAGGCCGACTTCTCGGGCCAATGCCGGTTGTGCAGGCCCGTGTTCATCAGCACGATGTGCTCGCCGATCGTCACGCCCGACTTCGCCTCGGCCTCTTCGAGGTCGGCGACGTCGATGTCACCGAGATCGGGAATGTGCGTCAGGTCGAGGCAGACACCCGTGCCACGAAACCATTCGAGCGGACAGTTGTCGATCGTCTCACCATTCGGACCAAAGTGGATCGGCGCATCGACATGCGTGCCGACGTGCTCGAGCATCGAGATGTAGTTAACCGCGTACGTGAAGGGGTCGCCCTCCTCGCCAAGTCCGGCCGCCTTGGCCTGCTCGTGGTTGACGTACGGCAGGATGATCGGCGATGGGAACAACGCATGCGCGGGCATGCCGTTTTCGATGCCGACGCTGAGATCAATTAATTGGCCCATGGTGGGCTCCTTTCAAGCGGTAGATAGAAACTAGGCGGTGACAGGACGACCAGGGATGGTCGCCTCCCACGCAAGAGCAGCAGCGAGGACAGTGGTGTCGTCGCGTCCAGAGATCATCAGACCATCGCGCGTCGTGCAGGATGGCCAACCAAGGTGGTTGAAGGCGCGCGTGTAGGGCGTCATCTTGAGACGCAACTCGAAGGTCTCGGGCTCGTCGACCGGAGGCAGGTCGCAGGGTATCGTCGGGTTGATCAGGATGTCGTGGTTGAGCTCGAGCTCGCACTGATGGTGGTACGCCTCAAGGTCACGCTCGGCCTGCAAATAGTCTTGTGCGCTGATGTTGAGTCCGAGCGTCAACTTGGCCTGCAGGTCGGGCGAAAACTCATCCCAGCGGTCGGCGATCAGGTCGCGGTGGTTGTCCGCAGCCTGGGCGGCGAAGAGCGGGAAGAGTTGGCCGTAGTCCGGCAACACGGCGTCCTCAACGTGAGCACCGAGCGCAGCCATCTTGGCGGCCGCGGGAGTTGGGTGGAGGACACCAACGCGGAGTCCTGCCAACTGTGGCGTGGGTCGCTCGAGCACGCCGAGGACCTCGAGCGCCAGCGCGCATTCCTCCATCGAACGGGCCATCGGACCAACGTGGTCCATCGCGTGGATCATTGGGTAGCACCCATCGTCGGAGATGAGACCCCACGAGCCCTTGTAGCCCGCGATCTCGCAGGCGGCCGACGGAATGCGAATCGAGCCACCGGTATCGGTACCGAGTGCGAGCGCGGCAAGTCCGCCGGCCAGTGCGGACGCGGCACCGCCCGACGAGCCACCGGCAATCTTGCCCGGATGGCGCGGGTTTTGGGTATAGCCGTAGTGCGCGTTCTGCGTCGTAACGCCCCACGCGAACTCGCTGAGGTTCGTCTTGCCAACGATGATCGCACCGGCATCGACGAGTCGTTGCACGGCGAGTGCGGTGGATTGGGGGACGCGGGTGCGGAAATGTTCCGAGCCGACCGTGGTGCGAATGCCTGCGGTGTCAAAGATGTCCTTGGGAGCAAAGGGCACACCCGCGAGCGGGCCGGTGCGCCGGTGCTCGGGCAGGTTGCGTGCGTCGGCCATGGCCTCGTCGGCGCAGACGGTGATAAATGCGTTGAGGTCGGAGCGCTCCTCAATCCGCGCCAGGTGGTGGGCAGTGACCTCTTCCGCGGAGAGGTCTCCGTCGCGCACGGCAGCCGCGATCTCGAAGCAGCTCCAGTCGTGCAAGGGGGCGTCGGGCAATGTGCTCACGCGATGTGCTCCTCGAGGTCGATCGATGGCAGCGGGATAGCCTCTGCCTTGGGGTGATTTACAACGGCGACGCCGATGATCGTGATGCCCATGCCAATCAACGTGATGGCGCCGGGAATGTTGCCGCGAAAGATCTCGATCACGCCGGCCACAACAGGCGGCAGGAACGACCACGCCATCACGCGTCCCGAGGGCCAACGTGCGAGTGCGACGAAGAAGCAGACGTAGGCGATCAGCTGCGAACCGATCCCGAGGAACGCGAGCGAGGCCCACAGGCCGGGCTCGCCCCAGAGCGTGGCACCCGGGTCGCCCTGCAGCAGCGTGAAGGGGATGATGAAGACCGCACCGCAGATAAATTGCGCGGTCGTAAAGCCCCAGAGGTCCGTCTCGACCTTCTTGATGCTCATCCAACGCACGAAGACGCTCGAGGCGGCATAGCCGATGGCGCCGAGCATGACGGCGACAATGCCGATGACGAACTCGTTGCCCGAGCCGACCTC
>JBAXOM010000093.1:0-7851 GCA_037133215.1 Thermoleophilia bacterium | reverse complement strand
GGCACGACACTCGCCGTCGCTCGACGCCAGACGCGTGCGTTGCGAACGGCGCTTGGGCTTCGCTGACAGAGGGCGGCTACGCTGCAACGAATGCACGACTTTGCAGCCATTGAAGAGGCGCTAACAGAGCTGCCCGAAGTGGAGAGGGCGACGGCTGCGAGTGCCGTCCTCGTGGCCTGCGTTTTCGAGGACTTGGGGATGGATGAGGACGAGCTCAATGCGGCGGCACGACGGGGACTGCTGCTGGCTGCGGCAGCGGGCAATCCGGCAGAATCGATTGGCTTTGGCTCGCGCGCGGCGCTCGAGACGGCCTCCGATTTAGCGCTCGATGGCTTTGGAGAGCGGCTGGCTGCGGCCCTGACTACGTTCGCCAGCCAGATTCCCACGGAGTGCCCGAGCGTGGTCGCAGCCGTGACGGAACTGGCCGGCGATAGTCGTATCGCCCTCGAGGCGCTCGCCGTTGTGGTCTTGCACAACGCCATCGACTGACATGGCTGGCGTCGACGTAGAGAAGGCGATCGCGAAGCTCAAGCCCGCTCGCGTACGCGAGTTGGCGCTGGCCGTTTTGCTGGCCGAGCCCGACGACTTCGAGGACCTCCCCGCCCCGCAGGTGATGCTGCGCAACGACGGGTGGACGGGCGTCACCACCACGATCGATGGCGATGGCTATCGCGCGGTGCTGATCACCGCCGGTGGGCGTCGTACGGCCTCACGATCCTGCACGGTGATTGACCCCGAGGGCGTGGTGATCGGCTCGTTTGCGGCGGACGCTGCGGCCCGGATTGCTGCCGCCACGACTGCGGCACTGGTGGCGCCACGGATGCTGCGCGACGAGCCCGTCTCGCTCGGCGTGTTGGGCGCAGGGCCGCTGGGGCGGCTCGCCATCCAGGCCCTCACTGAGGCGCTGCCGATCGAGCGGGTTCTGATCCACGATCCCGATCCGCTCGCCGCCGCCGAGGCCGCAGAGCTCGGCCGTCTCGTTAGCGATGCCCTCACCGCCGTGCGCGATGCATCGTTGATCGTGACGGCCACAAACGCCCGCGATCCGGCGCTGCGCGCCGCTTGGGTGGCGCCCGGTGCGGCGATCATCGCCCTTGGTGCCGACCGTCAGGGGCGACGCGAGCTCGACTATCGCATCCTCGCCGAGGCCGCCTTTGTCACGTGCGATGCACCGGCGATCGCGCGCGTGATTGCCGACGATCTACGCGACTGTGTTCTCGAAGGCCATCTCGAGTGGCAGGAGGTCACGCCCATTCGCGACGTGCTGGTGCCCGTGGTTGATGCGCGTGTCACCGACGACGATCTCGTGGTGGCAAAACTGATCGACCCGACGCCTGTCTTGCTCGCACTTGCGCGAGCGGCACTGCGCTGCTGACCTAGTTGTCGAGCAGGCGACGCATCTCCGAAATGATGTCGGCGCCAACGGCCTCTGTCACCTCGGGGTGGTCGAGCACGCGATCGTGCGAGCCTTCGTCGAGGCGGTCGACGACGTAGGAGTCTTCCATCACGTCTTGGAGCGGCCGGCCGGCGCCAACCTCGCGCAGGACGTGTTGCACGACCTCTTCGTCACGATGCTGTGGGCTGGGCGGGATGATGTCTTGTTCGCTCATGTACCGAAGCCTAGCCCGACGCGTCCGAGTTCGCTGCGCGACCGAAAGTCAGCATTGGTAGGCTCGTTGAGATTCGATCGCTGGAGCACCGATGAACGTCCGCGTTGGCCATAGTCCCGACCCCGATGACGCCTTCATGGTGTGGGCAATCGCCGAGCGCGCGCTCGACCTGCGCGGCTTCGAGATCGAGCTTGTGCCGGCCGATATTCAGACGCTCAACGTGTGGGCAGGTGAGGGCCGCCTCGAGGCGACCGCCATGTCCGTCGGCGCGTACCCGGGCGTGCAAGACACGTACCGCCTGCTCGGCCACGGCGCCTCGCTTGGCGAGGGCTACGGCCCGGTCGTCATCGCGAAGACCGACCTCACCCCTGCCGATCTCGCCGGCCAGCGTGTCGCCGTGCCTGGCCCGCAAACCACCGCATTCCTCACCGCCCGTCTCGCACTGCCAGCCTTCGAGCCGGTGCAGCTCGACTTCGAGGCGATCATGGCTGCCGTCGCCTCGGGCGATGTCGCCGCCGGCGTCGTCATCCACGAGGGCCAGCTGACGTGGGAGCAGGAGGGCTTCAAGCGCGTCCTCGACCTTGGTGCGTGGTGGGAGAGCGACACGGGCCTGCCACTGCCACTCGGCGCCGTCGCGATGCGTCGCGACGTGCCGGAGGACCGAGCGCTCGACCTCTCTGCCGTCCTCAAGGAGGCCGTGGCTGTTGGCCTCGAGCATCGCGAGGAGGCCCTCGCCTACGCGATCGAGTATGGCCGTGGTATCGCGCCCGAGCTCAACGACCGCTTCGTCGCGATGTACGTCAACGATCTTACGCTCGATTACGGCGAGCAGGGCCGCAAGGCCGTTGCCGCATTGCTCGAGCGTGGCGCCGAGGCCGGCCTGCTGCCGAGCCCTGTGCTGCTCGACTTCTTGGGCTAGACCGGCACGACGGCGCGCACCTGCGCACCACCCGTCGGTACCGTCGCGATCGACCATTGGCCGCGCGTCGCCTCGTTGAGGACGGCGCTGCCGAGGCCGGGCTTGCCGTCGCCGAGACCGCTGCCGTTGTCAGTGATCTCCACGATCACGCAATCGGACTCGGCGACGATCCGCACCTTTGCCTCAGTCGCGGCGCCGTGGATCGACGCGTTGGAGAGGCACTCTTGGAGCACGGTCTCGATGCGGGTGATGGCCGCAGAGGTTGGCTCCTCGAGCGGGAGATTCCAGTTGATGGCAATCGCGCCGTCCCAGCGCTCGCTGATCGCCGCACGCAGCGAAGTGAGGTCATGCACCGTCGTGTCGCCGGCATTCTCTCCGACGCGTGCGATCGAGGCGCGAGCGTCGGCGATCGCGGCCTCGAGCGCCACACTGTCGCCACGGTTGACGGCGTCCTGGATCGAGTAGGCCGAAGCGACGAGGCCGGCCTGCACCGTGCCGTGGAGGTAGAGCGCGAGCTCGCGCTGCATCTGCTCGGTGGCGGCTTCGAGGGCGAGGCGTTCGAACTCGGACTCTTCGGCATGGGTGCGGAGCGCACGCACGCGCGCATCTTCGGTGCGCAGGGCGGCCTGCCCCCAGCTGACAAAGGTCGTCGCTGCGACAAGTAGGACGATCGACAGAGTTAGTCGCAGCGGGGCGGTCGGGTGCGACTCCAGAAGCGTGGTAATGCCGGTTCCTATGGCCCCTGCCGTGACCATGGTGACGAGTGCGATTAGGCGCGCGCTCAGGTAGCGGGGTGTGGGCGTGTAGCGGCGGATGGCGGCGCGACCGAGCGGATACAGCACAGTCATGGCGCCGAGCAGAGCGAGTGGGCCTTTGAGCGAGCTGAGAGTGCCATAGTTTGCGGCTGCCGCTGGGAAGGCCACGATCGCCCACAGTGCGTATGGCAGTGCGATTGGCAGGGGTGCCAAGAGGCTTGCCCGGTCGAGGACGCCGAGACTTTTGAGTTGCAGGGTCGAGGCTTGCTCGTGCCAGAGCAAGTGGCTCTCGGGGCGTACGTAGTCGGCGGCGGTGTCGAGTAGGGCGTCGGAGAGTTGAGAGTGTTCGCTGTCGATTTTTGTGGCGCGTTCCATGCTGCTCAGCCGCTCCTCGAGGGCAGTCTGGATGCGTGTTGTGATGACTGCGCGTGCCGCGTTGAGCGCGCCGACCGCTCGTAGGCGCGCGGCCTCGGCGTCGACCTCGAAGTGCAGGAGGCGTGTGCGTTCGGTGGCGTACCAGTCGGCGATCGCGATCAGGTAGGTCAACAACACAGCCAAAATCACGCTGCCCGGCGCGAAGCACAGTGCCACTGTCAGGGCGCCCGACCAGCCGTCGCCCAGTACGGCGCGGCACTCCGGTAGGGCGAAGATCGTCGCCGAGCGTGCTAACCCGAAGAGCAGTCCGAGCGCCACAAGCCACGCGACGTGGACGGGCGTGGTGCGGCGGTGGCGAAAGACGGTGAGATGCGCACCGAGGTACAGGGCGGAGAAGATCAGCCAGTCTACGACCGAGAGCAGCGCGATGGTCTGTGGCTCCAGATTCAGCGTCGCCTTGAAACCCAATGGCACGCCGATCAGCAGCAGGGCCGTGGTGATCAGCCAGGCGCGGAGCGAGATCGCCCAGCGACCACCCAGCAACTCGCGCGCGCTAGGACGGGAGTTTGTGCTGGGCACCGGTGGCCCCGGACAGCTCGAAGTACGCACGCACGATCAAGGCGCGTACATTCTGCGTCGAGTCGTTGCTATAGCCGAGGTTGCGAGCGATCCGGCGGAGGGAAACCTCGACGGCGCCCTCGGTGACGACGCGCTGCCGCGCGATCTCGGAATTGCTGAGCCCTTGGGCGACAAGGCGCATCGTCTCGATCTGCGTGTCGGTCAGGCTTACCGCGCTAGCGTGGCTCGTCGGCTTGTTCGCGCTCTGTGCGGCGCGGCGAATTGCGTCGCGTAGTGTGTCGATGTCGCGGAGCGCGTGCTTGCGAACGTACTCGGTGCGCTCAGGCAACTGGTCGAGCTTCGTACCGACCAGGCGAGGATCCGAATACGACGTCAGCAGCACAACACCGATCTCGGGCTTCGTGCGGCGCAGCACGTTGGCGACGACGACGCCGTTCGGACCCTGGCCCTGAGCGAGGTCGAGGTCGGTGACGAGCACGTCGAAGGGGGTTTCCGCAGCCGCAGCGAGCGCGCTCTTGGCGTTGCCATGGGCGCCCACGACCGTCATCGACTCGTCCGGTAACGCTGTGGCGAGCGTGAGTCGCAGCAGGTCCTCGTCTTCGAGTAGGAGGAGGCGGAGCACGATGAGATCAGTCTAGGTTAGGTCGCGATAGGGCTAGCCCTACAGGTGTAGCGCGAGCGGTAGGGGTACCTATACAGAGACACCAATGGGCTTTTTTCCGAGATAACGTGGCTCAAATGAAGAAGCCTTCGGCAGCGACCGTTATCGCCACACTTGCATTGTTTGTTGCGTTGGGAGGGACGGGCTATGCGGCCGTTGCCCTGGCGCCTAACTCGGTTGGTACGACGCAGTTGAAGGATGGCGCGGTTCAGTCGTCTGACATTAAGGATGGTGCGGTCGGTTCGAGTGATATCGCCAGTGGTGCGATTCAAGCTTCCGATTTGAGTAAGGTCGCGACCAAAGCGCTCGATGGTAAGGACGGTAAGGACGGCGCGCAGGGTCCTGCTGGTCCAGCCGGGCCGGCTGGCGCGCGTGGTCCGGCTGGACCTGCGGGTGCGGATGGCTCGGGCTCGGGCGGTGGCACTGGACTTGCATCCTGCACCTTCGTCCGCGACGTGAACGCCACGCCTACATCTCACACGGTGTGCAAGGACGCCACTCTGTATGTCCTCTCCCTCGGCAGCGCCGCACGGTACGGCGACTTCTCCGGTTCGGATGCCTCAGGCATGAGTTTTGGAAATGGCATCTTCGGCCCCTCCCCCATCAATCGGCGCGGGATCAACTTCAGTAACGCCCAGCTTGTGGGCACCGATTTCTGGCATGCTGATTTGACGGGGGGCGCGAAATTCACCGGCGCAAATCTGACGAACGCGCATTTTGCCAGGGCCGATCTCACCGGCGCGGACTTCACCGGCGCAACGCTCACGGACGTTCTGTGGGTCGAACTCGACGTTCCTGCCACTTGCCCGGATGGAACCAGCGCGTCCGCGCACTCCGACACCTGCGTCGGTCACCTGACTCCCGCCCCCTAATACGGTCTCGCGTACCCGCTGGGTACACGAAATGATCCACCGTGAGGGCGGCCTTCGGGCCGCCCTCACGCGTTTGTGATGCGTGCCAGGTGTCGCCTCGAGTGCACGTAGTTCAGCTCCGCGGGACTACCCGTCGCGCCGCGTCGGCATGCACAGACGCGGCGCGATAGGGCTAGCCCTACAGGTGTAGCGCGAGCGGTAGGGGTACCTATACAGCGATCCCAACGAGGCGTTTGGGTTGCGTAGCGTGAAGGTATGAAGAAACCTTCGGCGGCGACCGTTATCGCCACACTTGCATTGTTTGTTGCGTTGGGAGGGACGGGCTATGCGGCCGTTGCCCTGGCGCCTAACTCGGTTGGTACGACGCAGTTGAAGGATGGCGCGGTTCAGTCGTCTGACATTAAGGATGGTGCGGTCGGTTCGAGTGATATCGCCAGTGGTGCGATTCAAGCTTCCGATTTGAGTAAGGTCGCGACCAAAGCGCTCGATGGTAAGGACGGTAAGGACGGCGCGCAGGGTCCTGCTGGTCCAGCCGGGCCGGCTGGCGCGCGTGGTCCGGCTGGACCTGCGGGTGCGGATGGCTCGGGCTCGGGCGGTGGCACTGGACTTGCATCCTGCACCTTCGTCCGCGACGTGAACGCCACGCCTACATCTCACACGGTGTGCAAGGACGCCACTCTGTATGTCCTCTCCCTCGGCAGCGCCGCACGGTACGGCGACTTCTCCGGTTCGGATGCCTCAGGCATGAGTTTTGGAAATGGCATCTTCGGCCCCTCCCCCATCAATCGGCGCGGGATCAACTTCAGTAACGCCCAGCTTGTGGGCACCGATTTCTGGCATGCTGATTTGACGGGGGGCGCGAAATTCACCGGCGCAAATCTGACGAACGCGCATTTTGCCAGGGCCGATCTCACCGGCGCGGACTTCACCGGCGCAACGCTCACGGACGTTCTGTGGGTCGAACTCGACGTTCCTGCCACTTGCCCGGATGGAACCAGCGCGTCCGCGCACTCCGACACCTGCGTCGGTCACCTGACTCCCGCCCCCTAATACGGTCTCGCGTACCCGCTGGGTACACGAAATGATCCACCGTGAGGGCGGCCTTCGGGCCGCCCTCACGCGTTAGTGATGCGTGCCGGTTTCGCGTCGAATGCCGCTAGCGGGCCTCGAGCAGCGCCTTCGTCCGTTCTTGACGCGCTGTGAAGACCTTCTCGAGGATGCCCTTGGCGATGGGGGTGGCCATGCGGCCCGCCATCGAGTTTGGCATCTCCCAGTCGATGTGGTCCGTTAGCGTCGTGCCGCCCGTCGCGGTTGGGGCAAAGCGGTGGGTGTGGACGAAGTGGACGAAGTTCGGATTGTCGAACAGCTCGTCGACGATCAGCGTGGGCTCCTCGAGTGCCGTCACCCGGATCTTCCATGGCTGAGCCGTGGGGATTGGGTCCTGGCGAATCATCATCTGCACCTCGGCGCCGAGGACGAGGGGGAAGGTCCCCTCGATCTCCGTCACCTGTTGCGTGGGCGGCGTGACGCTCGGCACGTTGCGCGTGTCGAGATGAAACGCGAAGACGGCCTCGATCGGCACGTCGATGTCAATGGAACCCTCAAAGATCGGCATACGCAGAGTATGGCGCAGCAGTGGGGTTGATTACGACTGAGCCGCTGCGTCTGCCTCGAGGATCCGCTTTGTGGCGGCCTGGCGCTCGACAAACGACTTCTCCATCAGCTTGGCCGCGATAGGCGCGACGAGACGACCAGCCGGACCACCCGGCAGCGCCCACTCGATGTGGTCGGTCAGGATCGTGCCGCCGTGCGCGCTCGGGGCAAAGCGGTGCTCGTGGCGAAACTTCGCGAACGGGCCCTTCAGCATCTCGTCGACAACCAGCACCGGCTCGGCCAGTTCGGTGACACGCACGAGCCACGTCTGCGTGCCGGGCACGGGCTTCATCTTGACCTTCAACTCGACCTCGCCACCCTCAACGAGCGGAAACTCGCCGATGATCGAGACGAACTCTTGGCCGTCCGACGCGATACGCGCGGCATTGCGCGTGTCGAGATGGAAGTCGTAGACGGACTTGATCGG
>JBAXOM010000092.1:0-8148 GCA_037133215.1 Thermoleophilia bacterium | reverse complement strand
ACCGAGACCTGCCGCCCTCCCCCGTGCTGCCACGCCCTGCCATTCGGGGCGCAGCCGCGAGATCGCCATCCAGAGACTGTTCGACGACCGGCCCGTGTGGCGTCCAGCCTCGACGTACGAGAGTTCCGAACTGACCAACCCCAACGCGATGTCATTCGGTATGCCGATGCGCTCAGCCGTCAACGCGGCAGTCCGCTCGACGTCGATCCGAAAGTGCGCCAGATCAACCGGGTCGCGTTCGGACTCTTCTGCCGCATCGATCGGCAATGCCTCCACACGCACCTGTCGACGCCGCTGCGTGTCCGCGCGCCAGGCCTCGCGGCGGGTTGCACCCTCCACGACGAGATACGCGAAGAGACCATCCGGTCCTGTCCGCTGGAGTACCCGCGTACGGTCAACGTCAATCGGCTCCCACAGTCGCGTTCGCGCCTCGTCGAGCACGTGCTGGTCAGAACGCGCGACCTCTCCCGCCTGCTCAAGCACGCGGGCGAGCTGAAGCGCCCGCGCCACACCGTCGGAAACGGCCTGCCGGCGCTGCTCCGCGCTCGCTGCGGCGGCAGATGGGATCGCCTCGCCCAGCACGAGCAGCACGGCAGGACGCGAACAGACGTCACGGATCGCGTCAGCCGAGAGACGTGGGCACAGAGCAGGAATCGTGGTAGCTGCCATAGGTGACAAACACCGAACCTAATCGCACCGAGCGTTACATGACGCCCGTGTGTGAGGTGGCTTACGCGGGCGGGATCACGATGTCGCCGAGCGTCTGCACCTCATGCTCGAGTTCGACGCCGAACTGTTCACGCGCGCGGCGGCGGGCCTCAACCATCAGCGCCAGCACGTCAGCAGACGTGGCGTCGGCGAAATTCTCGATGAAGTTGGCGTGCTTCTCGGAGATCCGCGCACCGCCAACCGTGTAGCCCTTGAGCCCACAGGCCTCCAAAATTTGGCCACTGGTCTGTTCGCCAGCCGGATTCTTGAAGACGCTGCCGAAGGTCCGTGCCTTGCGTGGTTGGGCGGCCGAGCGGCGATCTTGGTATTCCCGCACCAGCGCTTTGATGTCGGCCGGATCGCCTGGGGCAAGGGCAAGTTCTGCCTGCGTCACGATTTCCCCCGGCTTGAGGTTCGAGTGGCGATATGTCAGGGCGAGTTCGTCTGCGTCTGCGCGACGAATGCCGTTGGCGCTGCAGATCGTGACGCCTACCAGCACGTCCTTGCACTCGCGACCGTAGGCGCCGGCGTTCATCCGCACTGCGCCGCCGATCGTGCCGGGAATCGCACAGGCGAACTCGAACCCTGCGAGCCCAGCCTCGCCCACTTTACGCACCACCGTGGCGAGTGTGGCACCGCCACCAGCGATCACTCCAGTCTCGGTAACCTCGATCGCAGCGAGGGCTCCGTCGAGGCGTAAGACGAGGCCTGCGAAACCGGTGTCCGCTGGCAAGAGGTTTGAGCCAAGGCCAATCACGGCGATCGCTAGCTGCTCTTGTTCGGCCCACTCGAGCATCGTCTGCAGTGCGAGTTCCTCGTTGGGTTCAGCCAGATACTGCGCGAGGCCACCCGTACCGATCGTCGTAAAGCGACTGAGTGGCACATCAGTGGTGACACCGGGGGGCAGCGTGCTCAATTGAGTATCGCCCGAGCAATGCGGTCGACGGGGCCGGCACCGCAGCAGAGGATGAGATCACCGTTACGTGCGATCCCTTGGATCTCGCGGGCTGCCGCACCACCCGTGGCGATAAAGACGGCCTTCGAACCAACCAGCTGGGCAATGCGTCGTGCGCTGGCCTCGGGGTCGGGCGCGCCACGCGCGACGTAGGTCTCGACGACGATCACGCGGTCGGCGGCCTTCAAGACCTCCGCGAACTCCTCACCAAACGCGATCGTGCGCCACGGCATGTGCGGCTGAAAGAGCACGATCAGGCGCTTTGGCTCGCGCCCACGCGCTGCGGCGATGGCCGCGGCAAGTTCGGTCGGATGGTGCGCGTAATCGTCGACGACGGTGTAACCGAAGGCGCGACCGACTACTTCGAAACGGCGTCCCGCGCCTTCAAATCGCTCGAGCGCCGCAAAGGCTTCGTCGAGTGGCACGCCGAGCCGCTCCAGCACCAGTGCTGCCGCACAGGCATTGCCAGCATTGTGAACACCAGGCACGGCGAGGCGCACCCGTTCGGGGCCACGCGAAGGACGAAACGCCACGCCATCGCCGTCGGCAGCCGCGTCCAACGCTCGCAATCCGTCGCCTGGACCAACACCAAAGCGCGCAACCTCGGCCGCCGGGGAAATCGCCACACCGTCACCGAGCACGATCAATCCGTCTGTTGGCACGGTGTCGGCCCACTCGCCCAACAGTGCGACGACATCCTCGACAGAGTCGTAGTGGTCGACGTGATCGAAATCGACGTTGAGCACGACACCAATCGTGGCTGGTAGTTGCCGAACAGAGCGATCGGACTCATCGCCCTCGACGATCGCGATCCGGTCCGCCCCACCTTGGGCGTTGGTTCCGAGTTGACGAACGTCGCCACCGACGACGAAGGTTGGGTCGAGCCCCAATTCCACGGCGGCAGCGGCCAGCATGGCGCTCGTCGTGGTCTTGCCGTGCGCACCCGTGACGACAACGCGTTCGGTGTGTTCTCGCAGAATCTCGGCGAGGGCCTCTGCTCGGTGTTGGATTGGTAGCCCCAGCTCGCGCGCGCGGATCAACTCGGGGGCGTCATCGGGAATTGCGCCCGAGACAATCAGACGCTCAGCGGTCTCGGCGTGCTCTGCGCTGTGACCGATCTCGCAGGCGATGCCTTCTGCAATCAGCTTCTTCGTCAGCAGACTTTCCTCGCGGTCGCAGCCCGTCACGACCTGCCCACGCTGTGCAAGCACGCGTGCGATACCACTCATGCCCGCGCCACCGACTCCAACCATGTGGATACTCATCGCGTCGTCCCTTCGGCGAGGCGCAGGAGCTCATTCGCCATTTCCTGTGCTGCGTTTGGACGGGCGAGAGACAGCATTGCCTGTTCCATGGCGGTTCGGCGCCCGATGTCTCCGACGATGCCATCGATCGCCTTACGCAGCCCGTGCGGAGTCAGGTTTGCGTCGGAGATCACTATCGCCGCACCGGCGGCTGCAAACGATGCCGCGTTCAAGGTTTGGTGATCGTCTGCGGCGCCAGCCCAGGGGATCAGCACCCCTGCTCGACCGGCCGCTGCCACCTCGGCAACCGAGCCCCCAGCACGCGCTATCACCACATCGGAGGCCGCGAGCAATACGGGCAGAGCGCTCGTGAACTCTTGTTCTTCAAAACGGTCGGGGCTCCCTGTGGCGCGTGCCTTGCCGCGACCGGCGATCAGATAGACCCGTTGTCCGACCGGTACCGCGTCGTCGTAGGCAGTACGCAACGCACTGTTAATGGGGCCTGCGCCGAGCGAACCACCGAACGCGACGATCACTCGCTCGTCACTCGAGATACCGAGTTGCTCGCGGGCCTCGGCGCGCGTGGTCTCGATAAAGGCCCGGTCGACAGGACGACCAGTCACGAGGTACTTATCGCCCGTGCGACCAGCGACAGGAAACGCCAAAAAGACGCGATCGACCAGGGGTGCCGCGAGACGATTCGCGAGACCAAGTCGAGCGTCAGCCTCACTCAGTGCTGAGGGAATGGAATGCCGACGGGCCGCCACCAACATCGGACCAGCGACGTAGCCTCCGGCTCCAAATACGGCGTCGGGACGAACGGTCTTGATGATGCGAGAACACGCCACGGGAGCGACGGTTGCACGACCAAGCGCCTTGACCAACTTGAGACTCGGGCGGCGCGGAAAACCCTCTACGACGAACGGCATAAACGGGTAGCCGCGAGCTGGCACGAGTTCGGCCTCGATACGCGTCGGTGTGCCCGCAAAGGTGACATCGGCACCACGCTCACGCAGGGCGTCGGCGACGGCCAGCGCTGGTGCAACGTGACCAACGGTTCCGCCAGCGGCAATCAGGATCCGCACTGGCATGCCTCCAAGGCTAGAGGACGCTGCGGCGCCTAGCCGACATTTGCGACGGGGCGTCGCCGGGACGGGCGCGGCGTTGGACTCTCGGGCGCGGGCTCTGGTGCACGCGTGCGCTTGATTGTCGGCAACATCTGGGGCTCACGACTAATCGCGATCAAGACGCCCACGAGCGCGAGAATCACGATCCTTGATGACGAGCCGTAGGAGATCAGTGGCAGTGGGATACCCGTCAGCGGCAAGATGCCCATCACGGCGCCGAGATTGACAATTGCCTGGCCGACGATCAGCGCCGTCGCACCGGCCGCAAGCAGGCGCTGAAATGGATCGGCTGTACGCATGGCGATTGTGTAGCCCGCCCAGGCAAAAGCACCGAAGAGTCCGACGATGATGAGGGCTCCGATCAGACCCAACTCCTCGCCAATCACGGCAAAGATCATGTCGGTATGTGCCTCGGGGAGGAAGTTCACTTTCTGCACGCTACCGCCCAAGCCAACGCCAAAGATACCGCCAGACCCGACCGCGATCATCGACTGGACAACCTGATACGCGCCATCAGCGCTCTGTCCCCACGGATCGAGGAACGCAAAGATGCGATCACGTCGATACGGCGCCGCATAGATCATCACGGCGCCGAGCGTAATACTGATTGCCATCACCTTGGCCAACAGTGAAGTCTTGGTTCCTGCAGCGACGAGCAGCGCAAAAACCATGATGCAGACGGCGAGTGTCGTGCCGAGATCGGGCTGGACCATGATCAGTGCGCAGACGATCCCCACCACGAGCCCAACTGGCATGAGGAGCTCTTTCAGCGTTCCGGGTGGGCGCTTCTTGGTTGCGAGCATGGCGGCAACGATCAGGAGCGTGCCCACTTTCGCAAACTCCGACGGCTGGATCGTGATTGGTCCGAGCGCAAGCCAGCGCGCTGCACCATTCGCAGAGACTCCAATGCCGGGCACCTTGACCGCTACGAGTCCGACCAACGAGGCGATAAAGATGACTGGTGCAAATCGACGAAGCCAGCCTGCTGGCACGAAAATGAGACCAATCATCAGTGCCACACCAACAACGGTGTAGATGATGCCGGTCTTGATGAAATACAACGAGTCGAAGTTGAACTCGGAATGCGTCATCGCGTATGCGCTCGAGGCCGAGTAGACCATCAACTGACCGAACACCGTCAGGCAGATCGTGACGATCGCCAGGACCTGGGCTTCCAGTGGTAACTCGCGCCGCAAGAGTTTGGGAGTGCCGTCGTCAGAACGAAACAGCCGGAGAGGATTGGCGCGTTGCACACAGGTGGGTTCGCCACCCGATTCGCATCCCCTCTGCCTGTATCTACGCGGCTCCAAGCACTGTTACCAAAGCGCGAAATTGCTCGCCGCGAGCCACGTAGTCGGCAAATTCGTCGAAACTGGCACAGGCCGGCGCGAGCAGAACGTGCTCGCCACTTTCGGCATCGCGTGCTGCCGTGTGGACGGCATCGTCAAAATCTGTGCAGACGAGAGCATCAACGCCGGCCGAAGTGAGCGCGTCAAACATGCGTGCGCCCGCCGGACCCGTCAGATAGGCCCGTCGAATGCGACCCGGAAGCGCCTCAGCGAGCGACGTAAAATCTGCGCCCTTATCGCTACCACCAAGAATCAACCGCACGGCACCGTCCGGAAACGCGGTCAGCGCCTTGATCGTGGCGTCGACATTCGTGGCCTTGGAGTCGTTCCAGTAGTGGACACCCCCCACGCTGCCGCAATCCTCGAGGCGATGAGGGACGGGCTCAAAATCGTGAATAGCTGCGGCAATGCACTCGGGCGAGACACCCACGGCCTGCACAAGTGCCGCGGCCACGGCCACGTTCTCACGATTATGGTCACCCAGCAAGTACCCGTCGTCGAACCCGAAGGCCTCAGCGTCGGCTCCGCGAACACGTACGATCTCGCCGTCGCCGGGTAGTCGCGAGAGGCCGGCACAGTGAGGATCGTCGTCGTTGAGGACGGCGATGTCGTTCTCGTCCTGCGTCTCAAAGATCCGCAACTTTGCTTGCTCGTATGCCTCAAGCGAGCCGTGTCGATCGAGGTGATCTGGCGTGATGTTGATCAGCGCTGCGGCGTCACAGTGAAAGCTGATGATGTCTTCGAGTTGGAAACTCGACAGTTCGCAGACTGCGATGCCGCCCTGTGGGAGGTGGACTGCGACCTCGCACAATGCCGTTCCGACATTGCCACAGACGACGTACGGCAATGCGGCCGCGTAGAGCATCGCGCCAACGAGTTCGGTCGTCGTCGTTTTGCCGTTCGTGCCGGTCACGCCAATCACACGTGCGCCCGGCGGCAACAGGCGATAGCCAAGCTCGACCTCTGCCCAGATGGGCAACTCGAGCTCGCGCGCCGCAACGAGCAACGGGTGATTGCTCGGAATGCCGGGGCTCTTGACGATGACGTCAAACTCCGCGACGTCGACGGTATCCGGCGCCACGATCTCACAGGGTGCATCGGTACTGTCGCTCGGCTTGTCATCGACAAGCGTTACCTCTACACCGGCCTCCAGCAACGCTCGTGCTGCTGCTCGACCAGAACGCGCCGCGCCGAGCACGAGCGGATGTCTCGGTAACTCGAGGTCGCCGCTCATGCGTATTGGTTGAAGCGCACGTAGTAGAGAACGAAGGCAATTGAGGCAAAGATCGATGCCACGATCAGGAAGCGGAACATGATCTTCGTTTCGCTCCAGGCTTTCATTTCAAAGTGATGGTGGATCGGCGCCATCAAGAAGACGCGGCGACCAAAGCGGCGGAAGCTGATCACTTGGATGATCACGCTCGCGGCTTCGGCGACGAAGATACCCCCGATCAACGGCAACAAGAGCTCGGTCTTTGTAAAGATCGCAAAGCCCGCCAACGCACCACCGAGTGCGAGCGAACCGGTGTCCCCCATGAAAACCTCAGCGGGATAACTGTTGAACCACAGAAACCCCACGCACGCTCCTAGGAGCGCTGCGGCCAGGATCGCGAGGTCCAGCGTCTCTGAGGTCTGGCGTTGCAGATCAAACAGTCCAGGACCCGTCGACGTGTCGTCAATACCTGGCATTGACAGTGCCCGCTGACCAACCTGGAAACCAATCACACACATCGACGTAAAGGCGAGCATCGCAATCGTGGAGGTGCCCGCGGCCAGGCCATCGAGGCCGTCAGTCAAGTTGACCGCATTCGATGCGCCGACCACGATCAGGAAGACGAGGACGTACCAGGCCGGTCCAAGGTTGACGTGAATGTCTGCGATCGGCACAAAAATGCTGGTGGAAATTCCCTCATGCACAGCGACAAAACAAATCCCGATCGAGATGATCAGTTGACCAACGAGCTTCCAACGCCCCTGCAGACCGAGCGACCGTCGGCGAATCACGCTGAGGTAGTCGTCGATAAACCCAATCAGGCCACAGCCGATCATCGCGCCAAGAACCGCCAGACTGCGAGCCCCGTACGACGAGAAGATCAGGTACGGCACCAACGTGGCAAGGATGATCATCAGGCCGCCCATGGTGGGTGTGCCGGACTTGGTCTGGTGGCCAGCGGGTCCTTCGTCGCGGATGCGCTGTCCAACTTTGTACCGACGTAACAGGCCAACAAACCGGGGTCCCGCAAAGATCGAGATCAGGATTGCGACAACGCCAGAGGCGAGCACGTTGGTCATGCTGTGGCGTCCTCGAGGCGTTCTGCGAGCAGAACGGGCACAACCTCTAAGCCAGCGGCGCGCGAACCCTTCACGAGCACGCGGTCACCGGCCTGCACCGTTGCGAGTAGCTGTTCGACAGCGGCGTCAGTATCGGCAACGGCAACGCCGACCACACCATCACCAGCTCCGTCGAGATAGGCACGTGCGAGATCCCCCACGGCGACCACCATATCGATCCCGACCCTCGCCGCCAGCGCTCCGACCTCCCGGTGGTACCGATCTGCGTCTGGTCCGAGCTCGGCCATCAGCCCCAGCACGGCGATGCGACGGCCTTCGGTCGGGGTCTCTGCGAGGAGTCGCAATGCCGCCTCCATCGACGTGGGATTGGCGTTGTAGGAATCGTTGACAACGTCGATGCCCCCCGCAATTCGCTGTGTCTCGCCACGCCAACGCGGCAACGGAATATCGCCGGCGCGCTCGGCGACACGATC
>JBAXOM010000091.1:0-8431 GCA_037133215.1 Thermoleophilia bacterium | reverse complement strand
TCCGGTACCGTCTGCGGCATGAGTGATCCCCAGCTCGTCACCCCATCCGGCAAGCCTCGTGCTCGCTCCCTCGGCATTCCCTTTACGGGCACGCCCGGCCCGTGGAATGCCATCACCGATGTGCCGGGCGTTGAGGTTGGCTACACAACGGTGATCGAGGGTGACGATGTGCGTACCGGTGTGACGGGTATCCATCCGCGCGGTAAGGCCCATCCGCACGATGCGTGCGCCGCGGGCGTCTACTCGCTCAACGGCAACGGCGAGATGACGGGCTGGGCATGGATCGAGGAGTCGGGCACCGTCAGCCTGCCGATTGCGATTACCAGTACGGCTGCGGTTGGCATTGCCCAGGCGGGCATCAATAGCTGGGTCCACGAGCGCTTCCCCGACCCGAACGACGAGTGGGCGCTGCCGGTTGCGGCCGAGACGTGGGACGGCTTTCTGCACGCGATCAACGACCGCCGCATCACCGAAGAAGAGGTCCATGCTGCCCTTGACTCGGCCGCATCTGGCCCGCTCGAGGAGGGCTCGGTTGGTGGTGGCACGGGGATGAACTGCTGCGGCTTTAAGGCAGGCAGTGGCACAGCCTCGCGGCAGGTTGCGTGGGGGTCTGAGACCTACACCGTTGGCGTCTTTGTGCAGAGCAATTTTGGCAGTCGCGGTGAGTTGACGATTGCGGGCGTCCACCTTGGTGAGGCGCTCGCAGACGATGATCCGCTTGGCTCGGACGATTGGGTGGTCCCGCCCGGGGCCGGTTCGATCATCGTGATTCTCGCGACAGACGCGCCGCTCCTGCCGCCGCAGATGAAGGCGCTGGCACGCCGGGTGCCGCTCGGCTTGGCTCGACTCGGCACGACGGGCTCGCACTTCTCGGGCGACATTTTTCTTGCCTTCTCGACGGCAAACTCCGGTGCATTTTCGGGTGGCTTTCCGCTTGGTGAGCCAACGACCGCCGAGATTTCCTCGCTCTCGTTCTTGCCCTGGACAAGGATCGATGGTCTCTTTGCCGCGACGGTGCAGTGCGTCGAGGAGGCGATCGTCAATGCCCTTGTCGCCAACGAGGAGATGCCGGGCAGGCTTGGGCGTCGTGTCCCGGCCCTGCCGCGTGAGCGCGTCGCCGAGCTCTTGCGCGATGCCGGCCGGATCGTCTAGCTGCTGGGTCTAAGCGCGTGTGAGGCGAGCGCCAGGCTTCCCGCCGAGTCCACTACTCAACCTTTTCGCCCTTGTCGGGTAGATCAAACATCTTTCGCTTGCCGGCGTCCTGCACGCTCGCTGGCAACTTTCCTACCGCGGCCATGAGGTGTGCTTTGGAGCCAGTGAGATAGTGCGCTTTAGGGTGTTTCGTCGTCAGTGCTTCAAGGATCGTCTTAGCCACACCCTCCGGTGGGCTACCGGCCTCCTGCGTCTTATAGCCCGCGTCAGTGAACTTCTTGAATGTTTCCCCGTAGAGGGCGGCCTGCGTCGGGGTGAAGTTCTCGCTGACCTTATCGATCATCGCCTTTGACGTCTCGTTGGCGCCCGTCTTGATGAAGCCCGGCTCGACCAGAATCACTTCGATGCCCCAAGGGGCGAGCTCCTGACGCAGTGTGTCGTTCAGTGAGGCGATCGCCGACTTAGCGGCCGTGAGCGCGCCCATGAACGGAATTGTGACGCGGTCACCGATTGAGCCGATAAAGATGATGCGTCCCTGTGCGCTGCGAATCGATGGCAGTAGTGCTTGTGTCAGTGCGATCTGGCCAAAGACATCAACGGCGAATGAGGCTCGTAGCGCGCTGATCGGGAGGGTCTCGAGTGGACCAGGAATGCCGATGCCAGCGATATTCGCGAGGCCGTCGAGACCGGCATCGCCAACGTGGTTCAAGATCACGGCGGCAGCGGCGGCGATATCGTCATCGTTCGTAATGTCGAGGTGGAGCCGCGTCAGATTGTCCTGCTCGCCGGGCTGCTCATTCGTCTCCACAGAGCGATCACCAGCGAAGACGTGGTAGCCGGCTTCGAGCGCTGCTTCCATCGTTGCCTTGCCGATCCCAGAGGAGGTACCCGTGATCAGGATGTGGTTGTGTTGCGTGGCCACGTGGTTCCTTTCGAAGGTGCTGAGGTCGATTTATTCGATGATACCAGAGGGCAAAACAGCGAGCCGTCCGCGAGTGTCGCGCGTCGTTTACCCGACGTCAGAGTGCTGCCTCGATGGCAGCGTGCGCGCGGTACGTCTCGAACCCGATCTCGGTCCGCTCAGCCATCGGCTGTGCAGAGAAGCGGGTAATCACCGTGCGCGTCTCGGTGTTGATGCGGCAGACCTGGCCAAACAGTCCGAGCGCCTCATAGATGCAGCCGGGCTCGACGACCCAGAATGCGTTGCGATACTCGGACCAACCGGCGAGGTCCTGCTCGGTCAGCTGAGGGCAGCGTGCAAAGGCGCGACGCGTGTTGTCGTGGCCATCGCGCGTTGAGGCGATCCAATCGGTCGGGATTACCTGACGCCCTTCGACGACACCATTGTTGAGGTGGGCCAGTCCGTAGCGTGCGACGTCGCGCAGCGTCGCGAGCATGCCACCGCCCGTAAAGGGGAAGCCGACCGTATCGACGAGGATCGCCGCGTCGTGTTCCATGCCGAGTTGCGACCAGACCTCGTCGGAGAAGAGTTCGACGTACGGTCGACCAGTCGCGACCTCGAGGATGCGACCCATCGCGCAGGTCAGAGGCGTGCGGTATTCGAAGTGGTCGCCATGGGGATAGGCGAGCCCAAACTGGCGAAACAGTGCGAGCGTGCCGATCGGCTCCTCGCCACCGAGCGGGAGCGTGCCCGCCTGCTGCATGAAGCGCGTGACGTCCGAGACTTGGCCTTGCTCCGAGAGCGTGTCGTGCATCTCCTCGAAAGCGGTGCCGGCCGTCATGTCGATGACCTGGCCCACCGTCGCATCGGCGATGCTCGTGCCTACGAACTCGGGCGCAACGTCGGCGACGAGCGCCTCGCGCGCCAACGTGCCCTTGGCGATCTCGATGCCGAGGAGGGTTGCGCACATCGACTTCGTCACGCTCGCGAGCAGGTGGCGCGTATCGGGCTGAAGGCCGTTGAGGTAGCGCTCGTAGACGATCGATCCGTCCTGGATCACGACGAGGCCTTCGGTAGCTGATGTCTCGAGGTGCTGGTCGAGCGTGATCATCTCGCCGGTACGCGATTTGAGTGTGAGGTGCCCAAGCTCGATCGGTGTGAGGGGCAGTTCTCGTACGGGCCCCGTGCCACGGCTGATCGTCGCGGTTGGGCGAAACTCTGCCGTGCGCTGCAACGACCGCGAGCCGTACATGTCCCAGAGCCAGTTCTCGAGAGTTAGGGTTGGCGTATCAGCCATGGCTAGAGCGAGTCGGCAAAGCGGCGGATGCGTCGCGTCGCCTCGACCAGCGTGTCATCGTCCATGCCGAGCGAGATGCGGACGTGGCCCGCGCCAGATGGCCCAAACGTGTGGGTCGGTAAGACGGCAACCTTTTGCTCGTCGAGCAGGCGCTTGGCGAAGGTATCGGCGTCGAGCCCGCTCGGGCGAATGTCGATCATCACGAACATGCCGGCCTCGGGGCGACGGGGACGAATGACGTCGGAGCCCTCGAGCTCGGCCATCACCTTGTCGAGGCGGCGTAGGTACTTCTCGCGTTCGGCGCGGGGGAAGGCCCCGCCATCAGAGAGAGCGACGGCCCCGGCGTCTTGAATAAATTGCACGCAGCCAAACAGCATCGCCTCGAGCAGCACGCCGGCGCGCGCGCCGGCTTCGGCGGGCGAGATCGCCCAGCCGTGGCGAAAGCCCGTCATGGCGTACGACTTGGAGAGCGTGCCGAGCGCGATTGTACGGTCCTCAAAGCCTTCGAGAGCGAGGACGCTCGTGAATTCGCCCTCGTAGATGAACTCGTTGTAGACCTCGTCCGCGACGAGCCACATGTTGTGTTCGCGGCAGAGTTCGGCGATCGCCATCAGCTCGTCGCGTGTCAGGACGGAGCCGGTTGGGTTGTGCGGGTTAGTGATCACCATCGCGCGCGTGCGCGGCGTGATCGCGGCGCGCAGTTCGTCGATCGACGGATGGAAAGCGTGCTCGGGGCGCAGGGCGATGTGTGAGACCTCGACGCCAGTCGCACCCAGCACCTGCGTATACGGCGCATAGAACGGCTCGGGCACGATCAGACCGTCGCCGGGACCGACGACAGTCATCAACATGCCGAACAGGGCAGTCTGGGCGCCAGGGAAGAAGTTGACGTGCTCGGGACGGATCTCGCGGCCGGCCTGCTTCGTGGCGTAGGCACAGATCGCCGCGATCACGTTGTCCTCGCCTCGCGCGTTGGAGTAGCGGGTACGACCACGGGCGATCGACGCCTCGATCTCTGCCAGCACTTCAGCGGGAGGAGGCGAGTCCGGCTCACCAATCGACAGCATGATGATGTCCTCGCCCGCGGCTCGCCGCTGGGAGGCAATGGCGTGCACTTCCCAGGCCGGGTCCGGCTCGTCGGAGAGGCGGAGTGAGAGTGCGGAGAAGCCGGGCGCAGAGGTCACGAACGAGACGATACCGGCGGCTCAGGCATCCCCGCTCTGGCAGGGATCAGAAATCGAATAGGTGAAACGCTGATCGATAACGGTTTGTTATAAGCAATACCATTACAGGACATAAGGTATGCTTCTAGAACGTGTGAGAGCAGGCCGCTCTCTTTCGACGCAGATGACACCCATTAACCCCTTGCCATTTACGCCCGACGAGGCGGAACTTCTGACTGCCGACGTGATCATTGCGGCCGCACTCGAGGCATTCCAGCCAGGCATTGCGCTCGCCTGTTCCTTCCAGCAGGAGGAATCGGTCTTGCTCGAGATGGCGTTTGCCGCTCGCGCCGACACGCGCGTCTTCGCGCTCGACACCGGTGTCCTCTTCCCCGAGACCTACGCGCTTTGGCAGACCGTCGAACAGCGCTACAACACCAAAGTCGAGTCGTTTCACGGACCGACGCTCGACGAGCAGGCGGCCGCGCATGGCGACCGGCTCTGGGAGACCGACCCGAACGCGTGCTGTGGCATCCGCAAAGTCGAGCCACTCGGCCGTGCGCTCGGTGCGCTTGATGCGTGGATCACCGGCCTGCGTCGTGATCAGGCTCCCACCCGCGCCAACACGCGCAAGGTGGAGTACGACGAGGCGCGAGGGATCTGGAAGATCAGCCCACTCGCCGATTGGACACTCGACGACGTCTGGGCCTACATCAACGAGCGCGACCTACCTGTCAATCCGCTGCACGCCGCAGGCTACTCGTCGATTGGCTGCACACATTGCACGAAGCCTGGAGCCGGTCGCGAGGGCCGCTGGGCGAACTCCGAAAAGACTGAGTGCGGTCTCCACCCGGCTGGAGGGCCGGTCGCATGAACCACGAACTTTTGATGATTATGTTCGGCGTCGGCGTGGGCCTGCTCGTCGGTGCCACAGGCGTCGGTGGCGGCTCGATCATGACCCCGTTGCTCGTCATCGTGGCGGGCGTCCCGCCGGTTAGTGCAATCGGTACCGACCTCTTCTACGCAGCAGTCACCAAGACGGTTGGCGGCGCGAGCCACTTCAAGAAGAGCACCGTCGACCTGCGACTGTCGCTGCAACTCGCCGTTGGCAGTGTCCCAGCAGCACTGGGCGCAGTGTTCTTGCTCAGCTACCTCAAAGATCACGTCGGCTTTGCAATCGACACACCACTAATCATCGTGGTGGCGATCGCGATTGCAATCTGTGGCATAGCGATGCTTTGGCAGACGCTGTTTCCGCCGCCGCTACGTCCCGAGCGCGCGCCGAAAAACCAGTGGGTCGCCGCGATCATCTCTGGGCTGCTTGTCGGCTTCGTGCTCGGTCTGACGTCGGCTGGCAGTGGCGCGGTACTCGCACTGCTTTTGATTGCCGTGTTCCAGTTGGCGCCACACCGCGTGGTCGGCACCGACGTCTTCCACGCCGCTCTGCTGCTCTGGGCGGCCTCGATCGGCAACATCATCCTTGGCAACGTGGACTTTGGTCTTGCTGGGTTGCTCTTGGTTGGTTCGATTCCCGGCGTTCTCGTTGGTGCCAAGATTTCGGTCAAACTCCCAGCGCTCGCGTTGCGCTGTGCGCTTGCAGGAGTCCTTCTGGCTGCAGCTGGCTCGCTCGGCGTTAAAGCCGGTCTACCACTACCACCCGCCGGTCTGGTGATCTGGTTTGCCGTGGTTGCCCTCGGCGTCATCGCCCTCTACCGCCGCATCCGCCTCACCCACCCGGAGTTGCCCGCATGACCTTGCTAACAGAAATGACCACGCTCGACGTCCTCGAGGCCGAGGCCGTCCACGTCATTCGTGAGTGCGCCGCCGAGTGTGAGCGCCCCGTGTTGCTGTTTAGCGGTGGCAAAGACTCGATCGTGCTTGCCCACCTTGCCATCAAGGCCTTCGCGCCTGCCGGGCTGCCGTTTCCCTTGATGCATGTCGATACGGGGCACAACTTTCCCGAGGTAATCGAGTACCGCGATCGTTTCGCCACAGACGTTGACGAGCGTTTGATCGTCGCGAAGGTGCAGGACTCGATCGACCAGGGCCGAGTGCAAGACGAGACGGGTCTGCACGCGAGTCGCAATCGGCTGCAGACAACGACCCTGCTTGACGCAATCGCTGAGCACCGCTTTGACGCCTGCTTTGGTGGAGCGCGACGAGACGAAGAGCGCAGCCGCGCCAAGGAGCGCTTCTTCTCGCATCGCGACGCCTTCGGCCAGTGGGACCCCCGCAATCAGCGCCCCGAGCCGTGGACGATCTACAACACGAAGCTCCGCAACGGCGAGCACTTCCGCGTGTTTCCGCTCTCGAACTGGACCGAGATCGATATCTGGTCCTACATCGAGCGTGAAGGGCTCGAGCTGCCGTCGATCTACTTCGCGCACGAGCGCGAGGTCTTTCTTCGCGCTGGCATGCTGCTCGCAGCCGTCGAAGAGATTGAGCGCCTGCCGCACGAAGAGGTCTTCACCGAGACCGTGCGTTTCCGCACCGTCGGTGACATGACGTGCACCGGATCGATTGCCTCGACCGCAGCGACCGTGGCGGCCGTCATTGAGGAGACCCGCAACTCGGATGTCTCCGAGCGTGGCGCCTCGCGGGCGGACGATAAGACGTCCGAAGCCGCGATGGAAGACCGCAAGCGCAACGGGTACTTCTAATGCCAGTCGAAACCCCGAAGCTCCACGTCGTTGCTGTCGGCTCGGTCGATGATGGCAAGAGCACGCTGATTGGCCGCTTGCTCTACGAGACTGGGCACCTACGCGGCGATGAGATCGAAGCCGTCGAAGAGGCCAGTCGCAAGCGTGGTCGCAAAGGTATCGACCTAGCGCTACTGACGGATGGTCTGCGCGCCGAACGCGAGCAGGGCATCACCATCGATGTTGCCTACCGCTCTTTCGATGCCAATGGTCGGCGCATCTTGCTTGGCGACGCACCGGGGCACGTGCAGTACACGCGCAATATGGTGACGGCCGCTGCCGGCGCCGATGCCGCGATTCTGCTGGTCGACGCGAAGAACGGCACGACGGCGCAGACGCGTCGACACCTCGCGATCTGCGGCATGCTCGGCGTGCGCGACGTGATCGCCTGCGTCAACAAGATCGACCTTGTCGACTATGACGAAGCGCGATTCATCGAGATCGCCGACGAGTTGGTTGCGTCCGCTGCTCAGATCGACGGACCGCGGATCACTGCGATTCCGCTCTCGGCACTCAACGGCGTCAACCTCACCGAGCACTCGCCCGAAACTCCCTGGTACGACGGTCCGACGGTCTTGGAGGTCCTCCACGACCTTGACCCACCCGTCATCGAAACGGCTTTCCGCATGCCTGTGCAGTGGGTCATTCGACACGACGAAGGCACGCATGACATTCGTGGTCTCGCAGGCCGGATCGACAGTGGTGCTGTCACCGTCGGCGACGAGATCGTGGCCCTGCCATCCGGCGCGACATCGCGGATCGCCAAGATCGACGTGCTCGGTGACGAGCGCGAAAGTGCCAGCGCACCACTCAGCGTGACGCTCCACCTCGAAGACGACATCGACGTCTCCCGTGGCGATGTGATCGCGCTCGCCGCCGAACCGCCACTCGTCGCAACTCGCTTTCGCGCGACGGTTGCCTGGCTCGACGAGCAGCCACTGACAATCCCCGCTCGCCTCGAGGCTCGACAGGGCACCCGGACGGTCCCTGTCATCGTCGAAGAACTCCACGAACGCCTCGAGCTCGACACGATGGAGCACGTTCCCGCCGACGTGTTGGAAGCCAACGACCTCGGCGTTGTCTCGATCTTTGCGGCTCAGCCGCTGGTACTCGAGACGTACGCGGACAATCGAGCGATGGGCAGCCTCGTGCTGATCGACCCAGCGACCAACCGCAGCGTTGCCGCGGTGATGGTCAGCAACGTGCTTGTCGGGTAGAG
>JBAXOM010000090.1:0-8506 GCA_037133215.1 Thermoleophilia bacterium | reverse complement strand
GGCCCCGACCCCTTGACGAGGATGCCGTGACGAGCGCCGGCCGCAATGGCCGACAGCATCGTTGCCGGTACAGAAATCACCAGCGCGCACGGTGATGCGACTACCAGCAGCGTCATCGACTGCAAGAACGCCTCGTTGAAGCTATGGCCCATCGCCAACAGAACCAACAACGCCCCGCCGCTGATTCCGAGGACACCAACGACGTAGAGCGGCTGGTAGCGATCGAGCATGCGTTGAGCCGGCGCCCGCTGCTCACGCGCGTCTTTGACGAGATCGATCACCTTCGCCAGCACTGTCTCATCAGCACGTCGCACAATCCGCACCTCGAGATACCCATCGAGATTGACCGAGCCCGCCAAAACGTCCTGTCCCGCATCACGTGGAACCGGCAACGACTCACCCGTGATCGCCGATTGATCAACCGCGGATTGACCCAACGTGACGACGCCGTCGACGGGGATCCGGTCGCCCGGTCGCACAATCGCGATCATGCCAACCTCGATCTCGTCGGCTGGGACTTCGCGTTCCGACCCGTCTGCCTCCTTGATCAAGACGATCTCGGGCCGCAAATCCATCAGGGCACGAATCGACGCCTCGGTCCGACCAAGCGCAAACTCCTCGAGCACGTTGCCAAGCGAGAAGAGGAACAGAAGAACTGTCCCCTCCCAGTAGGCACCGACGGCGGCAGCTCCGGCGGCGGCGATCAACATCAGCAAATCGACGTCGAGCTTGCGATGACGCAAGGACCCCAGCGTCGTCCGGAGAGCGAACCAGCCGCCGGTGAAGTACGCGACAGCCCAGATTGGCAGTGCTGCGGTCTCGGAGAACCGCTCCACAACCACGCCGACAAGGAGCAAGACGAGCGTGATGCCGACAAAGGCAAGTGCGACGCGGTTTGGCGCATGCCACAGCAAGGAGACCGTATGCGAAAGACGTCGAGGTGCTAACGCATGACGAAGGCGGGCGCCGAGAGATTCCTGCCCCGCTAGCCGCAGGTAGGGGCTTTCTAATTGCAGCCGGAGCAGTTCGGCTCGCAAGACGTCGGGGTCGTACGTGACGTCAACCTGGTCGTCCGTTTTGCCCGGCTGAACGCTGAGTACGCCTGACAAGAGACGTGCCCGTCGCTCGATGTCCGCAACGTCGACAGGTGCTAGCGGACGATCGGCGAGAAACGGCATGGTCTCTGGCGATGCCATGCCTCCACGATAGCCCCGATCGCAGCGTCACGGTTATGACTCGACCTGCAGGTTCGTCACCAATGCTTTACGATTCCCGCTCCTTGGCATTGTTCGACTGCCAATCACAACGACTGAGGGGTCGATGAGACGGCTTGCACTGAGACGGCGAGGAGTGGTTGCGATTCTTTTCGCAGCGCTCACGCTGCTTGTCGTAGCCGCCAGCGCAGTTGCTGATGATGCCGGCACGACAACGACGACAGCGCCGCCCGCCCCTGCGGCAACCGTGCTGACCGCCGATCAGGCCGCAGTCGCCCGTTCGTCGTCCGACCCGTACGCGTGGATCCAAGTGAAGCCGATGGGCCGATCGAACTCCAAGGGCCAAGATAAATCGAAGTACTTCACGATCGGTCAGGGCCGCGAGGGCGCGATCGTGATCGACATGAAATATGACCACGCGACACTCGCCGGTGCATTGTCGACGAGCATCACGCTGCCGACCGGTCTCACCTACGTTGGCGTCAGGTCCGATGAGCTCGATAAAGCGCAGGCAAACGGCACATTCGCCTGCCAGGCAAGCGGCCAAGTTGTGTCGTGTCAGTTGCAGAAAGACACCACGACTTCCGAGCCCGCCGCGGTACCAGAAAACCAAGTCGTTGAGCTCTTCTTGATCGTCAAGGCCGCGAACAATCTTGTGCCGGTGCCCCCGACGAACGTACCGAATCCACCCGACCCCAGTGTGGCTCAGCAGATCGCTCTCGGTGATGTCTCGGCGACAATCTCGGTGCCCACGGCTACGGGCACGCTCACCGCGACCAGCGCCATCCCCGTCGAGGCCATCACTGGCTTCGTTCAGCCCGTAATCCGTACGATGCTTGGTGCCCTCGACAGCACCGGTTCGGAACGTTCGTTCGTGATTCACCTGCGCAACGTCGGCGGTATCACGGCGCAAACCGTGGGCAAAAATCACGCCGTCGTCATCCAAGGCATCCTCCCCGAGAACGCGCCAAACGTGAGTTTCACGGTCTCAGGCGACAACTGGCACTGTTCGAAACCCTCCGGAACCACCCTCTGCTGGTACGACGGCCAGGTACCGGTTGCTTCCCTCACCCCTGATCTCACGGTGCACTGGAAACCACTGTTGCGACTCAACAAAAAGGATCCACCGCGGATTAAATGGACACTGAGCGGTAAGGCAAGCTGGACGACGATCGCATCCCAAGGCTCGACGTCTGGTCGAGAAACGGGGTTGACGTGCTTCTCGCAGCGCTACAGCTGGAAGTTCCACGTCTTGACTCCACCCACAATGACCGCGCGCGTCGAAGCGCCCAAGGGCATCGACGTGGCGCAGGGACGTTCCACCCAGTTCCACATTCGGGTCCGCAATACCGGCGATGTGCCAGCAACACACCCCGGCGTTCGCATTGCGCTCCCAACCGGCGTGACGCTCACCAGCCGATCCGCTGCTTGGACCTGTACGCCCAATAGTGGCGGTACGTCCTGCGTGAATACGAGTACGACGATCGCTGTTGGCAAAGAGTCAACGTTCGACGTGACTGCGGCCACCACGACGAAGACACCGGCAAAGCACGGCACGATCACAACTACACCGTTTGCCGACAGCAGCCGTGACGACATCTCGCACACGGTGCCGTTCATCATCAAGGACATCGGCGACCCACTGATCACGCCAACGATTCAGTTCAAAAAGGATGGCCACACCTGGACCACGTGGACCGATGGAGGGCACACCACCGTCGAGAAGGGCCAGGCCTTCACCTACCGCGTACAGCTCGTCAACCACGGCGGCGACGCAGTCCCAGCCGGCTCGACGATCACCATCCAGGAGAAGATCGGCAGTGGCGTCAAACTCGTTTCCGCGGGCCTGAACGGCGAAGGAACCTGCACAACGGGAAGCGACGTGTCCTGCACGATGACTCCAGCCGCGGCTGTCGCTCCCGGCGGTCTCGTTGGCACGATCGAGATTACGGTGTTGCCGACACGCGAGGTCAAGGATGCGCCGCTCGGTCCCGTGATCGCCAAACTCGCCGGCACTCCGGGCGATGATCGCGTTCCCGTCCGACTGCGGGTTGTAGCGAGCGACCGAACAATTCGAATCTCGACCGACGTGCGCCAGATTCCAGACTCCGGCGGTAGCGGCGAGATCACGATGAGCGCCGTCAATCTTCAGAAGCACGCTGCCATCGACCGTCTTGAGGTAACGACCGCCCTACCGACCGGCGTCTCGCTCGTCAGCGCCACCGGCAACACCTGGACGTGCACAAACGCAGGCGGCGCCATTACGTGTGACTTCCCGGCATCACTCGCACAGCGCACACGCACTCCAAAGGTGACGCTGCTCGTCCGTGCCACTGGTACGAAGCGCGTTGGGACCATGACGTGGAAGGCCACGGGTCGCACCATCTCCACAGGGCACGCCGAAGTCGGGGTCGTCATTCAGCAGCTTCCTGTGCGATCCCCGATCGCGATTCAGGCAGAGGCCCAACCAACGTTGATTGCGGCATCCAAGAATCCGATGGCGCTCCGTACCGTCGTCCTGAAGGGCAGCAAGAGCACGAGCAACGGCGTCTCTCTTGATTACTCGTGGGTGCAGCGGTGCACAACCGCCGCCGACGTTACTGCCTTCGGCAAGTGCCCTACTAGCACCCCCACTCCCATCGTCAAGGTTGAGCACCCACACGCAGCGACTGCGCGTGCCTTAATCCCCGGAGTGCAGACACGCACGACGTACACCTTTGAACTGACGATTACGGATCACAGCTCGACCAAGACGCAAGTTGTTCACACAACCGCAACTCCCCCGCAGACGTTGAAGCAGGGCGGAGAGAAGAACTCGACCGGAAAGAGCAGCGACGCTGCCACCAAGGCGAAGACACAGACTGCCGCCCAGAAGGCAGCCGAGGCCGATCGCCGCAAGCGCGACGCCCAGCGAGGCAGCTCTGCGAAGACAACCCAGAAGGCCAACGCCAGCAAGGGCAAGAGCGACCTTGCAGGCGCACCGAGTGTCAGCATTGACGGTGGCGCGCTGCAGAGCGCTGCACCCAACACCGACGTAACGCTCCGGGCTGTTGTCGTCGGTGGCAGTGGTGGTCGCCACTACAGCTGGAAACAAGTTGGCGGCTCGACGACGACGCTCTCTGACGCATCGGCAGAGACCACCAAGGTCCGGATGCCCGCAACGAAGGGGCTTGTCAGTTACTCCGTCACCGTCACCGACGATGCCGGCAAGCAGGGCTCGGCGCGCGTGACCATCAGCGTTGGCACCGACGTGCAGGCTACTAACACGACACTGGCACTCTCGGCGAGTATCGTCGGCGGACCTGCGCTCGGCGCACTGCCGGGCTCGAAGGTGTTGTTGACGGGCCTCGCCCAAGGCGGCTCAGGAACCGTCACGTACCGCTGGGCGCAGACCAGCGGGCCAACCGTCGGACTTTCGGGCACGACGGGCTCGACAACGGGCTTCACGATGCCGAGTACGACTGAGGGAATTGCGTTCCGTCTGACCGCAACCGATGCCGGCGGTGCGCACAGCACGGCAGAGGCAACCGTCAGCACGCAGGCCCTGCCACCAACCGTTTCTGTTGCTGGCGGCCCACTCCTCGCGATCGCACCCACCACGGAGACGTCGCTCGAGGTGCGTGTTTCGGGTGGTAATGGCGAGCTCAAGTACAAGTGGTCGCAGGTCAGCGGCCAGAAGGTCGAAATTCGCGACGCCACCACCACGGTCGCGAAGATCACGACGCCGGCCAAGACCGGGTTGCTCGTCTTCACCGTGACTGCGATCGATAACACGGGCGCACAGGGCACGGGCACTGTCACCGTCTCTGTCGGTGCCACGGCTGGTAAGGCGTACTGCACATTCCTCAGTCAGACGAGCAAGGCTTCGGGGAGCGGGACACTCAACCTTCCCTTGGGTACAGGAACCACAGCCACGTTTGGGACGATCACTCCTCCGAGCGCTGCTCAGAAGAGTGCCTGCTCGAGCGCCAGCACGAAGGTTGCACGACAGGCGTCGAGTACCCCCTCGGACGGAACACCGTTCTCTGCATCCACCTTCACCGTTGGCGGAATCACCATTGCCAACGCTGCCGGATACGTCATGCCTGCTGGCGTGGAAATCACCTCGGGCAACGTGACCACTCCTGCCAGCTGGCAGCTACCGGTCATCGCGATCGGCACCACCCCACTTTCGCTGGCATTCTCGGGCAGCAATGCCTCGAGCGCTGAGTTGAGCGGGTCGGTCACGGCCACGGCCTTCCCGTTCCTGACGCTACCCAGCGGTTGGACCGGTACGACAACCCTGACGTTTACGCCCAACGGTGCGGTCACCACAGGAACGGTCAACGCCACGGCAACGAATGGCAGTGGCCAGGTCTTGGTGGCTGGCTCGCTGTCGACCGCCGGCACGTTTACGGCCACCGTGACCGCGAATGACATTCTCACCATCGGCACCACATCCCTCGACATGAGTGGCACCACCAGTAACGCCTCGGGAACGACGGTCTCCTCGATCTCGGGCTCGACGACTAGCTCCACATCGTTGGCGCCGGGCGTCGCACTCTCGACGGTTACGGCCAATTGGACGACTGCCGACACAGGCCCGATCCTGACCGGCACAGCGACGGTGGCACTCAGCACTTCCGGCGCTACTCCGACGGCGCTCAATGCGACGCTCTCCTTCACCGATCCGTCGAATTGGAGCGCCACGCTGACAGGCAGTGGCGGACCAACGTGGCAGCCACTCAACGGCCTCAGCATTACGCCCTCGGACTTCTCCGGCAACATCGCACAGAACAACGGCGCCTGGCAGTGGAATATCACCGCGGATGTGCCGACCTGGAAGGCGGCGTCGGTGCTAACGCTGTCCAAGACCACGCTTGACCTATCGAGCACGTGCACCGCCACCGCGGGCATTACCTGCCCGAAGTCGATGGTCTTCTTCAACATCGCTACCACCGCAACAATCGCTCCACCGCTGAGTGATCCGATCACCGTCTCGGCAGACGCCGTCTTTGGGTTGGGTGGCACTCCCGCCTTCTCGATGACAGCCACCATGAGCGGCTCGATCACTGCGATTCCTGGCCTTACAGCCTCGATCACCAATGCGACGGTGAGCGTCGACGACGTTGCGGGCACCTCGCTCAGCCCGACGATCACCATGCCGCAGGCCTCGCTCACCCTCCCGAGCGCTTGGCGCCTGCCGACCATCTCGATTTCTAAGAATCCGCTGTCTCTCGTCTTCACCACCCCAGCAGGCGGCGGCACACCAACGGCCCAACTGATCGGCGATATCTCCATCCCGCAGTTCCCTTTCCTCACGCTCCCAACAGGCTGGAGTGGCGCCGCCAACATTCAGTTTGGTCCGACTGCGAACGTCTACGGCTCTGCCACGGCAACCGCCAGCGACGGAAGCCACGGCGTCACGGTTTCGGGCACCATCAACAACAACGGCACCTACAGCGCCTCGGTGTCGGCCGAAGACATCGTGACTGTCGGTAATGCGTCGGTCAACGTCGCGGGTACCGTGACAAACACGAGTGGCACCGTCGTTTCGACGATTACGGGTGCGATCGGCTCGCCGGCGACACTCGCCAGCGGCGTCCAGCTGACAACGCTCAGCGCAACGTGGACATCGGCGACGACGGGCCCGATCTTCACCGGCAAGGCAACAGTTGCGATCAGCAGTGGCAACGAGACTCCGACGAACCTCAACGCCAGCTTTAGCTACACCGACACGACAAACTGGAACGTGGAGCTGACAGCTTCGGGTGGACCGACGTGGCAGCCGCTGCCTGGCCTCAACGTGACGCCGTCTGATTTCTCTGGCTCAATCGGCCAGACGGACGCCGCCTGGAACTGGAACATCCAAGCAGTCATCCCCACCTGGACTGTCTCCTCCGTGCTGACGCTCAACAACACGACGCTCGACATGGGCAGTTCGTGCACCCTGACGAACCTCGTCTGCCCCAAGGCCGATCTGTTCATGATGATTTCGACCACTGCGAACCTCAACCCGCCGGTCGGGGACTCGATCGTTGCCGATGGCGACGCTGTCTTCGGTATCGGTGGCGGCTCGGGCTTCTCGCTCTACGCTGACATCCCCAACGGCATCAATGTCGCGCCAGGCCTCTCCTTCACAAACCCCTCGGTGACCGTCGGGTACGACCTCCCTGCCGACAGCGTCATGCCTACCACCGGCGCACCGACCTTTACCGGCGCGACGGAAAGCGGCTGGTCGATTAGTACCGCTGGTGGTCTGACCGTGCCTGGTCTCGGTAACTTCACGGAGATTGCGACCAACATCACCTCTCAGGGCATTTCGATGGGTGGCTGGGACGCCGACGGTGTCTCGATGGCTGCCGGCAACGGCTCGCAGTCCGGGACCGCATTCGGCTACTCCTCTTTTGCCTCCACGATGAAGGCCGATCTTCCCGGCTACGGCACGCAAACGCTCTCCCTCACACCCGGCGAGATCTCGGTCACCGGCGGGTATTCCTCGCCGCAATGGTTCTCGACGCTTGTCGGCGCCTCGCTTCCCAACGCGATCAGCACGATCCAGTTCAACCCGACCAACGGGTTCTTCAACGCGATCGTCGACATTCCCGGTAACTACTCGATTCCCTCGGGCGGTTCGAAGATCGCGATGCCGTCGCTGAACTTCGGGATCAGTTACAACGCGCAGGGCCTCACCGTTACCGCAGGTGGCGTGGCAAACCTCAGCGCCGCGTCCGTCGGTGGTGGCACGTCCTCGCCTCCCTCGATGTCCGTCGAAGTTTCGTACGACCTCACGACCGAACAGGTCTCCGCATCGTTCGGGATCGAGAACTGGCAGAACGCCTTTGGTGATCAAGGCCTGACGATCAACGAAGCCGTGCTCACGCTTGGAGCCGAGCTCGCCTCCGTGCCGTTCCCGACGCCAACCGTCGCTCTCTACGCCAGCCTCACCACAGGTTCCCTGCCATCCGCACTCACAAGTGCCTTCGGCGTATCCAACAACATCCCCGTCGCAATCGGCGCGGAACTCTCGGAAGAGAACCCCTGCATCGAGATCCAAGTCGGCTCATCCACGGGCACGGCGCCCATCCTGAGCGTTGGTGGCGGCGCACTGCAGGCGACCTATTTTGAGTTCGTCATTGCACCACTCGGCTGTACGCTCGGCAACGTTGGGGGTACCCCAATCGTGATTCAGCCGGGCTACTCGATGGCCTTCGACGGTGCCCTCTTCGGCACCGAGGTCGACGTTCAGGCATCCCTCAGTTTCGATCCGCTGATCTTCAACGCGAGTATGACGATCGGCGCCTTCTCGATCC
>JBAXOM010000089.1:0-8583 GCA_037133215.1 Thermoleophilia bacterium | reverse complement strand
ATCTCGTTCTTGTCGTTGAAGACCGCGTCCATCACATCGATGGCCAACTCGAGCTCGTGGATACCACCAC
Source organism: Thermoleophilia bacterium (assembly GCA_037133215.1). Lineage (GTDB taxonomy): Bacteria > Actinomycetota > Thermoleophilia > Gaiellales > F1-60-MAGs149 > F1-60-MAGs149. The sequence goes on along the minus strand of JBAXOM010000089.1, from coordinate 8,513 downwards.
GCGAGCGATCGGGATCGAGTTGCGGATCGTCGGACTGTGCCTGCTCCTCGTAGTGCTCCCAATAGCCGGGCGTCCACGAGAGGATGTCCTGTGCACGCGTCGTGCCCTTGGCGCGCAGCTCCGCAACAACCTCGTCCTCGCAGTAGTAGTACTGAAAGTAGTGCGACGGAATCGCATCGAACGTCGTCGCGATGCGCAGACGACGCAGCAGATCGGCATCCTGGGTGGGGTCGTCCTTGCGGGCCTCCCACTCTCGGCGCAAGATCGGCATCGCATCCTCGCCCTGGTAGGACTGCTCAAAGGCCCACGAGGCGTGGTTGAGGCCAACCATCTTGGCATCGACATCGTCGTAGACGTAGCCGAGATCGCGCATCAATTCGCGGGGATAGACAATCGGCCCCTCGCACAAGGCGACGAGCGGAATATCCGAATGCGTGGTCCACGCCTGGGCAACGAGATTGACCGGGTTGGTGTAGTTGAAGACCTTGACGTTTGGCGCGACCGCGGCGAGGTCGGCCTCCACGCCCATCATCACGTTGACTGAGCGCAGCGCCATGAAGAACCCGCCTGGGCCCTGCGTCTCCTGGCCAATCACGCCATGCTTGAGCGGAATCTGCTCGTCGAGAACGCGGGCTTCAAAACCACCCGCGCGAAAACTGGACAGCACCGCATCGACACCCGCGAGACCTGCGCGACGATCCGTCGTCGTCGTAAACGTCATGTCGAGCCCGCGTGCCTTCGCCATCTTGTCGGCCAGCGTCTTGACGAGATCGAGGCGCGAGCCCGGCAGGTCGATCAGCACGATCTCCGAGCCGGCGAAATCGTCGCCCTGATGGATAAACGAGGCGACCGTGCCAACAGCACGCGTCGAGCCTCCACCGAGATATGCCATGCGAATTGCGGCCACGTGATTACTCCTTGACTGCGCCTGAGGTAACACCGCGAATGAAGTGCCGCTGCAAGAACACGTACACCACAACCACCGGTAGAGCCACGATAACGGCTGCGGCGGCGACAGCCGTCGGATCGCCGGCGCGTGTCGCCGTCGCAAAGAAGCTGAGACCCAGCGGCGCTGTCGTCAACGACGGATCTTGGATCATCACCAGCGCGAGCAAGAACTCGTTCCACGTGTACATAAAGACGAGCGCGCAGAGCGTCAGGAGCGCCGGGCGCGCCAGTGGCAACAACACACGCAGCAGGATCATGAAACTCGAGGCGCCATCGACACGTGCGGCCTCGATGAGGCTGCGCGGTGTCGAACGGAAGAAGGCCCGCATCCAGAAGGTGCCAAAGGCCACCGACAGGCCGATCTGCGGCAGGATCAGCGCCCACAGGGTGTTCGTCAGATGGAACTGCTGAAAGTCGTAGTAGAGCGGGATTACCGTTGCTTCGTACGGGAAGATCAGGCCGAGCAGGATCACCCCGAAGACGATCGAAGCGCCGGGGAAGCGCATCGTGCCGAAGGCGTAGCCCGTGCCGATCGAGAGAATCGCCGACACGATCGTGACCACGATGGCGACGATAAAGCTCGACATCAGACCGCTGCCGAAGTTGCCTTGGGTCCAGGCCTTTTCGAACGTCGCAAACGAGATCGTCGTTGGCAACGCGAAGCCCGTCACCTGATCCGACTTGTTGTGGAACGCGAGCAGCACGATCCCGATCACGGGATAGACGGCGAGAAACGAGAACAGCCCGAGCACGATGTACGCGGTGTACTGATCGCGTCGCGTGGTCATCCGTTCTCGCCCCGGTCACCAATGCGAGTAATCAAGAGGGCAACGGCGAAGATGATGATCGTCAGGACTACAGCGATCGCACAGGCCATACCAACGCGTCCGTAACTAAAGGCGTTGAGGACGATCAGCACGCTTGGCACACGTGTTTCCCCACCCGGCCCGCCTGAGGTCGTGTTGTAGATCAGGTCGAACGAACGCAACGCGGTAATTGTTGTCAGCGTCAGCACGACCGCGAGTTCGTTGCGGAGCTGAGGTAGCGTGACCACGCGCATCTCCTGCCAAACACTCGCGCCATCAACGCGCGCCGCGTCGTAGAGCGACTGCGGAATCCGTTGCATACCAGCGAGGAACAGCACGAAGGCGAGGCCGAAGGTCATCCACGAGCCGACAAAGCCGAGTGCGGGCAATGCGGTATTGAATTCGCCGAGCCAGGTGCGGTTGAGGCCGAATGGCTCAAGCAGCGTGTTGAGCGGTCCGAGTGGCGCGTAGATCCAGACAAAGGCCTGTGCCACAACCACGACCGCGACCGTCTGTGGCAAGAAGATCAGCGTGCGGAAGGTCGTCAGACCACGAACCTTGGCCCGTTGGAGGACCAGGATCAGGATCAACGCGATGATCACGGCGACCACGGAGTAGTAGAGGATCAGCTTGATCGAGTGAACGAATGCGCTGCGGATCTCTTCGTCGGCAAGGATCTCGCGATAGTTCGCAAGCCCGATCCATTTACCGACGGTAATGCCGTCCCATTCGTAGAACGAAAGCCACACCGTGTGCAGCAGGGGAAGGAGCGTGAAGAGCAGATAGAACGCGAGCGCCGGCAGCACATAGAGATAGGCAACAAACCGGGGCTCGCCCGGCGCTCGGTCACGACGATGACGACCGCCTCGGGATCCGAAGATCCCGAGGCGGCGACGTCCATCGTTCGTGACGTTAGAACTCAACCCTTACTTAGCGAGCTGATCGTGGAACTTCTGCCAATCGGCCTGGAGGGCCTTGGCAACCTGATCTGGCGTCTGCTTTCCGGCAGCGAGCTGCTGGAAGGCGGCACCCATCGTGTCGAACATCGATGGCGAGGCCCAGTCGGGGAACAGCGTCAAGCCGCCGTCCTTGACCAACTGCTGCCAACCCGTTGCAACGGCACCGAGGTACGCGTCACCGGTGGGCTGAGGAGCGGACTGCACGGCCGGGATCTGAACCTGGTCGTACATCTGCTGTGCGGTGCCCTCACCGTTGATCAGCATGCCGATGAAGGCCGCAGCCACATCGGGATACTTGGTCTTCGACGAGATGTGCCACGGCAAGGACGTCGCGCCGATGGCGATGTGCTTACCGCTCGGGCCAGGAGGCGCATTCATAAAGCCAGCATCGGCGCCAAGGCCACCCTTGACCACGCCTGCCTGCCAGTTGCCACCCATGAAGAACGCACCGGTGCCCTTCGAGAAGGCCACAGCCGCGTCGTTCTCGCCGACTGCGTTGTAGTCCTTGCCGAAGTAGCCAGCGTTGACCCAATCCTGCAAGACCTGCAGCGACTGAACGTTCTCTGGGGTGTCGAACGTAGCGCCATCAGCCTGGAAGACCCAGTCGCGAATGGCCTGCGGGTTGGTTGCGTACGCGCCCTGCAACATGCCCCAGAGGTGCACGATCTCGTAGCCGTCCTTGTTACCAAGGTTGATGACTGGCTGGTCGGCCGGCATCTTGGCGCGCAGCGTCTTCAGTGCTGCCTGGAAATCATCGAACGTCGCCAGGCTGGCGGGATCGATGCCGTACTGCGTGAGCACCTTGTTGTTGTAGAAGATGCCCGTCGACTGGCCGAACTGGCCGACGCCGTACGTCGTGCCGCTGCCGAACTTCGAACCATCATCGGCCCAATTGAACTGCTGGAACGTGTCAGGCGTGTACCAATCCTGCCAACCTTGGTTTGCAAGCTGGTCGGTCAGAGGTGCAATCAACTTGGACTTGACGAGCGCACCGTCGACCTGCCAACCCTGGTTGCCTTCGGCAACGTCGGGGGCATTGTCGCTGGCCATCGTCAGCTTGATCACCTTGATGTAGTCGGTAAAGCCCTTGAAGGTCAGATTGATCTTGACGTTCGGGTACTTCGCCTCAAACTGCTTGGCAATACCCTGGATGACGGGCATCGGGCCCGGATCTTGGTTGTCTGCGGACCACACGTTGAGTGTGATGTCGCCGTAGCCTGCGAACGGGTTGCCACTGGCATCCGTGCTGGCCGCAGCCGTATTCGCCGAGCTCGAGGACGCGTTCGTGTCCTGTCCCGGTGTACCTCCACATGCGGCGATCAGTGCGGCCGTAAGTGCCAACACTGCGCCGAGAATCCATTTCCTCATCTACTCACCCTCCCTGGTGAACGACACACAACTGGCGCAAGTATAGGGCGCATCGGTACCGATGGGGGTTTTGCTGGCCCGAGTCTGCTTTCCGCGCTCTGGTAGCCTGCTCCCGATATGCAGAAGACGGGACTATGGCTCGACGTATTGGAGATGCCGGAGGCGTTGACACGCACGATCGACGCGGCCTCTGGTGTTGACGAGGCCGCCGCGATTTTGCGTGATCCCTCCGTGCGGCGCGTGATTGCGACGGGCAATGGCGCCGCCTATTACGTGGCGTTTGCCCTCGCGCTGGCCGCACTTGAGAGCGGTGCCGGTCCCGAGCTCGTCGCGCTACCCGCTGGTGTTGTGGCCGATCCGCGCTTTCAGTGGCGCGAAGGCGACCGACTGCTGGCCATCTCGTCGTCGGGCGAATTTAAGGACGTCGTTCACGCGATTGAGCAGGGCGCACCTCGTCCGATCGTCGCCCTGACCGCCAATGCTTCCTCGACACTGGCCGGCCTTGCCGACGCCGTCGTGCTGCAGACCGTCTTGCACCAACGCGCGATTACCCACACGCAGGCCTTGGCTGGCGCGCTCGCCTTGGGCCTCATGTTGTGGAGCCGCGTGACCGGCATCGCCGAGCTCGACACGATCCCTCGCTCTGGACCGGCTGCGCTTGAGGCCGCGATCGCTGCTGCACCCGCCTGGGCTAATGAGCAGCTGGGCACGCTGCCCCTCCCCGTTGCCGCCGCCTCGTTTGGTGGTGGACCCGCTTGGTCGTCTGCGCTCGAGACGGCGTTGCTACTCAAAGAGATCGCGCGGATTCCTGCCGAGGGCGCCGAGACACGAGAAGGCGCCACGAGCGTGATGTACGGCCTCAACCCGCAGCACCTCGTCTTGGCGCTCGCGACGAATGGCGATCCAGGCTTCGACGAGGCCGTGCGGATCTGCTCGGCGACGGGCGCGACGGTGCTGACCGTTCCGGGCGCAACCAGTATCGATCGTCGCTACTCGTTTGCGCTGCACCTACCTGCAACCTGCGCGGCGGTCGCTGTCTTGGCCGAACGCGCCGGGCACGACGTTGACGACCCCACGTGGACGGCCGCCTACTACGCCACCGCGCGTGACGAAACGACGGAGGACGCATGATCGGCATTGGCATCATTGGACTCGGCAACGTCTTCGAGGGGCCGTATCGCACCGAGCTAGCGCCGCTGATCCGCGATGGGCACGTCACGGTCCACGCCGTCTACGACCACGGGGCCGAGAAGCGCGCATTCGCGGCTGCTCAGTACGGGATCTCTGCCGATCTTGCGAGCCCTGACGACGTGATCGGACATCCAGACGTCGAGATCGTCCTGATCCTCGCCTCGATGCCTGCTCATGGTGGACTCGCCGAGCAGGCGCTCGCAGCCGGCAAGCATGTCCTGGTCGAGAAGCCGATGGCGACAGACCTCGTGACAGCCGCGCGTCTTGTCGAAGCGGCCAAGACCTCCCCCGGCCACCTCGTGCCGGCTCCACACGTGATCCTCTCGCCCACCTATCGCTCGATCCACGCCGACCTTGCTGCCGGCCGCATTGGTCGTCCGACACTCGCGCGAGCGCTCTACGGCTGGTCTGGTCCCGACTGGGGCCAGTGGTTTTACCAATCGGGCGGCGGTTCGCTGTTTGATCTTGGCGTCTACAACGTCGTCTCGCTCTGCGGCCTGCTCGGCTCGGCCAAGCGCGTGACGGGCATGGTCGGCACCGCGATCCCAGAACGCGTCGTCGAGGGCGAGCCGATGGCCGTTGCCGCCGATGACAACGCGCACGTCCTGATCGACTTTGGCAACGCCTGCTACGCCGTCGTCACGACGGGCTTCACGATCCAGAAATACCGCACGCCTGCAATCGAGCTCTACGGCCTCGAGGGCACGATGCAGATGATGGGCGACGACTGGGCCCCCGACGGCTACGAAGTCTGGGAAAACGCGACCGGTGCCTGGACTGTGCACCCCGAGACCAAGCCCTCGTGGCGCTGGACCGCTGGTCTCGCCCACCTCGTCGAGGCGATCGAGACCGACCGCGAACCATTGATCCGCCCTGAGCACGGATATCACGCGCTCGAGATCATGCTCGCCGCACAGGAGTCCGGTCGTACCGGCACAGCCGTCGACATCGCGAGTGCGTTCCCCGCCGTCTCCTACGAGGCGTGGCCCGACGTCGCGCGCGATCGTCGAGCACGCCATGATCCGGGCAGCGCATGACCAAGTACAGCCCCTCCCCCCGCCCCACCTTTGACCGCCCGACGTTGATCTCGCGCGTCGGCGTGACGCGCCACGTCTGGGGCGACGCAGAAGCCGGCGAGGTCAACGACTGGATCTACGCGTCGACCGACAAGGTCCACTGCCTCGTCTTTGGCGTTGGCCCCGAGGGCTCGTACCGTCACTCGCCCGAGTTTCGCACCGTCTTTGGTGCCGACGAATACCTGCACGTGCTCGAGGGCGAGATGATCCTGATCGACCCCGAGAACGGCAACGTCGTTCATGTCCCAACGGGCCACGGCGCCTCGTTTGGACCAAACACCTGGCAGCACGTCTATGCCCACGGTGGGCAGCCACTGCGCGTGCTCGAATTGTTCGCACCACCACCATCGGCCGGCACCAGTGGGGCACACGCCCGCACCCGGCCGTACCTCGAGCGTGAGGATTGGAAGTGCCAAAACGATGAGGCGCTCGCCGGGACCGTCTCGCCGAGCCCCTTCACGGTCCACGACGGTCGTTCGGCGCTGCTCCGCTACGAGCCAGGCGTCCTGACCGGTGTCGAACTCGCTGCTGAGCACCTAACGGCTGGCTGGATCGAGGTCTCGCCCGGCGGCATCTCGCAGCAACACGCGCACGGTGGCGATCTGATCCTCTTTGCCCTGACCGGCAAGACATTCGTCCGCGCTAGCCACGGCGACGGAGAGGTCGTCGCCGAACTTGGCCCAGAAGACGTGATGTACGTGCCGCATGGCTCGACCTACGACATCCGCAACATCGGCAGCGAGACCTGTCGTCTCGTCTTCGGTGTCGCTCCCACCTTTCTGCCGTGAGCATCGCGATTGGCATCGACGCGGGTGGTACGAAACTTGCGGGCGGCCGCGTCAACATCGATACGGGCAAGGTGTCTGATCGTCGCCTGATGGACACCCGCCGCAGTCGCGGTGGCGCTGCCGTGCTCGGTGACGTCGTGGGCTTAGCACGCGGGCTTGGACGCGACGTGATGGCAATCGGCATTGGTGTGCCCGAGATGGTCGATGCAGACGGCACCATCCAGAGTGCAGCCAACTGGGATTGGCGCGACCTCGACCTCGCGCTCGCCTTCGAGGAACTACCACGCGTGCGCATCGTCTCCGACGTCTACGCCGCCGCACTCGCCGAGGCGCGCCTCGGCGCCGGTCGCGAACATTCGAGCTTTCTCTACGTCAGCATTGGCACCGGTATTTCCTCGACTCTTGTGTTGGAGGGACGCCCGTGGTCGGGCGCAGATGGACGGGCGATCCTGCTCGGCGCACCCCTCGTTGAGGACACGTCGAGTGGTACCGCGATTGCCCTCGCCGCCGGGACTCGCACAGCCGAACTGGCCTTCCTCGATACCGCCCACGATGCCGTGATCGAAACCGCTGCGTCTGCGCTCGGACTCGAGATCGCCCGTGTCGTACACGCCACCGATCCGGGCCTGATCGTGCTGGGCGGTGGCCTCGGCCTCAACGAGCGCTACCGCGGACTCGTCGAAGCTGCGGTCGGAGCCTCGATCGACCCGACCTATACGAACGCTCCCCACGTCGTGTCTGCTGCGCTCGGTGAAAACGTCGGCATCATCGGCGCAGCGCTCGCCGCGATCTAGAGCTCCTACGAGAGCAACTCGCGCGCGATCGTGTCCCAGGCAGCCCCAACCGGCTCGCCTTCGGCGGCCGCGAGGACTTCGCCGGAACGCGTCACCACTCGAGCCTGGACCTCAGCCGCAGAATCGACGCCGAGCGCCCGCAGAATCACTCCCACATCGCCGTAGACGGTGATCGTACGCGCGAGGATTGGTGGCTGTGCGATCGAGCTCGCCATGCCGCCGTCGATCAGACGCCGCATCGGCCGCCACTTGCGTCCAAGACACGGCACCTCGATCACGGCGCGCTTGGCGTCTGGCGGCAGCTCAAGTGGCGAGCCAGGGATTGCGAGGTCGTAGACAGCACGCCCAATCCAACGGTCGACCTGTTCCTGTTGGTGCTGTTTGAAGGCGCACAAGACGAGCGTACGCTCGGCCGGCAGCCCTGCAGGCAACCGAACCTCACGACCGAGCAGCGAGCGACCAACGAGTTCGGGAAAGCGAGATGCGGACACGTTCTCATCCTACGTTCGTTGCGGTGCAGAGACCATAATCGCGTCGCAGGCGACATTTTGGGCCCGGGCCCAAAATGTCGCCTGCGACGCGA
>JBAXOM010000088.1:0-8671 GCA_037133215.1 Thermoleophilia bacterium | reverse complement strand
GAGATCAAACGCCTCCAGGCCTGCGATCTCCTGATCACCGTCTTTCCCTTCTGGTGGTTTTCACCTCCTGCTCAACTGAAGGGCTGGTTTGATCGAGTGTTCGCCAACGGCATCGCCTACGGCGCGAACCCCTACGACGACGGTCCACTGCGTGGCAAGCGGGCGCTCGCAGTTGTGACTGCCGGCGGCGATGCCGCGATGTACGGGCCGGATGGACGATCCGGCGACATGCGCGCTCTGCTCAACCCAGTGCTCCACGGAACGTTTGGCTACTGCGCGTTCGATGTGCTCGACCCCTTCATCGTCTACGAGGCCGATGGTGAGGATGCCGCGGTGCGCGAGCGCGCGTTGATTGACATCGCCACGCGTCTTCAGAACGTGGCGACCGAGACGCCCATTCGCACGGAGCCACTGCGCTCGTCGTGAGTACGCCCGAGCTCGACGCCGCAGACGCGGGTGGCTCTGCCCGAGCAATCTACGGCGCGGTCTTCGTGGGCGGCATGCTGGGCGCTGCGGGGCGGCTTGGTCTCGGCGCACTGCTGGCGACGGGTTCGTTGCCGTGGGCAGTGCTGCTCGCCAACCTTGCAGGAGCCTTCGCGCTGGGATTCCTCTTTGAGCGACTGCGCGAGCATCGTCTTCAGGGCTCCGCTCGCTGGGCGTTTTGGGGCCCGGGACTGCTCGGCGCGTTCACGACCTTCAGCGCCCTGCAGTTAGAGGCTGTCGACTACATTCGCGCCGGCAATGCGTGGCACGGCGTGTTGTACCTCGTGATGAGCATTGCCCTTGGCGTTCCGGTGGCGGCCTGCGGTCGGTGGATTGCGATGCGAAGCCGATGACTGCCTGGTACCTCCTAGCAATACCGCTCGGCGGCTTTGGTGCCGTCGCGCGCGTCTTCACGACGCGACTTGGTGAGCGACACGTCCCCGGCGGTGCGATCAGCATGACCGCCTTGATCAACATTGTCGGTGCGGGTCTGATCGGCGTGGTCGCGGCGATCGGCAACGACGTTGCTCTGCTGGTGCTCGGCGGCGGCCTCCTCGGAGGGCTGACGACCTTCTCGACGTGGATGGTCGAGGTCGATACCTTGCATCGCCGCGGTCTCGTGGTGTGGGCCTTCGCCGCTCTGGTGCTCCCCGCAGCGCTGGGAGCAGCGGCCTACGCCCTCGCGCGTAGCCTCGTCTGAGGCGCCGGTTAGTACCCGGAACCGGGGATGCGCTTGAGTCGCCCCTCAAGGTGGAGGGTGGTAGAGACGACGCGCTGCGACTGGCAGATGCCACGCAGCAGCCATGTCGAGGTCTCGGCATAGGTCGGGGCAAAGACGACGCCAGGGACGAGGTCGCCGTTCGAGACGCCGGTTGCCGCGAAGAACGTGTCGGAGCTCGAGACGAGATCGTTGGTGTCGAGAAGACGATTGACGTCGAGTCCGGCTGCGACGATCGCGTCCTTCTCCTCGTCGTTACGCGGCCAGAGGCGCCCGATGATCCGACCACCGACGCTGCGAATAGCGGCCGCACTGAGCACGCCCTCCGGTGTACCGCCAACGCCCCACAAGAGGTCGATCCCACTCCCGGGGCGTACGGCCAAGAGGCTGCCCGCAACGTCTCCGTCAGAGATCAGGCGAACCTTGGCGCCAGCGGTGCGGATGTGACCAATCTGCTCCTGATGCCGGTCGCGGTCGAGCACGATCACGCACAGTTCACTGATGGGCATGCCGCGTCGCTCGGCAATTGCCGCCAGGACATCTCCAATCGGGACGTCGAGGGACAACAGGTCGGCGATGTCAAACGCGCCGGCGAGCTTTTCCATGTAGACGGCAGGACCGGGATTAAACATCGTGCCGCGCGGCGAGATTGCGAACGTCGCGAGCGCATTCGGCTGACCCTTGGCGGTCAGAGTCGTACCTTCGAGAGGGTCTACCGCGATATCAACCTCGGGGCCACCACTGCCAACCTCTTCACCGATATACAGCATCGGCGCCTCGTCCTTCTCGCCCTCGCCAATCACCACCTTGCCGCTGATCGGGCAGGCCTCGAGCGCGTCGCGCATAGCGTCGACGGCGGCACGGTCGGCCGCAATCTTGTCACCTCGCCCCAGCCAACGAGCAGCCGCAATTGCACCCGCCTCGGTGACACGGGTGAGATCAAGAGCGAGCGAGGCGGGGAGCGTTTCAGACATGGTTGGATCCTAGCCCGACCACACCCGGAATGGTGGCTAAGGTGGAGTACGGTTTGCGTATGAGTCTTGACGTCACAGCAGCCCGCGCACACTTCCCCTCGCTTGCTCGCACCGTCGACGGGCAGCCGTTTGCCTACTTCGACGGCCCTGGCGGTTCGCAGGTACCCACGGTCGTCGCCGAGGCGATGACGCACTCGCTCCTGCACGCAAACGCCAATTGTGGCGGCGCCTTCGCGACGTCGATCGAGTCGGACGCCGCGATCGAAGAGGCGCGCCAAGCGGCTGCCGATTTTACGGGCAGCCGGGCCGACGAAATCGCCTTTGGTGCGAACTCCACAACGCTGCAGTATCTGCTCGCGCACGCGGTGGCGCGAACGCTTGAGCCAGGTGACGAGATCATCACCACCGAACTCGACCACGACTCCAACGTCTCGCAGTGGCTCCAGGTAGCTGAAGATCACGACCTCGTTGTGCAGCAGGCGCGACTGCATCGGCCCGACGGCACGCTCGACATGCATCACCTCGAGAGCCTGCTGTCACCGAAGACAAAGATTGTTGCCTTCACGCTCGCCTCGAACCACGTGGGAACGGTCACGCCAGCGAAAGAGATCGCGCGTCACGCGCACTCTGTGGGCGCACTCGCCTGGGCCGACGGCGTCCACTACGCACCACACCGTCTGCTCGATCGAGAGGCGATGGGCCTCGATGTGCTGTTGACCTCACCGTACAAGTGGTTCGGGCCGCATCTCGGTATCGCGTCGATTCGTCACGACTTGGCTGCCTCGTGGCCTGCCGATCGCGTGCGCCCTGCCGACGAGACGCCCGCAGGGCACCGCTTTGAGACGGGGACCCAGTCGCATGAGGCGATGGCGGGCATGACGGCCGCGGTCGACTACCTGGCTGGGCTTGGTACGGGTACCACGCGACGCGAACGACTGGCGAGCGCGTACGAGGCGATCCGTGTTCACGAGGACGCCTTGACGTTGCGCTTCTGGGCTGGCGTTGCCGAGATGGATCACCTTCACTTTTACGGGATCACGAAGCCAGAGCGGTTTGACGACCGGGTCGGTACGTTCTCGTTTACGGTCGAAGGCGCTCATCCGACCGAGGTTGCCCAGCGCCTAGCCCAGCGCGGGATGGCCGTGTGGGATGGCAACTTCTATGCCCTCTCGGCGAGCATTGCGCTCGGCCTCGAGGAGCACGGGGGAGCGATTCGCGTTGGGTTCTTGCATTATACGACGCCCGCGGAGGTCGATCGCCTGATCGACGCTCTGGGCGAGCTTGGCTGACGTTCTCGCAGAGGTCGCGGGCGAAGTCTGACTGCGCTGATGAGTGGGCAAAGGATGCATTGATCCGAATGGAGCGTCGCGCCAACCCGGCAGGGGGCGCTACGATCCGGGCTCCCGCGGATGTGGCGGAATTGGTAGACGCGCACGGTTCAGGTCCGTGTGGCCGTAAGGTCGTGGAGGTTCAAGTCCTCTCATCCGCATTGTGTTGGCACCCTCCGGGGAGCCAACACGGAGGCCCTCAAGCTCAGTGCTTATGCACCTGCCGCCGCGCGGCTCAGCCGATCCCGAACGGCGTCGCCGACACCACCAGCAGGTGGCAAAACGGCCACGATGTGTTCTGCGCCTGAGGCATCAGCCTCGCGCAGCAGCGTGTACAGGCGCTCGGCGTAGAGCTCGGACGAGGTTCCCGTGTCTAAAAGGGTTATGACGTTGGGCGGCACTGGGCTCAGCAGAGGGTCGGTCGCGTCTGCGACCAGCGCAATCAGTTCGTCACTGGCGGAAATCGCAGCCGCAACGCTGTCAGTCACGACGACGGGTAGGCGTGGCGCATAGTGCGCAGCGAGTGTGCCCGGTGCACGAGGCGCAGTGTCGAGTGATGTCGAGAGCGTGGTGCCCAGCGCGGCCTCGAGCAACTCGGCCGTGATCGCTCCAGGTCGCAGAATGCGTGGGGCCAGTCCGGTGAGATCGACGATGGTCGATTCCACGCCAACCGCGCACGGACCTCCGTCGAGGATCAGATCGACGTCAGCGCCAAGATCGTCGAGCACGTGTTGAGCGGTCGTTGGGCTGACACGACCAAAGCGGTTTGCACTTGGGGCCGCGATACCTGTTCCGCTCAATCGGATCGATTCTCGTGTTACGTCACAATTTGGGATCCGCAGTGCAACAGTGCCGGTGCCCCCAAGTGCCGCTGGATCGGGCCGCGTACCGGCAGGCAGAATGATGGTCAACGGGCCGGGCCAGAACGCCTCGGCCAGACAATCAGCCGAGGCCGGCCATACCGCAGACCAGCCCGATCGGGCCTCAACGAGATCGGCAAGGTGCACAATCGATGGGTGATCCGTAGGGCGTCCCTTGACGGCGTAGAGTCGAGCGAGCGCGTTCGGATTTGTTGCGTCAGCCCCCAGCCCGTACACCGTCTCGGTTGGGAGCGCGACCAGTTTGCCGGCGCGAAGGGCCTGGGCGGCGGCGGCTGCAGTGTGCGTGATCACCGGGGTATGGTGGCATCCCGACGTCGCGTAGGAGTGACGGTACCGTGTGGCCATGCGCACACTCGTACCACTCCTGCTGATCATCGTCTCGGTCGTGTGCGCCGTCGGTGCGGGTGCTGGATCGATGCTGACACGCAACGTGCTCGACCCAAGTGGCTTTTCTGATGTCGTCGTCCATACCGTTCAGTCGCCGGCTGGACTCGCGTTGGTGCGGACGTCTGTCGAGAACAACGTGGCCAATCGGGCAGCCGCTCAGCCCGCGATTATCTCGAACCTGGTGGCGACGACCGCGGGAGATTGGGCGGTTTCGGTCTTTCAAGGAGATGCCGCTCGACAGGTGCTTGGTCCTGTTGCGACGGGCCTTCAACAGGGCATTCTCAACGGCGATAGCGCCCAGCAGGTTCAGATCGACGTGCGAGCAATGGCAGCTGCAAGTACGACACCGCCGCTGATCTCACGCCTGCTCGATAGCCAGTCGGGCGACGTGCTCGTGACCGTGCCATGGGTCTCCGTCTCGCCACAAATGCAGTACACGTTGCGGGAGCTCGATCGTCACCGAATGTTGCCGGCTGGCCTTGCTGTTGTTGCGCTCGTGGCTGGACTGCTTGCCGTGATGCTGTCCAAGCGCCGCGGTTTTGCGTTGCTCGTGCTCGGGATTGCGCTTGCTGCTGCGGCCTTCCTCCTGCGTCCAATTGCGACCACGGCTTCGGGTCTGTTCATCAACCGCGGCTCGCAAGGCGGTTCTGCCTCATCACTCGCACCGACCGTTGTTGAACAGGTCTTTACAGGCTGGTCGGCGGTCAGTGGCGCGCTGATTGCAATCGGGCTTGCGCTCGCCCTGGCCGGCGCTGTGCTCAGCCTCCGTCGTCGCGCCTAGGGCGTCGGCGGCAAGAAGGCGACACTCTCGGTATCAACGACGTGTGCGCCGCCATCGACAGTGATGGTGGCACCGTTGATACCGCTTGCCTTCTGCGATAGGAGCCACGCAATCGTTTCGGCGACTTCATCGGCGCTTGCTGGACGGCGATCCGGAGCAAGGCTTGTCGCCGCTGCATAGGCGTCATCGAGACCGCCGTGTGCGGCAGCAAGTTCACCGAGCGCGTCGTCTGCCATCGGGGTTCGCACCCAGCCAGGGCAGACAACGTTCGAGCGCACGCCATGGGGTCCGTGATCGACTGCGAGACAACGCGTCAGTTGGATCGCGCCCGCTTTTGCCGTCGAATAGGCGATTGATGCAGGTCCCGCGCGCAGTCCTGCGAGACTCGACACGATCACGATCGAACCGCCGTTTGTCGTCAGTTCGGGAAGGCACGCCTGTGCCGCAAGAAACGGTGCGGTCAGGTTGGTACGCAACACGCCGTCCCAGCCTTCGAGGGTCTGGGTCAGCGCAGTTCCGGACTTTCCCGAGCCGGCACAACAGACGAGTCCACGCAGGGTGCCGCCGGCTGCCGTCAGGTGAGCGACGGCGGTCGCCAGATGTTCGGCATCAGCAGCATCGCCAGACAACGCAATGCCACCGGTCTCGAAGGCCACCTGGGTGAGTGGCTCGGCGCGGCGACCGACCAGGCCAACAAGCCAGCCTTCGTCCGCGAGTAGACGCGCGGTCGCAGCACCGATCCCGGAACCACCACCGGTAATCAGCGCCGCGGGTCGCATCGTCTACTGCTCGTGTCGAACGGGGTTCGAGAGCGTGCCGACGCCAGAGACGGTCACCTCAACGGTTTCGCCGTCTCGGAGATAGCGCTTCGGCTCACGGCCGTCGCCCACACCGCCGGGCGTGCCGGTTGCGATCACGTCGCCTGGTTCGAGTGTGGTTCCACGACTCACATACTCAATAATCTGCGCCACGGAGAAGATCAGATTGCGGGTGTTGCTGCTCTGAAGCACTTCGCCAGCGATCGTCGTCGAAACGTCGAGGTTGCCGAGATCGACTCCCTCCATGCTTGCGACGGCGGGTCCCAGGGGACCAAAGGTGTCGAAGCTCTTGCCGTAGACGAACTGACGCAATGGTGTTTCGAGCTGAGCGCGACGGCCTGAAACATCGTTGATAGCTGTGTAGCCACCGACCGCGTCGAGCGCGTTATCGAGTGTTGCTCGGAACGTGCGCTTGCCGATAATGACCGCAAGCTCTGCTTCGTAATCGGGGCGCGTCTCTTCGCGCGGCACGACGATCGTTTGGCCCGACCCGATCAGTGCCGACGGAAACTTGGCAAAGACGACTGGCACTTCCGGAATATCGAGCTCGGACTCTTCAGCATGGTCGCGATAGTTGAGACCGATCGCAATCAGTTTGCCGGGGTGCACCGGGTGGAGCAGCTGGACGCTATCAACCGCGTGTGTCGTGCCAGCGGCAGCAGCAATGCTGCTCCACGCCTCGGGGGTCGAGTCGAAACCAATCGCGGGAGCGGCGCCAGCGTCTGTGATCTGGTCGCCGTCGAGGCGTCCTAGTCGCACATCGCCACTCGTTGTTGCAAAGCGCACAGCCAGCATGCTGACTCCAATCTGTAGGGGTACAACTCTTGATGAGTATCATGTCAGCCAATCGCTGCACGGTGTAGCGACAGTTGGGGGGAGGACCCCGGATGGCCACAGTTCAGGAACTCGAAGCCGCGGGTGTGCGCATCTTGCGTCTCGTCTATGCCGATCTTCATGGCAAGCAGCGCGGCAAGGACGTGCTCTTGGAGCGCGCCGGCCACGCGATCTCCCACGGCAAGCCGTTTGTCGAGGCCGTCATGACCATCGACAACAACCACAACATTGTCAGTGGTGAGGCCGAGGGCTTCCGGGATCTCCTGGCCATGCCGGATCTGAAGACCGCTCGCATCAATCCATTGGACCCTGAGGTGGCAGTCGTTCTCTGCGACCTCTCGTCCGTTCCGAGCCACCGCCCATCGGGGCTCGACTCGCGTGGTGCGCTCAAGCGCGTCTGCGCCCGGTACGCGAAACTCGGCCTGACACCCGTTGTCGCCCACGAGCTCGAGTTCTATCTGCTTGAACGCGATGCCGAGGCGATTGGCGGTCTGCGCCCGATGACGATGCGGGATTCGAGCGTGTACACGGTTGGACCACTGGCAGACCCCACTGGGATTGTTCGTGCGATGTTCGACGCCTGTGAGGCGTTCCAGCTGGAGCCGATCTCGATGGCGCAGGAGTACGGCCACTCGCAAAACGAGATCAACCTCACACACGGTGAGGCAGTCGAGGCCACCGATCGCGCCTTCCTCTTCAAGGCCCTGGTCAAGCAGATCGCAGATATGGACGGCATCGTCGCGACGTTTATGGGCATGCCCGTCGACGAAGATGAGTGCTCTGGGTATCACCTGCACGCCTCGTTGGTCGACAAGGCCGGCAAGAACGTCTTTGACGCTCCGCGCGCGCAAGACGGTTTGTCCGTCATTGCTCATCAGTTCATCGCTGGTGTGATCGAGCATGCCCCGGCAATGGCTGGGTTGCTCAATCCGACCGTCAACTCCTACAAACGCATCATCAACGGTGGTCTATCGCCGAAGTTTGCGAACTGGGGCCATGACAACCGGATGGCGATGTTGCGCATCTGCGAAGAGCGCGGTCCCGCTGCACGCGCCGAGGTACGTTCGGGCGACGGCGCGGCGAATCCTTATCTGATCGCGACGGCAATCCTCGCCGCTGGTCTCGACGGGATTGAGCGCAAGCTCAAGTCACCGAAGCCAGTCGTGGGCAATTTCTACGAAGGGCCCGCAGCGGCGATGGGTGCGCAATTGCCAACCTCGCTGGGCGCTGCGCTTGACGCGCTCGAGGCCGATACACGACTCGTCAAGTTGGTTGGTCCGGCCCTGATCGAGACGTTCCTGGCAATCAAGCGCTACGAGCTTGGTCGTTGGGAGGCGCAGCAGAACCGCCTTACAGCGTGGGAGCTCGAGGAGTACGCCGAAGCGCTCTAGGAAATCAACTTTGTTTAGGGGTCTGACCCCAAAGCAACGTTGATCGTCAGGACTGTGCGCAGGGGCCAGCTTGGGC
>JBAXOM010000087.1:0-8729 GCA_037133215.1 Thermoleophilia bacterium | reverse complement strand
CTTGCATCAAACACGTCTGACCCTGGTTTTGCTTCGTTGTTGCGCTGTGTTGATCCGGCGGGTTGCGCTGTGTTGCTCGACCTTGGTTACGCCGCGTGCCCGCCTAGGTGATACCTTTCGACGTGACCCAATTGGCGGCTGCTGCACACTCTCGTGTGGGGCTGCGATTAGGGCGACTGAACCGAAGGAGGCCACATGGGCCTAACAAGTGAACAGAAACTCGAGATCATCGGCGTACACGGCCGGGTTCCCAACGACACCGGCTCGACCGAGGTCCAGGTAGCCATGCTGACGCAGCGCATCAACGAGCTAACCGAACACCTTCGGATTCATAAGCACGACCATCACTCGCGTCGTGGTCTGCTCAAGATGGTGGGTCGCCGTCGGCGCCTGCTGCAGTACCTCCAGCGTGAGGACATTGAGCGATATCGCGCACTGGTGAAGGAACTCGGTCTACGCCGCTAACGGCGTTCTGAGTATTCGCGGATGGCGGCACGCGGGACGCGTTGTCGCTGGCAGCAGAAGGGAAGGTCATAGATGAGTGACATCTTTGGAATTGAAACGGCAGTTGAGGTTGAGGCAGGCGAGATTACGATCCGCTTCGCAACCGGCCAGCTAGCCAAGCAGGCAGACGGCGCAGTCGTCGTGTCTAGCGGAGACACCGTGGTGCTCTCCACCGTCGTCGGAGCACAGGACGCCCGCCCAGGTGCGGACTTCTTTCCGCTTACCGTCGACGTCGAGGAGAAGGCATACGCCGGGGGCAAGATCCCTGGAGGCTTTTTCAAGCGCGAGGGCAAGGCCACCGAGAAGGCCACGCTTAACGCTCGCATGATCGACCGCCCGATCCGACCGCTCTTTCCCAAGGGCTTCCGGAACGAAGTGCAGGTCATCGGCACCGTGCTCAGCGTCGACAAGATTACGTCGCACGACATTCTCGCCATGAACGGCGCCAGCGCCGCTCTGATGATTTCGCCACTGCCGTTCGACGGTCCAGTCGGCGCAGTCCGCGTTGGACTGATTGACGGCGAGCTCCGCGTCAACCCGTCGATGCCGGAGATGCTGGAGAGCGATCTCGACCTGATCGTCTGTGGCACGCCCGACGCCATCACGATGGTCGAGGCCGGCGCCAACAACGTGCCAGAAGACCGCATGGTTGAGGCACTCGAGCTCGCACACAGCGTCGTCAAGACGGTCTGTGCCGCTCAGATCGACCTGCAGAGCAAGGTCGGCAAGCCGAAGTGGTACAGCGCGACCGTGGACGCCGAGCTGGACGCCAAGCATGGCGGCCTGTTCGATCGTCTGATCTCGGAGCACGGCATTGCTGGTGTGGACAAGGCACAGGCTGAGGCCTTCGCTGCCGAGTGCCCGCCGGTCACCGCCGACGCCACCGAGGACGTCATGGTTCGTCGCACGCAGGTCAAGTTTGCGCTCGGCTTCATTGCCGATCGTCGACGCGCCGCCGCCGTCAAGGCGCCCGTGCAGGACCAGTTTGGTGACGACATCAAGGCATTGTCTGATGCAGAGCAGGATTCGAAAGAGCTCAAGAGCGCAAAGCGTTCGGCTCTGATCGAGCGGATCGTCAGCGAGATCAAGCTGCCGTTCCCATCCGGCTCGGATCATGGACTCGATTCCGCTACGACCGGTGCCGTTAAGGCCGCCATCGATAGCGTCTACAAGCAGATCGTCCGCACCAAGATCGCCGTCGACAAGCGTCGTCCCGACGGTCGTGGTGAGAACGAAATCCGCCCGATCTCCGTCAGCGTCGGCACCATGCCCCGCACACACGGCTCGGCAATCTTCACGCGCGGGCAGACCCAGGCCCTGACGCTGGTCACGCTCGGCACGATGAAGGAAGAGCAGCGGATCGACGATCTCTCGCTCGAGAACACGAAGCGCTACATCCATCACTACAACTTCCCGCCGTTCAGCGTGGGCGAGACCGGCTTCATGCGCGGCCCGAAGCGTCGCGACATTGGTCACGGTGCCCTGGCTGAGCGCGCCCTCGTCACCGTCGTACCCCCGGCGGACGAGTTTGCGTACACGATCCGTGCCGTCTCGGAGATTCTCGAGTCGAACGGTTCGTCGTCGATGGCATCGGTCTGTGGTTCGACCTTGGCCTTGATGGACGCTGGTGTGCCGATCAAGGCTCCCGTCGCAGGTATCGCGATGGGCCTGATCAAGGAGGGCGACAGCCTCGTCATCCTGACCGACATTCAGGGTGCCGAGGATCATCTCGGTGACATGGATTTCAAGGTCGCAGGCACCGCCGAAGGTATCACCGCACTGCAGATGGACATCAAGATCACGGGCGTCACGCGTGAGCTACTCAAGGACGCGCTGTCGCGCGCCAAGGACGCTCGCGTGTCGATTCTCGGCATCATGAATGCCGCCATCTCGGAGCCCCGCACGTCGCTGTCGGAGCACGCACCGCAGGTGCTGCAGACGACGATCCTCCCCGAGCAGATCGGTCTTCTGATCGGCAAGGGCGGCGAGACGATTCGCGGTCTCCAGGAAGAGTTCGGCGTCCAGATTGACGTGGAAGAGGACGGCAACGTCCGCATCTACGGCGTCGGTCCGGAGGCTGGTGCAGCCAAGGATCAGATCGAGCAGATGATGCGCCCGGTCCAGGTCGGCGACCAGTTCACCGAGCGGAAGGTCGTCAAGACCGCCGACTTCGGTGCGTTCATCGAGCTCCGCAAGGGCACTGATGGCCTGCTGCACGTGTCGCGCATTGCGCCC
Organism: Thermoleophilia bacterium; assembly: GCA_037133215.1. Taxonomy (GTDB): domain Bacteria; phylum Actinomycetota; class Thermoleophilia; order Gaiellales; family F1-60-MAGs149; genus F1-60-MAGs149. The sequence continues at coordinate 5,990 of JBAXOM010000087.1, read as the reverse complement.
GGCACGCGCATCTCGTCGGCCGATCAGGTGCTCGACCGCGGCGATATCGTCAACGTCGAAGTGACCGAGGTCGACACCGACCGCGGCCGGATCGGCCTGAAGCTCGTCGCCAAGATCGAAGACGGCGTCGAGATCTCTCCCGAGACCATCGGCGAGCGGTATCAAGAGAAGTACCCCAACGGTGGCCCTGAGAGCAGTGGTGACCGTGGTGGGGATCGCGGAGATCGTGGCGGACGCCGCGGTCGCCGGTCGGAGTAACGGGACCAGTATGCGTCCCGGCGTCGAGGTGACGGAACTCGCGAGCGGCCTTCGGGTCGCGAGCGAGTTCCGCCCCGACGTGCACGGCGTGGCCTTTGGTACCTGGATTCGCGTCGGTTCGCGCGATGAGGCCGAACCGGTCGCAGGTGTCTCTCACCTGATCGAGCATCTGCTCTTTCGCGGCACAGAGCGCCACGACGCGCTCTCGATTGCCCAGTCGTTCGATCGCTTTGGCGCCGAGCTGCAGGCCTCGACCTCGCGCGAGGAGACCGATATTTATGCCCGTGTTCTCGGCGAGCATCTTCCGGCTGCGATTGACATTGTCGGTTCAATGGTTACCAAGCCCGAGTTCAACGACATTGAGCCCGAGCGTGAGGTGGTCTTGGAGGAGTTGGCCCTCTACGAGGACACTCCTGACGATCTCGTGCACGACCTGCTCGCGAGCCAGCTTTTCCCGGGCCAGGCGGTTGGTCGCCCGATTGCTGGTTTCGTACGCACGGTCGATGGCCTTGATGAGGGGGCCATTCGCGAGCATCACGCCGCTCACTACAACGCCAACCAGGTCGTCGTGGCTGCGGCGGGAGCAATCGACCACGCAGAACTGGTGGCACTGGTTGAGCAGTCGTTCGACGGTTTGCAGGCGGGGACGGTAACCGAACGTGTCGATGCCGTCGCGTCTGCAGGCGGCGAGAACTTCCTCGAGCGCGACACCGAACAGACCCACATTGCCATCGGCGGGGTGGGAATTGGTCGTCAGGACGAACGTCGCTTTGCCATGGCCGTCCTCGATCAGATTCTTGGCGGTGGCGCCTCGTCGCGCCTCTGGCAGCAGATTCGTGAGCAACGAGGACTCGTCTACAGCGTCTACTCGTACGTCTCCTATCTCGAAGAGACCGGGCAGATCGGTTTGGCACTGGGTACACGTACCGAGAATCTTGGCGAGGCGCTTGAGGTTGCGAGTGCCGAGATTGGTGCTCTTGCGGCAGGCGACTTTCGTAGCGGAGAGGTGACCCGTGCCCGAGAGAATCTCAAGGCGCGGCTGCTCCTCAATATGGATTCGACTGCAGCGCGCATGAGTAGACTCGGACGTAGCCTCGTCTCGAACGTTCCCTTGATGACCGACGCGGAAGTTGCGCGACGCATCGATGAGGTGTCCGAGTCCGATGTGCAGGCGCTCGTCGCCGAGTTGTATGCGCCGGCTGGTCTGAGCGTCGCGGGAATTGGACCAGACCAGGACGCGTTTGCAGCAGCAGTGGAGATCTTTCGGCAGCCCGTTGGCGGTGTAGCGTGACGCGCGTCCTGGTGAGTGGTGCAACCGGCAAGCTTGGTGCGCCGATCTGTGCCGCAATCAGCGCCTCTGACGATCTCGTGCTTGCGGGTCGCGTGGCGCGCTCAGCAACGGGCGACGCGAGCTTCGCTACTCTCGATACTGCCATCGCCGCAACGGCGGCTGACGTCGTTGTCGATGTGACAGCTCCCGACGCAGGGGTGCCCCATACGCTCACCACGATAGCCGCAGGACTACCCATGGTGCTCGGCACGACGGGTATGACTCCGGAGGGCGCGGCCGAGATCGACGCCGCAGCCTTGGCTGCTGGGGTGCCGGTCCTCTTCGTGCCGAACTTCTCGATCACCGCCGTTTTGATGATGCGCTTTGCCGCGCAGGCTGCGCGCTTCTTACCGGACTGCGCGATTGTGGAAGAACATCACGTCGCGAAGCTCGATAGCCCGAGTGGTACGGCGCTACGGACGGCCGAGCTCGTAGAAGACGCCTGCGGTCGTCGACCAGAGATCGCCTCGGTGCGACTCGAGGGGCTCGTAGCGAATCAAAGCGTGCTGTTTGGTGGCACCGCTCAGACGCTGGAGATCCGCAACGTCACGATCAGCCGAGAGGCCTTCGTGCCGGGCGCGTTGCTGGCGATCCGCGGCATTCGAACGCTCGCTCCGGGCCTGCACGTTGGGCTCGAGCTTCTGCTCGACTAGCTCCGTCTGTCCCAGCCGAAGCCAGGACAGACGGGTAGTGCGAGGTCAGTCGCCACCGACCTGGTTCTCGGGATCCAAGACGAGGTCGTTACGGGTCTTGCCGCCGACGATGTAGAAGATGATGCCGACGGCGAGGGTAATGCCAATCGCAATGAAGGCATACGTCGTGTACTGCGCACGCGTGACACCATCAGGCAGCCACGAGTCGCTGAGAATCTCACCTTCGGCTAGAAAGCCCGGGAAGATGCCCGAGATCGAGGCAAGCACGGCCCAGAATGTTGTCAAGAGACCGCAGATCCAGACGCCAGTCATGCCACCCGGGACCTTGTACGGCCGGTGCGTGTTGGGATGGGAACGGCGGAGCTTGATGAAGGCCGGGAAGATCACCACGTAGCTGAGCGTGGTAAATAGCAACACGATCCCGATCATCACGTTGAAGGCATTCGCGGCGCTGCCCTCGCCAATCTTGGCGGCGACGAGGAAGACGATCGTCGAGAGAATGCCCGAGACCATGTTGACGTTGAGTGGCGTGCCGTACTTCGAGGAGAAGCGACCCAACCACTTAGGACCTGCACCGTCGATCGAGGCAATCGCCTGTGAACGGTCGGAGCCCATCAGCCAGGTACTGGCACTCGAGACAACCGCGAGGATGAACATAATTGCCGCGATCTTGACCAAGATATCGGCGGCACCACCGTAGACGGTGAAGACCGTGTCGACGGAGTCGAGGAAGGCCGAAACGCCGTGGCCAGAGATCTGATCGGCCGGGACGACGCAGATAATGGCCAGAACAGGGAGCCCGTAGAGCAGGATCGACGTAAACATCGCGCGCAAGACTGTGAAGGGGACGTCCTTCTGGGCATCCTTCATCTCATCGCCCGCGGCATTTGGCAGCTCGAACCCAACAAAGTTGAAAAAGAGCAGTGGCACGAGCGCAATGAACGCACCCCACGTCGGCGAAAAATCGCCGCCGGACGGGAAATTAAGGCCATGCTGGATCGCGTAGATGACCGTCGTGACCGAGAACATGCCGATCACGACAATGCGACACCATGCGCCGATGGTTGGGATCCATTTGCCGACACCGAACGAGAGAATGGCCGACCAGACAGAGAACCAGATATAGACGAGACCGACGATATAGAACGCAATCGTGCCGTCCTCAAAGTGCCAGATGTAGTTTTGAATCGTTGCGACCGCCAAGAGTGCGAGAGTGGCGCCGATCCAGACCGGGTTCGAGAACCAGTAGAACACGGCGTTGACACCCGCGACACCACGACCCCAGGCCATGCGAGTCCAGATGTACGCGCCTCCCTCCTCGGTGAAGGCCGCGCCGAGCTCGGCAACCAACAGGCCATACGGAATGAAGAAGAAGATGGCGAGGAAGATCAGCCAGAGGAAGCCTTGGGCGCCGTTCTGCGCGACCTGGCCGAGCGTGTCCACGCCGACGATCGTACAAATCAGGAAGAAAAAGATGTCGAAGCGGCCGAAATGTCGGCGTAGCTTGCTCTTCTCTTCGAGGGCGGCGCTGGTAATCAGATCCGCGTTTGCAACCGGGTTAGCGGCCATGTGATCCTCCTTTGACTCTCTCCACGAGGAATTCTGGCACGTTGAGCGGTCACATGCACGGAGCTACCCGGTATGCTGCCGCGACCGCGATCGGGAGTGGAAATGCAGGCGCCTTTCGGACGAATTTTGACAGCAATGGTGACGCCGTTCGCAGCCGACGGCTCAATTGACCTTGACGAGGCCGTCCGTCTGGCCGAGCATCTGATCGAGCACGGGTCTGAGGGACTCGTGATCCATGGCACCACAGGCGAGGCCTCGACGCTGACGGACGACGAGAAGCTGGCGTTGACCGAGGCCGTTGCGGGCGCAGTCGGCGAACGCGTCCCCGTGATCTCGGGTACGGGCTCCAACGACACCGCGCATTCTGTGCACCTGACCAAGCAGGCCGCCCGCTTTGAGGGCGTCGCCGGCTTCCTCGCCGTCACGCCGTATTACAACAAGCCGCCCATTGCTGGCATCGAGGCGCACACTCGTGCAATCGCCGAGGCTGCCGGTGACCTTCCGATCGTGCTGTACAACATTCCCCAGCGCGTCGTCTTGCACCTGTCGCCGGTCGACATTGACCGACTCGCGCAGATCGATACCGTCATCGCGGTCAAGCAGGCAGTCACGGATCTCGACGAGGCTCGCCAGATTGTCGAAGCCGGTCGGCTCGCGCTCTACGCGGGTAACGATGATCTCGTGCTGCCGTTTGCGTTGCTCGGCGGCGTGGGCGGAATCTGCGTGGCGAGTCATGTTGCGGGTCGCGAGATGTTGGCCATGCAGGCTGCTGCCGACGTTGGTGACGAGGACCAAGCTCGGGCGATTGATGCCGACCTGACGCCGCTCTACGAGGCGCTGTCCGTGACCGTCAACCCGATTCCCGTCAAGACGGCGATGGAATTGCTCGGGTTTAACGTCGGCGATTTGCGGCTGCCGCTCGTCAATGCGACCGACGCTGAGCGCGATGTGGTGCGGGCTGGACTTGCTGCCCGCGGCCTGATCGGCTGAGGACAGGTACGCTGCCTGAGTTCCGTTCGAGAGGACTCTGATGAAGCGCACCAAGAAGAAGAACACGTCGGCCCCGAAGCCGCATCGCGTCCGCAAGGCGCTTCGTCGTCGCAACGCCGCGCGCGGCCGCCGCTAGACCCGTGCGAGCGTACGCCTTTTTGGGCGGCGCTCTGCTCGTCTATCAGCGTGCCGTCGTAGCCGAGCTTAACCGTCGGCTTGGCCTCGCTCTGTCCTCACCGGCCGAAGCGGATCTCGTTGATCTTGAGTCGATCGCATTGGGAGAACCTGCGCTGTTGTTTCTGTGTGGACTGCCGTACGTTCGCACCCGCGATGCTGGACTGCCGATCGAAGTGCTTGCCGCACCCGTGGCGGCGGAGTACGCGCACGAATCACCGGGCTACCGCAGCCAACTCCTCGGTGCACCAGGACTAAAAGGTTCCACGCTGGATCAGTTGACGGGTCTGCGTCTCGGGATCAACTCCTACGACTCGATGTCGGGATGGGTGCTCGCCGTTGGCGAGGGAATGCCCCTCGACCGGTTCGCCACGACGACGATCACAGGAGCGCACCGTCAGTCGATGAAACTGCTCTTGGAGGGCGAACTCGATGCCGCGCCGATCGACTCGATGCTGCTCGCGGCCGAGGCAACCGCCACACCGGCCTTCGCAGAGCTGCCCGTGCTTGCGACGTACGGGCCATCACCGAGTCCCCCCGTCGTGCTCGTGGGCGGCGACCAAGAGCTCGCGGAGCGGCTGCGACAGGCACTCGCGTCCCTCCACGACGACCAGAGCGGCCGAGATGCACTCGCGTTGGGGCACATGGCACGATTCGACGCAATGCACGACGCTGACTACAACTGGATCCGCGACTGCGATCGGAGAGCAGCCACATGCACGCCCTCGTAGTTCTTGCGCATCCAGAGGGCGAGAGTTTTACTGCCTCCCTGGCGCGCACGATCGTAGAGACGCTGGAGGCCGCTGGCCACACCGTCGATTTTGACGATTTGGCTGCGAGTGGTTTCCGGGCTGATGCCGGCTGGCATGACGTGCAGGAGAGTCCGAACGGAATGCTGCAGATGATGGCAGCGCAGGGCCGAGCGGCGGAGACGGGTTCTTTTTCTACGGATGTGGCGCGTGAGATCAAACGCCTCCAGGCCTGCGATCTCCTGATCACCGTCTTTCCCTTCTGGT
>JBAXOM010000086.1:0-8758 GCA_037133215.1 Thermoleophilia bacterium | reverse complement strand
GAGATGCTGCTCGAATGGAAGGCCTGCGTCATCGTGATGCGCAGTCCCTTGGTGGCCACCGTGCCGCCCGTGTTCATACCGATCACGTTCGGTGCGCCTTGGCTCTCGAGCCAACCACCGACTTCGTACTGGGCGATCGTCGTAGCATCTCCGCGCTGCGCAACTGCGACGGCGTCCGAGATATGGTCGCCGTGGCCGTGCGTGACGAGGACGACGTCGGCCGAGAGATCATGGGCGGACTCAGGGCACTTTGGGTTGCCCGACAGCCACGGATCGACCAAAACATGAACGCCGCCGGGAGTGGTGATCCCCCACGTCGCATGTCCGTACCAGGTGATGGTGGTGTTGTCCGGCATCGTGTTCTCCTCCGAGTTCTCATCCGTGCAGATTATGCGCATTGCACCCCGCTTGGCGAGTGCGGGTGTCGGGTTAGCGGCCGGCGGCGAGCGACTTGGCGGCGTCGGCTGCCCAGTCGAGCCCGAGGCCCGGCAGGATGCCGCCGATGAGCACCAACGCGAGGCAGAGCATGATCGCGAGGTTGAGCGAACCCATGCCAGGTGCGGCTGCCATCATCACGCCACTCTTCGCACCACGATCGAACATCGCGAGGATGATGCGCAACAGATAGCCGAGGCTGATCACCGAGGCGACCACCGCGACCACACCCAGCCAGGCGTAGTTGCCCTCGACCGCGCTACCGAGCACGACGAACTTGCCGATAAACCCGACCGTCAGCGGGAAGCCCGCAAAGCCGAGCAAGAAGACAATCATGCTGACGGCAGCCACAGGACGCTGGAAGCCCCAGCCGCGAATCGAATCCAGCGTCGCGATGCCCTTATGGTCGCGCTCGTGCAGCGAGATGACGGCGAAGGCGCCAATTGCCATCGGCGCGTAAGCCGCCAGGTAGAAGATCAGTCCACGCGTGCCGGCCGCACCACCGACAATGATTGCGATCAGTCCGAAGCCAGCAGCACCAACCGAGGCGTAGGCGAGCATGCGCTTGAGGTTCGTCTGGACGAGTGCTGAGATGTTGCAGAGAATCATCGTGACGACCGCGATGATGACCAGCGCCGGTGCCCACGTGTCGCGCATCGCAGGAAGCGCATCGAACAGCACGCGTGCAAGCGCCACGAAGGCAGCGATCTTGGTGGCCGCGGACATAAAGCCCGTCACGTTCGTCGGTGCGCCCTCGTAGACATCGGCGACCCACATGTGGAATGGCATCACGCCGATCTTGAAGGCGAGGCCGATCAGGACGAGGACCGTGCCGAGGATGACGAGCGCGTCGCCGGAGCCAGCCTTGCTGAGCGCGGTGTTGATCGCCTCGAAGCCAAACGAGCCGGTTGCTCCGTAGAGGAACGCGGCGCCGTAGACGAGCACCATCGAGCCGATCGTGCCAAGCACGAGGTACTTGAAGCCACTCTCGAGCGAGGCCTTGCTTTTGCCGTCGAAGGCGCAGAGCACGTAGAGCGAGAGCGAGAAGAGCTCGAGGGCCACGAACAGCGTGACGAACGAGTTGGAGGCGGCGATCAGATCCATGCCGGCCGCAACCAAGAGCAGCAGTGCGACAAACTCGGCGCCATTCTCGCGCATGCGATTCCAGCCAAACGAGACGAGCAGCGTCAAGATCCCACACCCGGCGATCAGGACCGTGACGACTTGCGTCAGCTGATCGATCTGTACGGCGCCAGCCATCGTCGTGGTGGCGGGCTCAGTCCAGGCGTTGATGGCGAAGCCGGCCGAGACCACCAGCGTGATCAACCCAACCGCAGTGCCGATTCCACGATCCCGACCGCGAATAAACGAGGCGAGTAGCAGCAGGACGAAGGCGCCGATCATCAGCGTCATCTCGGGTGCAATGGCCAACCAGTTGACGTCGGGAGCCTTAATCATCGTCCGGCCTCCTTCGCTGCCGCACTAATCAGTGCGTGGGCCGATGCGTCGACGCGGTCCGTGAACTGCGCGGGTGCGATGCTGAGGCCGATCAGGACGAGGACGAGCGGCAGGATCGCCATCAGTGCGCCCTTCTTGAGGTCGGGCGGATTGAGGGTGCCGGCCAACGCGCTCTCGCGATCGTGCAGGATCGCGGAGATCCAGCGGAGCATGTACATGGCGGCGAGCACCACGCCGAGTGCGACGATCGCGCCGAGCCACCAGTGGTTCTCGAAGGCGCCGAGCATGATCAAGAACTCGGAGGCGAAGACGCTGGAGCCTGGCACGGCGAGGGCTGCCATGCCCAAGACCATCGAGACGGTGGCGAGCACCGGGCGACGGCGAGCCAGCCCGCCGAGTTGTGCAAACGAGCCGCTGCCGACCTGTGTCTCGAGCCAGCCAACGACGAGGAACAGCGCGGCCGAGACGAGTGCGTGGTTGACCATCTGGAACGTCGCGCCGGTTGCACCACGGTCCGACAGGAGAAAGATGCCAAGCACGATGAAGGACATCTGAGCAATCGACGAGTACGCCACGACGCCACGACCATCGGGCTGGCGGAAGGCGAGTAGCGAACCCCAGAGGAAGCCGATCGTGCCGAGGGCGATAAACACCCAGGCGTACTTCTCGGACTGCGAGGGGAAGAGCGGCACGAGCACGGCGAGGAACGCGAAGGCACCGGCCTTCGAGGCGACACCACTCAGCACCGCAGCGACTTCGGGCGAAGCCTGGCGATATGCCGGCAACACCCAGCCGTGCAGCGGGAAGAGCGGCGACTTGATGGCGAAGGCGATCGCGAAGGCGAAGAAGACCCAGTCGTTGCCGCGGCCGATGGCGGCCGTCATGTCGAAGTTTGGGCCGCCGGGAGCGGTCAGCCCGAGGTACAGAATGCCGAGCAGCATCAGCAGCGTGCCAAAGGCGGTGTAGGCGATGACCTGCAGGGTGGCGAACTTGCGGCCCGCTCCACCCCACACCACGAGCAGGACGAGCAGCGGGATCAGCATGCCCTCGAAGCCGACGTAGAACGCGAACAGGTCGCGCGCAGCGAAGACGAGGAAGAGGAAGGCCTCCGTCAACAGAATCAACGCGAAGGACGCGTGTGAGCGATCGCGCTTGGCCCACAGCGCAAAGCCGAGCGCACAGGTTGTGATCAGCGCGGTGACGGCGATCATCGCGAGCGAGACGCCATTGACGGCGACATGCCACCGCACGCCAAGCGGCACGATCCACGAGATGTCGTCGGAGAACTGATAGCCCGCAACGGGCTCAAAGCGGTAGATAAAGCCGATCACGGCGCCGAGTACCGCCAGCGAGACGAGCAAGGCGAGGTAGCCGGCAGCCTGGCGCGCGAACGGGATTACCAGCAGCACAACGGCGGCAATGGCCGGGACGGCGATCAGTGTGGAAATGGTGATCATGTGCCGCGCACCAAGAGGTAGAGCAGGAAGCCCGCGATGCCGACGGCGAAGACCAGCGCGTAGGAGCGCACGATGCCGTTTTGCAAGACGACGACGCTACGGCCGAAGAAGGCGGTGATCGTGCCAACGCCGTCCGTGGGCAGCCAGCGGAACGCTGTGGCGTCGACGTCGCGATTCAAGAAGCTTGCGGCCCACTGGACAGGGCGCTCAAACATCCACTCGTAGAGGTTGTCCCAATAACAGCGGCGCTCGAGCGCGTGGGCGATCAGACGACCACGACCGAGGCGGATGCGCTCAGGTGCGTCGCTCTCGTGCAGATAGAGATGTGCTGCGATGATGATGCCGATCACACCGACGAGCGAGCCGATCAGCGTCGTCAGCCAATCCTGCCCGGCGGTCGCCTCGACCATTCCGTGCGGCGAGATGGGCTCGAGCCAGCTGCTCATCACGTGCGTCAGACCAGGAATCTGCAGGAGACCAAGGAACGCAGCGCCGATCGAGAGGATGTAGACCGGCCAGAGCATCGAACGCGGACCCTCGCCGTGGTGCTTAATGAGCGGTGGCGCAACCTTCTCGGCGTAGGGCGACATCCGGCGATGGAAGACGAGGAAGATCAGGCGGAAGGTGTAGATGCCCGTCATCAATGCGCCCACGAGGCCGCCAACGTAGGCGATCCAGCCAATCGTCGAATCGACGTGGAGGCCGGCGCTGAGGATCGCATCCTTCGAGAAGCCGCCCGAGAACGGGAAGATGCCGGTCAGTGCCAAGCCGCCGATCACGAAACAGAAGTACGTCTTCGGCATCAACTTGCGAAGGCCGCCCATGTTGCGCGTATCCTGCTCGCCGTTGAGCGCGTGGATCACGAGGCCCGCACCCATGAAGAGCAGCGCCTTGAAGAACGCGTGCGTCAACAGGTGGAAGATGCCAGCCCAGTAGGCGGAGAGACCAACGCCAACGAACATGTAGGCGATCTGACTCATCGTGGAGAACGCGATGATGCGCTTGATATCCGTCTGGACGATCGCGATCGCGCCAGCCATCAGCAGGCCGATGACGCCGATGATGACGATCAGATCCAACACCTTCGGCGCGTAGAAGAACAGCGGGTTCATACGCGCGATCAGGTAGACGCCGGCGGTCACCATCGTTGCGGCGTGGATCAGGGCACTGACCGGAGTCGGGCCCTCCATGGCGTCGGGCAACCAGGTGTGGAGCGGGATCTGCGCTGACTTCGCGAGTGCACCAACGAGCAGAAGCAGACAGGCGATCGAGGCCTGCGTCTCGCTCAGCTTGTCGGCCGAGGCGAACACGCCGCTGTACGAGACCGTGCCGAGGTCGACGAAGAGGAGGAAGATGCCGACGGCCAGACCGACGTCGCCGATGGCATTCATGATGAAGGCCTTCTTGGCGGCCTTGACGGCAGACGTCTTGTGGTGCCAGAAGCCGATCAACAGGTACGACGAGAGTCCGACGAGGCCCCAGCCGATCAGAAGCTCGACGAGGTTGCCGCTGACCACCAGCACCAGCATCGAGAACACGAACATGTTCATGTACGCGAAGAAACGCCGTTCCTGCGTGTCGCCCTTCATGTAGCCAATCGAGAAGACGTGGATCAGGAAGCCCACGCCCGTCACGATCAGCAGCATGAGTGCGGTCAGCTCGTCGTACCAGATGTCAAAGCCGACGCGGAAATCGCCAGCTGACAGCCACGTCCACGCCGTCTGCGAGACCTGACGATGCTCCTCTGGCTCGTTGGCCAAGAGAATGAACGCGGCCGCGGCCGCGAAGAATGCCGCCAGCATGATCAGCGACGCCAGCAGGCCAGCACCGCGCGACGGCAGCTTGTTGCCGAAGATCGCGAACAGGGCGACTCCGACCAGAGGTAGTGCGAGGGTGATCCAGACGAGTTCGGTCATCAGCTCAGCCGTTCAGTGTCCGGAGTTCGTCGGTGTCGAGCACCATCGCGCGTCGCGTCATTGCCACCACGAGTCCAAGGCCAACGACAACTTCGGCGGCCGCAATGCCCATCACGACCAAGGCAAAGACCTGACCATCAGACCCACCGACCTGGCGCGAGAATGCGACCAGGGTGAGGTTGACCGAGTTGAGCATGACCTCGAGCGAGAGCAGGATCGTGAGAGGGCTGCGGCGGAGCAACACGCCGACCAGCCCGATCGTAAAGAGAATCGCGCTGACGATCAGAAACGACGGGATACCGACGCTCATCGAGCACTCTCCCCTGTTGTCGAGTCGCGGGCAGCCTCGAGGGCAGCGCGGGAGGCCTCACGGCGGCGCGCCACAGCGGACTCGCCTTCCTTGGCCAAGACCTGGTCAGTACTGAGTCGCACCGGTCGGCCGCCGGCACCAAAGACGACACCCGCAATCGCGGCCATAAAGAGAATCACCGAGACGACTTCGAAGGCCAGCAGGTAGTGCGTCACGAGCGCCTTGCCAATCGCGGCTGGACTGCCGTAGTCACCGTCGACGGAGGCGACATCGCCAATGCTGGCGCCCACGACCACGACGATGATCTCGACGGTGATCAGCAGAGCTGCGAAGACCGACAGCGCAACGAGCCACGGCTTGCGGGCGCCAGGGCCAATTTCGCCGCGCGGACCGACGTAGGCAATCACGAACAGGAACATGACCATCACGGCACCGGCGTAGACAATGATCTGCGCAGCCGCCACAAACTGGGCCTCAAGCAGCAACATCAAGGCCGCGAGCGAGGCGAGGTTCCCGAGCAGCGCAAGCGCCGAGACGAACGGGTTCTTCTGAGCCACGACGGCGATCGCCGAGGCAATCGCACAGACCGAGGCGATGAAGAAGACAACGAGATCCACTACTCGGCGCCTTCCGGGTTTGTTGCCGTCGTGATGTCGTACATGCCGAGCACGCGCTCCATCTCTTGCGAGGGAACGTCGTACGGATCGACGGCCTGCGAGGGAGTCCGCAGTGCGGGCTTCTCGAGCAGCATGCTCTTGGTGTAGACGAGTGCATCGCGCGAGATTTCCGACAACTCGAAATCGTTGCCGAGGGTGATCGCGTCGAACGGGCAGGCCAACTCGCAGTAGCCGCAGAAGATGCAGCGCGCCATGTTGATCTCGTAGATGCGGGCATGGCGTTCTCCGGCGGAGACGCGATTGTCGGGCGTGTTCTCGGCCGGCACCACGCGGATGCAGTCGGACGGGCAGGCGGCCGCGCAAAGCGAGCAGCCAACGCACTTCTCCAGCCCGTTCTCGTGACGGTGCAACTGATGGCGGCCGCGGAAACGCGGATAGACCGGGCGCTTGTACTCAGGGTACTGCTGCGTGATCGGCTTCTGGAAGAGATGCCGGAATGTGGTGGAGAAACCCTTTACCTGATTGAGCATCGTCAGCCTCCTAGAGGTACACGACTGCGACGGCGGTCAGCAGTAGGTTGAGGGTGGCCACGGGCAGCAGCACTTTCCAGCCGATTTTCATCAACTGGTCGAATCGCACACGCGGCAGCGTGGCACGAATCCAGATCAGCACGAACAGGAAGGCGCCAATCTTGAGGATCATCCAGATCGGCCCCGGCAAGAACGGGCCGCTCGGACCACCGAGGAAGAGCACGGCACCAAGCGCTGACAGGGTAATAGCGTTGATGAACTCGGCGGCGGCGAACATGGCGTACCGCATGCCGCCGTATTCCGTGTGGTAGCCGGCGACGACCTCGCCGTCGGCCTCGGTCAGGTCGAACGGAGGGCGGTTCGATTCGGCGACGGCCGCGACGAAGAAGACCAGGAAGCCGAGGAACTGCGGGATGATGTACCAGAGGTGCTCTTGCGCGTTCGAGATGGTGATGAACGACAGCGAGCTGGCTTGGATGATCACGCCGATCACGGCGAGGGTGAAGGCGACCTCGTACGAGACGAGCTGCGCGATGGCACGCATGCCACCGAGCAGGGCGTACTTCGAGCTCGATGCCCAGCCGCCGATCATCAGACCGTAGAAGCCGAGCGAGCCGATCGCGGCGACGACGAGGAGCGACACGCTGGTGTTGGCGATGTAGAGATGGATCGTCCAGTCCGTGCCGGGGATCGTCGCGACGTTGCCAAACGGCATCAGACCGAAGGCGCCAATGGCGCAGGTCATCGCGATAAACGGCGCCGCGATGTACAGCTTGCGATGCGCCATCTCCGGGATCATGTTCTCCTTCTGCAGCATCTTGCCGAGGTCGGCGATCGGCTGCATCAGGCCGTACGGGCCCACGCGGTTCGGGCCGTAGCGGGCCTGAAAACGGCCGATTAGCTTACGCTCAACCCACGTCATGTAGGCAAAGAAGCCCATCAGAACGCTGGCCAAGACCAGCGACTTGATGATCGTGAGGATAACGCCGTCGACCATCTGTTCTACTGCGCTCCCACGACGGCGGTGGAACCGGTGCCTGCAGCACCACGCCAGTTGATGCGAATCGAACCGGGCAACAAACGACGCGAGATCCGAGCGGTGCCGACGTGCTCACCGACGGCGTGGCGCACGACCACTTCGTCGCCGCGCTTGATGCCGAGTCGCTCGGCGTCGGCGTGTGCGACCACGACGATCGGGGCGCGCTGGTGCGCGAGGGATGCGGTGCGCTCGACCGCCGCGCCACTAAACAACGGGCGAGGTGCGATTAGACGGAAGGCGCCATCGGCCGGGGCCGGAGCCGGGGTAGTAACGCTGACGGCGCCCGTCGGTGCGGTGGCCGCAGGGCGCACGCGGTTGAGTGGGGCGCGATCACCGAGCTCGCCCCAGGCGAGACCTGCAAAGGCCGGGTTGTCGGCGGCTAGGGCATTGAAGGCCTTGGCGGACATCCCGTGTGTCGAGATCTCGAGGAAGCCGGCGAGGCGACTCGTCCACTCGATCAGCGGCACGCCACTAACCGGCTCAAGCGATGGGCGGACACGCTGTACGCGGCCTTCGAGATTGATGACCGAGCCATCACGCTCGTGCTCGACATCGAGCGGCAAGACGAACTGCGACTGCGAGGTGACGCCGTTCGTAAAGGCTGCGACAGAGATGACGACCTCTGTCTGCGCGAGCGCCATCTGCCAGCGCTCACCGTCTGCGCTCTCGACGACGGGGTCGCAACCAACCAGCACGATTGCCTGCACGTCGCCCGCTTCGAGGGCGGGCAGAATCTCATCCCAGCCACCCACGAGGCCAACGGCTCGCTCGCCGCGCTCGTTGGCGCCAACCGGCAACGGCAAGACGCCACCGTCGGTCTGGTCGAGCCCGAGGGCCCAGGCGAGTGCCTCAATTTCGGTCGCGGCAACGTGGTCGGTGACGACCAGCACCGGGCGCTGTGCTGCCACAAGCGTGCCTGCCAATTCGCGAATCTGGGTGGCATCGGCACCAGCGTCGGCGGCGAGTGCATCGAGCGTACCGGCCGTCTTGGCGTCG
>JBAXOM010000085.1:0-9062 GCA_037133215.1 Thermoleophilia bacterium | reverse complement strand
TGTGTTAAGCACGCCGCCAGCGTTCGTCCTGAGCCAGGATCAAACTCTCCGTGAAAGCCTTTCGAAATCCGACACCCGAAGGTATCGGTTTTCTGGCTGTTTAGAGTGCGCAATAGGGCCACCTGCCCGAGGGCAGTAGACGTCTATTGCGCGTGCGTCCAGTGGGTATTGCTACCCACTGCCGCTGGCATAAAACTCGTTAGACGACTGCACGAAACCAAAGGTTTCGCATAGTCGTTCCATTGCTCGGTTTTCAAAGACCACACGCCAATGGCGCGACCGCGGAGGTTAGCAGAGATCCAAAGATTCCTGCAGCACCTTCCACGACAATCGCGCGCAGACAGCGGTAAACCGCCGTTTCTTGCGCGACAGGTCGCACAGTACCGCACACCGCTCGATCCGTGCGCCGGTAGAAGACTGACGGTGCTCAGCCGGTGATCAGGCGCACGAAATCCCTGCGCCCACGCTGCAAAACACGGCCTACGAGGGCCTCTCGCGGCAGGTCAATTTCCTCGACCGTTTCGCCGTCCAAACGCACGGCACCACCGGTAATCAAGCGGCGGGCCTCACCACGCGACGCAACACCAAGATGATCCACCAGCAGCGCTGGTACATGCACCGTTGGCTCGGGGCCGAGAATGGCGGTCGGAATGTCCTCAGGGATCTTGTGCTCGGCGAACTGGCGCCGGAACGCGTCGGCGGCCTCATCGGCGGCCTCATCGCTGTGGAAACGCGCCGTGATGGCAAAGGCTAGGGCGCGTTTGGCCTCAACCGGTTCGGTCTCCCCCGCCGCCAACGCTGCAATGCGGCCGGCGACGTCGTCTTCGGGCAGACCCGACGCGAGGCGATACCAGGCAGGCATCGCCTCGTCGGGAATCGACATCGTCTTGCCGTACATGTCGGCCGGGAGATCGTCGAGACCAACGAAGTTGCCGAGCGACTGACTCATCTTCTGCGTGCCGTCCGTTCCGACCAACAACTCGTGCGTCATAATCGACTGCTGTGGCATCCCGGCCTGCTCTTGCAGATCGCGACCCACGAGCAGGTTGAATTTCTGGTCCGTGCCACCGATCTCAACGTCGGCGTTAATCGCGACGGAGTCGTAGCCTTGGAGCAGCGGATAGAGCAGCTCTTGCAGGGAGATCGGCGCGCCACCCGTGTAGCGCTTGTTGAAATCATCGCGCTCCAACATCTGAGCCAGCGTCGACTTGGCCGCAAGGTCGAGCATGCCGCCGGCCCCAAGTTCGTTGAGCCACTCGGAGTTGTGACGGATCTCGATCCGGTCGACGTCAAGGATCTTCGAGAACTGGCGGAGGTAGTCAGCCTCGTTCGCAGCAATCTGCTCCAGACTCAACATCGGGCGCGTCTTCGACTTGCCACTGGGATCACCAACGCGAGCCGTAAAATCGCCGACGATCAAGACAGGCAGATGGCCGGCCTCTTGAAAGGCAGCTAACTTGGAGAGCACGACCGACCAGCCGAGCGTCACACTGACCGCGGTCGGATCAAGGCCAAGCTTGATGCGCAACGGCCGCTTCGCCGCTGCCGCCTCGGACAGCCGCTTTTCGAGCGCGCCTTGTGGCAGCACATCGACAGCGTTACGCAGCAGTGGGCGAAGGTGATCCGACATCCAGATAGGGACAATAACCGCGCGGGCCGGGCGCGTGCGGGATACCATGCGTCTACACGCTCCCGCGAGCGCGCTTACATCTATGGCCCGACGAAGATCAATCCTCCGCCGTTCCGGTCGCCTCGTCCTCGAATTGCCGGAGCCGACGAGCCCGTATG
Source organism: Thermoleophilia bacterium (assembly GCA_037133215.1). Classification (GTDB taxonomy): domain Bacteria; phylum Actinomycetota; class Thermoleophilia; order Gaiellales; family F1-60-MAGs149; genus F1-60-MAGs149. The sequence goes on along the minus strand of JBAXOM010000085.1, from coordinate 7,274 downwards.
AGGACCCAAAGCGACGACGCTGGCGCTGGCTACGGGTCACCTTCATCACGTTCCTGCTCGGCCTCGTGCTCGCGTTGGCTGCGACCTACGGGTTTATTACCGCAATCACCACGAACCTGCCCGACCTCCGTCAATTCGATGGACACACAACCGACCTCGCGCAGGACGGCTCGATCTGGGTTACCGGCAGCACCGGCACACCGCGACGCGTCGCCATCCTCCGCTCGAGTGAGTCGCGCGTGATTGTCCAGAGCAACCAAATCTCCAAGGACATGAAGGACGCCGTCGTCTCCGTCGAGGACAAACGGTTTTATGAGCACAATGGCGTCGACCTCAACGGTATCGCTCGCGCGCTCTTTAACCGCTTTACCTCGGGTACCAACGAGGGTGCCAGCACCATCACGCAGCAGCTCGTCAAGAACACGTATCTCACCAATACGCAGACCGTACAACGCAAGGTCCGCGAGGCCTCGCTCGCCTGGCAGCTCGAACAGCGTTGGTCAAAGGATCGCATCCTGACGGCGTATCTCAACACCGTCTACTTTGGCCACAACACGTATGGCGTTGAGAGCGCGTCTAAGTACTACTTCGGCACCTCCGCCCGCAACCTCGACCCGGCCGACTCCGCACTCTTGGCCGCCGTCCTCAAGTCGCCGACGACCTACGACCCCATCGTGAGCCCCGAGTCGGCACTCGCTCGACGCAACCTCGTGCTCCAACAGATGGGCGACCAGGGATACCTGGATGCCGACACCGTCGCCGTCGAACAGGGACGACGACTGCTGCCCGTCACGCGCATCGAGCCAAAACCGCTCGACACGAAGATGCCGTACTGGACGCAGTTCATCACCGAACAACTCGTCAACAAATTTGGCACTGGCCAGACGTTCGGTGGCGGCATGAAGGTGGTTACAACACTCGACATGAAGCAGCAGTACATCGCTGAACAGACGCTCAAGAACACGTTGCCCACCAAGGGTGGACCCCAGGGCGCAATCGTCTCAATCGACCCCAAGACCGGCGAGGTCCTGGCGATGGCTGGAGGCAAGCCCTACTCGGCGAAGCACCAATTCAATGTGCCAGCCGACGCGCATCGCCAGCCGGGCTCGTCCTTTAAGCCATTCGATTACCTCGCGGCGCTCCAAGTCGGCGTTCGCCCCACCACCGTCTTCCACAGTGGCAAGGTGTTGTACGACCTCGGTGGCGGACAATTCTGGTTCGTCACGAACAGCGAAGACAGTTACGGCAAGGATCTAACCCTGCCCGAAGCGCTCGCCTACTCCGACAACACCGTCTTCGCGCAGCTGACGATGCTGATCAAGCCGTCGGTGATCGCCGACGTCGCCCACAAGCTCGGCATCATCTCACCGATCGACTCGGGCCAACCGGCAATTGGCCTTGGTGGACTCTACGTTGGCGTGACACCACTCGAGATGGCGCATGCCTACGCGACGATTGCCAACAACGGCCAGCGCGTTGGCGGTTCGGTGCTGTTTCATACACCGGACTCGGGGATCACCGATCCCTCGATGGAGCCAATCTCGATCAAACGCATCGAGTTCCCAGACGGTACGACGCTCGTCAACTCGCCGATCTCCGTACAGGCGGTCCCCGAGGATCATGCCCTGACGACGATCGCCGCCATGAAGGGTGTCATCTCACACGGCACCGGTACCGCTGCTGCGATCGGGCGCCCGGTTGCCGGCAAGACTGGCACGACCTCCGACTTCAAGGACGCGTGGTTTGTGGGCTTTACGCCGCAACGGGCAACCGCAACCTGGGTCGGCTACGAGAACCCCGCACTCCCAATGCGCACGGCCTTCAATGGCGCTCCTGTCTTCGGGGGCACGTATCCCGCCATCATGTTTTCAACCTTTATGAAGGCCTCGTTGCAGGGTGTGCCTGCCGAGAATTGGGCACCGCCCGTGGGTGAGGCGTCGACCGCTATTTCGATTGATCCTCGGACGGTTCAGCGTGTTCCGCCCGGCTGTAAGTACGCGCACGTGGTGATCTGGGCCGACTCGTTGGCGCCTAGCGCCTTCGGCCCTTGCGAAACCAACCTTGTCTCGGTACCGGACTTCACAGCGTCCAACAAACACAAGGCGTTGAAGATCGCGTACGGCTCAGGCCTCCAAATCCGCTTCCAGTACCGACCAGCGGCACCAGGCGATCGCCCTGGCACCGTCGTGGTTCAGACACCGTCGCCACTCGCCGCAGTTGATACGGGTAGCGTCGTGACGCTGATCATTGCTCGAAAGGTACCGAGTGTCCTGGTTCCTGATGTCGTCGCTACCCCTGCCTCGCCCAGCTCGACCGAGGCAGCAGTCGCACGTCTTGAGGCCGCGCAATTCCGCGTCATCATTCTCGACCAACAGGACGGGTTGGGTCTCCCAATCGGTTCGGTGGTGAGCCAAAGTCCTTCGCCTGGCAAACCCGCACCACTCGGTTCGGTCATCACCATTTCGGCCAGCGGCGACTACAAGGGTTCGATCGTCCCAGAGATCACCGGACTCACCGTCGACGAGGCCGACCGTCGCTTGGCAGCCGCCGGTCTAACGCCACAGGCAATCAACGCCGACGGTCTGCTCAATCCGAGCGATCACGTCTTTAGCGTTGAGCCGTCCGCAGGCAGCAAGGTGCCAGTGGGAACCAAGATCACGCTCTACGTCTCGCCGATCTAAAACCTCGCGGCCCAGAAATACGGACTAGCCGCGCACGGCGGCCGAGTAGATGCGGGACTTGACGAGCCAACCGCCCGCTAGGTCGGTGCGGGCCCAGACAAGGCGACCGCTGCCAAAAGCGGGATCCGAGAGTCGCGAGTGACCACGGTCAACGGTTGTGATGCGCGTGCTCTTGCCCGTCGTCAGATTGACAACCCAGAGTGCATCTTGACTGCCTCGCGACCCCTCGCGCCGTCGCACCGCAACCAGACTTCCGGCCACGGACGGGCGGGTCAGCTCGAAGGGTTCCTGCTTCGAAATCGCGATCGGCTGAAGCAACGTGCGCGGCTTACCGTCAACCGCAAACGCAACGAGCGCGATCTGCTGGCGCCCCTTACTCAGCGCGCGTCGAATCGCGACGATCGTGCCGTCATCAGCCAAGGCAACCGAGTTGAGCGTCGCGGTCGCGGCCACGGGTTCTTGGGCTCGGGTCGAGAGTTCTCCGAGCGCCGAGCGATAGCCAATCATCGTGCCGCCGGCCGCCGTCCGTGCAGACCAGGCGATGCCAGCGGCACTCGCCGAGAGCGACGTAATCTCGCCACCCGACTGATCGGCCGTCACCAAGATTGCCGCTGTACCACCGACGTTTGGTGCAATCAAAATTGCGTTGTTGTCCACCCACACCACCGCCGAGCCCGTCGTAGCAACAAGGTGTGGTGTGGTGATGGTCGCTGGATCGGTCGTGTCTTCGGCAACGAGATTTGAGGCACCGGTTGCGCCAACACTCGCGACGTACCCACCCGTGCCGGGGAATGCCACGGCGTAGGCAAAGGCGCCGGTTGCACCAGTGATCGGCGCCTGCACGGTGTTACACGGCGTCCTGTCGCACGGCTGGTCGACCACGGTGGCGTTCTTGCCGGCCGTGCGCACAATCAGCCGGTCGCCGCGAAAAGCGGCCACCGTCCGCGCGTTGCCATCGTTGCGTGCAACCTCGAGCCACGCGAAATCACCATCACCAATTGCGGGAGCCGCGATCCAACTAGACGTCGTCGAATAGGCGACGACGGGCGTTGCAACGACTCCGGCCATTAGCCAACCGTACTGGATGCCAGCGGCGGATTTGTAAGTACCGCTACCAACTCATCCGCGACACGTTGCTGCTGCTCTTCGGTAAGAGCGCCGAAGAATGGGAGCGCCAAGGCGCGAGCGGAGATGCCCTCACAGATCGGGAACTCGCCAGGCCGGTGACCGCGCGCCTGATAAAACGGCTGTAGGTGGATCGAGGGCAGGTACGGCTTCGACGAGACACCGCGCTCTGCCAAGAGACCGATCACGGCGTTACGGTCGACACCTTCGTCAAGAAGCACGGTGTAGACGAACCACGAACGCGTATCACCTGGCACGACGGCCGGCAGCTCGACGCCGGGGATCGCACCGAGCAGCGCGTTGTAACGCTCGGCGACGGCGGCACGCTTGCCAAGGATTTCGTCGAGTCGTTCGACCTGGGCTAGCCCAACGGCGGCCGAGAGATCATCCATGCGGTAGTTCCAACCGAGGCGATCATGTTCGAGCCAGGCACCGGCGTCCGCCCGCCCTTGGTTGCGCAGGCTCAAGATGCGCTCGTAGACCGCTTCGTCATCTGTCGTGACGATGCCGCCTTCGCCTGTTGTCATCTGCTTGTTCGGATAGAACGCGAAGATCGTTGGCGAGCCGTGTGTGCCGATCATCTGTCCCTGACGCTTGGCGCCGAGCCCCTCGGCACCGTCTTCGATGACCGCCAGTCCGTGTCGATCGGCAATCGCGCGAATCTCCTCGATTTTGCAGGGCAACCCGAAGATGTGGACAGGGACGATTGCCTTGGTGCGGGGCGTGATCGCTGCCTCGACCGCTGCCGGGTCAAGGTTGAACGAAACCGGTTCGATCTCAGCAAAAACGACGTCAGCGCCCGCGTGGAGTGCACAGTTGGCAGAGGAGATAAACGAGAAGGGCGAGGTGATGACCTCGTCGCCTGGTCCAACCCCAGCCTGCACGAGTCCAAGGTGAAGACCCGCCGTGCCACTCGAGACGGTGGCGGCATATTTGACGCCAACCCAGTCCGCAAAGGCGCGCTCAAAACGAGGCCCCATCGGACCGAGCGAGAGCATGCCCGAGCGCAGCACCTCGAGCACGAGTTCTTCCTCGCGTGGACCGATGTCCGGCTGTGCAAGCGGAATTGGTGCGCCGGTGGCGCTCACCTCAGGAAGGGAACTCGAGGTAGGTCTTCGACAGCTCGTGACGACCGTGGACCGTGTCGAAAAACATCTTTTGGATCTGCTTCGTGATCGGGCCCGTGCCGATGTGATGATCGTCGAGCGAGGCGACCGGGGTCACCTCGGCGGCCGTGCCGGTCAGGAACACCTCGTCGGCGAAGTACAGCTCGGCGCGCGTCAAATCGTGCTCAACCGTCTCGATGCCAATCGTCGCAGCCATCTCCATCACCGCGTGGCGCGTAATGCCTGGCAAGCACGAGGCGCTAATCGGCGGGGTGTACAGCTTGCCGTTCATCACCGCGAAGACGTTCTCGCCCGAGCCGTCAGCAACCAGGCCAGCCTCGTTGAGGAGAATCGCCTCGTCGTAACCATGCTTGAGCGCCTCCATCTTCGCGAGCTGCGAGTTGAGGTACTGGCCAGAGGCCTTCGCCGTGGCCGGAATCATGTTGGGGCCGATGCGGCGCCAGGACGAGATCATGCAGCGAATGCCGTTCTCGATTGCCTCGTCGCCGAGGTACGCACCCCACTTCCAGACAGCAATCATCGTGTGGACCGGGCAGTTGAGCGGGTTGACACCCATCTCACCAGCGCCGCGGAAGACCAGCGGGCGGATGTAGCAGGAAGGTAAATTGTTGACCTTGATCGTCTCGTGCACTGCGGCAGCAAGCGTCTCGGTCGCATACGGGATCTCCATGTAGTACTGCTCAGCCGAGCGCTTAAGTCGATTCAAATGGTCCGTCAGGTGAAAGACGCCCGTGCCCTGATCTGTCTCGTACGCGCGAATACCCTCGAAAACGCCCGAGCCGTAGTGCAACGCGTGCGTAAGGACGTGAACCTTCGCCTCGTTGTAATCGATGAGTTCTCCGTCGAACCAGATCTTGTCGGACTGCATGGGGCTGTCTCCCTCGGTCGAGCGGGAATCGTATCGGCTCCGCCCAATACGCAGTGCATTTGCTGCCCGAATTCGTCAACAACTTTGCTTTGGGGTCTGACCCCAAAGCAAAGTTGACACCGGCCATGACCCCGTCATTCAGAACAGGGCCGGCGGGACTCGAACCTGCAACCCCCGGTTTTGGAGGTCTTGCCCCTAGCCGTTGAGGCGCGCGCGCAGGAGACCCTGCAGCGCCTTGGCGTCGGCGCGGCCGCCACTTTGCTTCATGCACTGGCCGACGAGGAAGCCGATTACCTGTTCGCGGCCTCCACGAAAGGCCTCGACCTCTTCTGGGTGGGCTGCCAGCACGGCGTCGATGATCTCGCCGAGGGCGTCGTCGCCTCCGACTTGCGCCAAGTTGCGGTCGGCCACGACGCCAGCAGCGGTAGCCTGGGGATCTTCGACGAGCACGCCGAAGACCTCTTTCGCCGCTGTCTGATTGATGGTGCCGTCGACGACGAGGGCGATCAGGGCGGCGAGGCGCTCGGGGGTAACCGGACTCTGGTCCGCGCTGAGGCCTGCGCCATTTAGGTGCGCGGAGAACTCGCCCATCGTCCAGTTGGCCGACGTCTTGAGGTCGCCGGTGACGGTAGCCACAGCGTCGAGATAGCCAGCGAGGTCGGCGTCGACGGCCAACGCGAGGGCCGTGGGCTCCGTCAGGCCCGCCGCAACGAGGCGGTCGAAGCGCGCTGCGGGCAACTCGGGCAGATCGCTGCCGAGCTCGACGAGGCCGGCCTCGGTCTGGTGGACGGGCAGTAGGTCGGGCTCGGGGAAGTAGCGATAGTCGTGCGCCTGCTCTTTCGAGCGGAGCGACGAGAGCGTGCCGGCGACTGGATCGAAGTGGAGCGTCTCCTGCTCGATCGTGCCGCCACCCAAGACGACCTCGAGCTGCCGTTCCAACTCGGCCTCGATGCCGCGCTCGAGAAAGCGGAAGGAATTCATGTTCTTCACTTCGGTGCGCGTGCCGAACGGCGCCTCTTCACTTGGACGAATCGACACATTCGCTTCAACGCGCATCTGCCCGTTCTCCATCTCGGCGTCGGCGGCGCCGATCGTGCGCAGTAGTAATCGCAGCTCTTCGGCGTAACGGCGGGCCGTCTCAGCATCACGAATATCTGGCTCCGTCACAATCTCGAGGAGCGCGACACCCGAGCGGTTGTAGTCAATCAGACTCGAACGCTTCCCGTCGCTCCCTTTCTCGTGGCGCAGGCGCGCCGTGTCCTCTTCGAGGTGGGCGCGGCGAATGCGCACGTGGCTGGTTCCGGCGCTCGTCGTTACCTCAATGGTTCCGTGTTCGGCGAGCGGGAAGTCGAGCTGGCTGATCTGATACCCCTTCGGCAGGTCTGGGTAGAAGTAGTTCTTGCGATCCCAAATCGTGGTCCCTGGCGCAGCGGCGCCGATCGCCGCGCCAACTGCGAGGACCTTCTCGATGGC
>JBAXOM010000084.1:0-9243 GCA_037133215.1 Thermoleophilia bacterium | reverse complement strand
GTGTGTCGAGTCGGGCTTTGCCCGTCTCGAGCAGCAACGTCGTCGGCGTCGGCGAGGAGCGGCTGCGTCTCCGTGATTGGTGGTGGCGCCGACTTTCCCGACGACTGCTGCGTGTTTGCCGAGGCAGTGGCTCCCCGCATGATGATAGTGTAAGATCTCCTTACTTCCTTCCTCGTAGGAGCAGTGCTTATGGTCGCGACAATGACATCCAAGGGTCAGATCACAATTCCACTCGAAATCCGTGAGCAACTTGGGCTCGATGCCGGGACGCAGCTCGAGTTCGAAGTGGCTGATGGGCGTTTGGTGGCGCATAAGGTCGTCTTCCTGCGAGCGATGGACCTCTGGATGACGCACGCGGCGGTCGCTAAAGAGCTCGATGCATCCTTTGATCAAGCAGAACAGGGCAAGGCGAGCGAGGCCGTCGAGTTCGACGAGTTCGTTAAGCGGCTGTCGAAGTAGCCGTCAATGGCGAAGTGGGCCACGACGCCGGTGTTCGACCGGCGGCATCGCAAGTTGACGCGCGCCCAAAAAGCGGAGTTTGTCGCGGCAATTCGGCTTCTCAACGCGACCATCAATGAGCACGGGTTCCGCTTCCCCAAAGGTGGGCCGCTCGATCTTCATACGTACGCGGGATTTCGTCGCCCGCCCGGCGTGTGGTCGATGGATTTCGGTCGCGACGGTGACCATCGGGCGTTGTTTACAGTCGTCGACGGAGACACGGTGCTTTGGCACTTCATCGGTACGCATCAGCAGATCGTGCGGTGGCAGGACGACGTCGGACCGACCGGACTTCGGCGCTGACGTTGCGGGTCAGAGCACGTTGACGGCACGCGCTGTCACCAGCACGACAAGCAAGAGAGACGAGCCGGCCTGCACCATCATCAAGAGCTTCGCCCAGTGCGAAAGAGGCATCACATCCGTGGCGGAAAAGGCCGTGCCGTTCGAGAACGAGAAGTAGATGTAGTCGAGCAGGCGTGGATGCCACTCGGGTGATGCGAGCTGAGGGTTTTCCATCTGTGGGAACTGAAAGTCAGGAAAGCGTGTGCGTGCCGCATCGTCGCGTGCGGCTGCGCGGCTGCCTGGCCCACCTCGATCGAGCTCCCAGTACCAGAGGCCGAACACGACCACATTCGTCAGCCAGATGACGGCAGCAGACAGGATCAACTCGCGGCCCGTTAGTGGTTGATCCTTCGACAGCAGCGTCTCGATCAGACGCACCAAGTCGTAGGCATTCGAGAGCGTGATCGCAGCAATCACGATCATCACGAGACTGCGCTGCCAATGCGCCACCCCGGCGTGACGGTTCGGAACGAAAACGACGAGCAGCGTGACGAGGACAACGACCAGGACGATCATCAACAGAGCCGGCACAGGTCGAAAGTGGCCCGGGAGGAGCCAGTAGAGCGCAAACGACGCCAAGACCAGCATCGCCGCGGGGATCGTCGACTCGCGACTCGCATCAGTAGGCGGCTTCGGGAAGAGGCGCAACGACATGACTTCACCGTACCGAGGGGTCCGGTCGCATCAACCGAGCTCTAGAGTCGCGCGTGCGGATCGGGCGCCGGTCGAGTGACCGCGTAGATCCCGCTCGCGATGATCAGCACCGCACCGACAATCGTGAGTGGAGTCGGCAGGTCGCCGAAGATGAAGAACCCCCAAATCACAGCCCACAGCATCATCACGTACTCAAGCGCAGCAACCGCGCCCGGCTGAGCCGAGCGATAAGCGAAGACGATCAGCGTGCTGCCAAAAGCTGCGATCGGACCACAGGCTGCGAGCAGCAAGCCATCGTGCAGCGTCGGGACCGACCATGGCCGCAGCAAGAATCCGAGACTGCCGCCACCCGAATAGTCCTGAAACAGTGGAGCCAAGATCGACGCAAGCAGCATCGCGCCGACGAGATACACCGTGTTCTGGTGCCACGAAATGACGGGAGCGGGAATGCCCTGTCCAATCCGCCGAACCGCCAACTGGCCAAAGGCGTAGAACAGGGCGGCCCCGACCGGCAGCACCAAAGCCCACGTCATATCGGCGGACGGATGCACGATCACGAGTACGCCGACAAAACCGAGACAGACCGCAAGCCAACGCTGCCGACCCTGATGCTCGCCGAGGATCAACTGCGACAACGCAACCATGAAAAGCGGAGCGGTAAACCACAGCGCCACCGTCGTCGTCAATGGCAATGAAGGCAGTGCGAGGTAGTAGAGCGTGTACGAACACATCATCACCGCGCCACGCCCAATCAGGGCAACAGGTCGAGCCGTCCACAACAGTCGCAGGCCACCGGACTGCCAGACCATCAACGTAAAGAGCGGCAACGCGAAAGCGCCACGAAAGGCAATCGCCTCCGTCACCGGATAGGTACCCGACAGTGCCTTGATGATCGGATCCTGCAACGAAAAGACCGACATGCCAACCACGATCGCGATGGCTGCACCATGGGTCGAACGCAAGATGTGCGGCGCGGCAATCACTGCGCCACCCGCGCCGTGCTCGTGCCGCGTGTGATCGCAAAAATGCCACTCGCAATAATCAAGAACGCTCCGACAATGGTGGCGCCATTCGGGACCTCAGCAAAGATTGCAAAGCCCCAGAGGGTGTCCCAAATCAACGCCATGTACTCGATCGGCGTAACGGCGCCGGGTGGTGCCTCGCGATAGGCCTTGGTCAGCAGGATCGTGCCGCCAACAGCAATCGGCCCACACAGTCCGAGCAGGATTAGATCCTTGGTATCGGGCATCACCCACGACCGCAACAAGAACGCCATGCTGCCCGACGCGCCCGGCGCAGTCGCAAACGGCATCGCGATAAACGAGAAGAGCATCGCCCCAACGAGGTACACGCTGTTCTGATGAAACGCCATCACCGTCGCCGGCGTGCCCTCGCCGTAGCGCCGCGCCATCAGTTGGCCGAAAGCGTAAAGCGCAGCAGCGGAGACGGGCAGGAGCGCAGCCCAGCCAATGCCGCCGGTGCCCGGCTGCGCGACGACCACGGCGCCGGCAAAGCCAATGAGCACCGCGATCCAGCGGCCGAGACTCTGGCGCTCACCCAGATACGGGCGCGACAGCAGAACCACAAAGAGAGGAGCCGTGAAGTACAACGCGACCACAGTCGCCAGCGGCATTGCCGGAAAGGCCAGAAAGTAGGTCGTGTACGCGACCATAAACAGCAGCGCGCGAATGATCGACTGGCGCGTATTGCCCTCGAAGGCGACACGCCAACCGCCGAGGCGGTTGAGCAGGACAAGGAAGATCGGCAGTGCGACGACCGACCGGATCGCAACCGCCTCAGCAACAGGGTACGTACCCATCGTCGCCTTGATGATCGGGTCTTGCAGCGTGATCACGAGCGTGCCCAGCCCGAGGATGAGCATGGCGCGGCGCGTCCCAGCACTCCTCAACAGCCCCGTCATACTCTCCACGCTACCGCGACCGACCCCCGGTGGGTCACACAGACTTAGCGCAGTGGAGACTGTCGAATATCAGAGACGCGCCGCGCGCGCCGAGCGTGCTGAGCAGTGGTTTGTCGCGCCCACCACCGTTGCCGCCCTGTTGGCAATCCCCGCCGTCGTCGTGCCGCTGATCTGGACAGACCCCTCCGTCAAGACTGCGGGGCTCTGGCTCGACTGGGTGATCTGGGGCGTCTTCGTGCTCGAAGTGCTCGTGCTCCTACCGCTCGCGCCCGACCGCATCGACTGGATCCGCCACCACCGACTGACACTCTTCATTCTCTTTGCGGCGTGGCCAGGCTGGATCACCGTCTTCGCTGGATCAAGCCTCGAAGCACTGATCCCCGTTCTGATCCTCGTTCAAAAACTCCTCAAGCTGATCAAAGTCGACCGCTTCTTTCGCCACAAAGGCACACACAAGTTGATCGGTACCTGGCTTCTGCTGGTGCCAGGAGCCGTCGCCGTCGTGGTTGTCAGCATCAAGCTCGGATGGGTTGGTGGCGCGCTGCTCGCACTCGCCCTGCTGTTCGGTCTGATCGGTGCAGAAGGCAAGCCACACCCGCGCATTCGACAATTCTTCCGACGCTAAGAATCAGTTTCGTTGCCTAACAGACCGTAGTGGACACGCTGGAGCAGTGATGGCCAAACGATCGTCGCGACGATGGCGGCAGCAATCCAGGCAATCACGAGGAACGGGATCACGCGATACGCCCCCTCGCCGAGCGGAAACACGTTGACCTTCAAGGTGTAGGCAATCACGGCGACGGCAAGCACTGGAATGATGATCTCGAGTCGACCAATCCCTTTCAAACGGGCGAACATCGTGCCCGCGCCGATCGACAGCAACATGTACGGCACGAGGATCAGCAGTGCCCCCGCGGTACTCCACCAGAAGAACGAATCGTCTGGCGTGCCACCACAGACGACACGAACAAAGGCGTACTCAACGAGGCCAATCAGTGCACAGAACACGATGCCGATCCGTGGCATCTCGCCTTGTGCCGACGTCTTGGCGATTGCTCGCGTGGGGGTGAGGTCGCGTGCGAAGGCGAAAATCAGACGCGTCGACGCGACCGTGAGCCCGAGCGCACCTGCCAGAGCCGAGGCGACGGCGAACGCCGCAAACACATCGCCCGCTCCGTCCGAGACGTAGCGATCACCGAGCGTCTGCAGAAGCCCCGGTGCGTTTGCAAAGGCGGTCATGCCGCCCTTGGTGTCATAAATGCCAACGACTTCGGCGGCCGAAATGATGACGAACGCGAGGCCAGCAAACAGCGTCGTGCCGATCAAGGCAATCGGGATCTGCCGCCGAGGGTCAATAGCATCCTCACCAAGCGTCGCCGCCTGCTCGAACCCTGCGAACGACAAAAGTCCAAACGACAGCGCCAACGCCACCTCCGAAAAGGGGATCCCGTCGGTCGGGATAAACAGATCAACCGCACCCAACCCCATGCTGCCCAAGTCGACTTGGACGAAAACGAACACAGCGAGCACGAGCATCGCCAGCACCGAGACGACCTCAACGAGGAGCAGCACCACGGTGACGCGGTGAACCGGTGCGAGTGACAGCACCAACACCAGCACCGTTCCGCAAATCGCGATGACGTCTGCATTCGCACCTGTCCAGACACCCGTTGCATCGAGCAGGCTCGCCATAAAGATTGCGAAGCCACTCAGGACGAGTCCCGCAAAACAGAAATAGGCACCAAGCATCGACCAACCCGAGATGACGCCGGTGCGTACGCCGAGGGTCTCGCCGACGAAGCGATACACCGAGCCAGCCGTCGGGTATTCGCGGCTGAGGCGAGCGAAACACCAGGCGATCAAAAGTATCGCAACCGTCGCGAGCGCAAAGACGAGCGGCACGGCAGAGCCGACATGGCTCGCGAGTTGCTGCGGATTGAGGTTCATCGCCAGCGTCGGGGCCATACCCGCGATCGATACGCCAACCACGCCGACCAGACCGACGGTGCGGGTGAGACTGCGCTTCGAGCTCTCCACCGAGGTCTAGCTTCGTGGATCGATCACGGTCGGTGCGCCGTACTGCAGCAAGGCCTGGGGCACAGCGACCGTGCCGTCCTTCTGCTGATGCTGCTCGAGCACGGAGATGACGGTGCGCGAGCTTGTCACGGCAGTACCGTTAAGCGTATGCAGCGTCTGCGGGCTGCCCTTCTCCTCACGGAAGCGGGCATCGAGTCGGCGCGCCTGATAATCGGTGCAGTTCGAGCAACTCGTCATCTCGCGAAACTTCTGCTGGCTGGGCAGCCACGTCTCGATGTCGTACTTACGAGCCGCCGACGCGCCAAGATCGCCGACAGCGATGTCGACGACGCGGTACGTGAGTTCCAGCTTCTGCGCGATCGACTCCTCGAGTGCGAGCAGATGCAAATGCTCGTCCCACGACTTGTCGGGATGACAGAACGAGAACATCTCGACCTTCTCAAACTGATGCAGACGAAAGATGCCACGCGTGTCGCGACCGGCAGCGCCAGCCTCGCGACGAAAGCACGACGAGAGCCCGGCATAGCGGAGTGGCAACTCATCGGCGACGAGGATCTCGTCCGCATGGAGTGCGGCGAGCGGCACCTCGCTCGTACCAACGAGAAAGAGGTCATCGTCTTCGAGGCTATAGACACTCTGACGATCGGTCGGGAAGAAGCCCGTCGCAAACATCGCCTCCTCGCGCACCAAGACAGGCGGCACAACCGGAGTAAAGCCACCCTCGCCGAGCTGGTCGAGAGCCATCCGCGAAATCGCCCACCAGAGGCGCGCAATGTCGCCGGTTAGGTAGCCGAAGCGCGAGCCAGACGTGCGGGCGCCGCGCTCCATGTCGATGCCGCTACCGGCCAGCTCGAGGTGGTCACGCGGCTCGAAATCGAAGGTCGGAATCTCGCCCACGACACGCAGCTCGCGCGCGTCCTCATCCGTATTGCCAAGCGGCGAGTCGGGGTGGGGGAGGTTTGGCACAACAAGCAGCGCAGTGTCGAGCTGCTCATCAACAGACTTGAGCGACTCCTCGAGACCATCCAGCGTGTCCTTCAAGGTACGCATCTCGGCCGAGACGGCATCGGCCTGCTCTGCCGCAGCTGGATCGTCCTTGGCCGCGCGCTTCAGTTGCCCAATCGTCTCGGACGCACGATTGCGCTCGGCGCGGAGCTCGTCGACCTGCACCTGCAAGGCGCGGCGCTCCGTATCGAGCGTGAGCACTGGATCAAGCAGTGCCTCATCGCCACGACGCGCCAACGCCTCGCGGACCATGTCGGGATCGCTGCGGACAAGGCGGAGATCAATCACAGGAGAAGCCTAACCGGGGTCGGGCGTCAGAGACGCTGGCTACGGGCGGCGGCGATGGCGTGCAACACGCGAGGTACGCCGTCGTCGTCGATCGAGGGAGCGACCCAATCGGCACGCTCGATTAGTTCGGGGTGCCCACCACCAACAGCGATCCCAAAACCCGCCCAGTCGATCAGCTCGAGGTCGTTCTCGCCATCGCCAATCGAGACACAGTTCTCTTGGCGCATGCCCAGGAGGTCGGCCACGAAGGCACAGCCAACACCCTTATGAACACCGGGTGCCGCAACCTCGAGATAGAACGGCAGCGACTTCGCAATAAAGGCGCGGTCACCAAACTCGGGGACCAGCAAATCGCGCAAGGCATCCATGCGCTCCGGCTCGCCCGAGACGACGAGCTTCGTAATCGGCTGGTCGAGCCACGCGACAAGATCGCCAACGGCATTGACAGGGACGCGGGCACTCTGCGCATACCGCTGCGCCTCCGCGTTGTCCTCGGAGACGTAGAACGAATCGGACGTCATCACATTGATGTGCTCGCCCGTCTCGACAATCGCAGCGATGATCTCGCGCGCCGCCTCCAGCTCGAGCTGCTCATGCAGCAACACCTCTCCCGTCGAACGACTGCCAACGAGAGCGCCCTGGAAGCAGATCACCGGGTCGGCCGCGTGCAAAAGATTGGCGAAGCGGCAGGCCGAGATAAACATCCGACCGGTTGCAACAACGACCGGCACGCCCGTCGCCTGCAGCGCGGCTACTGCCTCAATTGCCGTCGGTAGGAGCTCAGCGTGATGAACGACCGTCCCGTCGAGATCGACGAAGACGCCTTCGACGGCGTCCGCATCGAGCCCGTCAGGAAGCGGCACGAACTACTTGCCGGCGTTCTGCGACACGTAGGCCGAGACGTTTTGGATATCGGTTACAGACAGGGTGTCGCCGTAGACGGGCATGCCACCACCACCGTTCGTGACCTGATACAGAACAGCTGCGTAGTCGGGCTTCAGCTCATCGAGGTTCGGTCCGACGTTGCCAGCCGAGCCGGCGGCAGCCAACGTATGACAACCGCCACAGCCTGCGCTCGAGAAGACAGCCGCGCCAGCAGCCGCATCGCCCTCGGCGGCAGCAGCCGTTGTAGCGCCCGTATCGGCAGCCGTGGTTGCGCCTGCGTCTGCCGCGGTTGTCGCAGCAGGATCAACGTCACCCGTAACGACAGGCGTCGACGTCGGATTGGTGCCCGTGCCGATCGTAACTTCGCCACCGAGCGTGCCGGCGGCATCGGTACCTCCGCCGCAGGCAGTCAGGATTCCGAGAGTGAGCGCTCCAAGAGCGATCACGATGGCGATGAGGCGGCGCGTCTCCATGTCAGCAGTAACCCTTGTTTCGGGGGACAGGTGTCCCCGGATGACGAACGCAGGCTATCACGGGTCGTCGGAGGTATGACCCCGTTTGACAGACCGGGCAAGGGCGCTGACGCTACACGGTATGGATGACGCTGACCGACGCTTACTAGATCGATTGCAGAACGAACTGCCGTTCGTAGAACGCCCTTGGGGCGCACTTGCGGCAGAGATTGAGATGCCAGAGGATGAGATGCTCGAGCGAATCTCTCGGCTGCGCGGCGAGGGCGTCGTGCGACAGATCTCGGGGATCTTTGACACGCGCCGACTCGGCTACAAGTCGAGCCTCGTCGCGGCCCGCACCAAGCCAGGCACGCAGCAGCTTGCGGCCGACATCGTCAGCGCCCACCCCGGCGTGACCCACAACTACGAGCGCGAGCACGCGTTCGACCTGTGGTTCACGATCGCCGTGCCGGGCGACTCGAAGATCGGGCTCGACGAGACGATCGACCTGCTCGGCCGCATGGCTGACGTCGAGTCGATCCGTCCGCTACCGGCGATCCGCTTCTACAAGATTGGTGTCGATCTCGACATGGTTGGTGGCCGAGACCCCGCCGCCAAGAAGGTGCGACCACAACCGTCGCTCGAGGCTCCACATCGTCCGCCGAGCGATCGCGAGATTGCCGCTGTTCGCGCCCTGCAGACAGACCTCGCCGCGGTTCCCGAGCCCTTCAAGGATCTGGCCGAGCAGTACGGGTTTACCGTCGCCGAACTGATGGAGATGGGACGCGAGTTGCTGTCCGACGGACGCATGCGTCGCTTTGCCGCCGTCGTCAACCACCGCAAGGCCGGTTTTGGTCAGAACGGCATGGGCGTCTGGATCGTCGACGAAGATCGTGTCGATGAGGCCGGCCGCATCATGGCCTCGTATCGCGGCGTCTCGCATTGCTACGAGCGCCCAATCTACAGCGACTGGCCGTACCGCCTCTTCTCGATGACACATGGTCGCGACAAGGAAGAATGCGAAGCCGTGCTCGCCGCCCTCTCCAAGGAGACGGGCCTCGACGAGTACGCCGTGCTGTACTCGATCAACGAGTTTAAGAAGACGCGCCTCGTCTACTTCGACCAGGCCGCTGCCGACTGGGAAGACGCGCACCTCGCGCT
>JBAXOM010000083.1:0-9387 GCA_037133215.1 Thermoleophilia bacterium | reverse complement strand
GGCGCGGTGCTGATGCCGTCGTACGTCAACATTGGCTCCCACGTCGGTTCGGGCACGATGGTCGACACCTGGGCGACCGTCGGCTCCGGGGCCTGGATTGGGCGCGACGTCCACCTGTCGGGCGGCGTCGGGATTGGTGGAGTGCTTGAGCCACCTGGTGCCCGTCCCGTGATTATCGAGGACGGCGCCTTCGTTGGTTCGCGTGCCATCGTCGTCGAAGGCGTCCACGTTGGCGCCGAGGCGGTCTTAGGTGCCGGCGTGATTCTGACTGCGTCGACGAAGATCATCGACGTCTCAGGCAGTGAGCCCGTTGAGCACGTCGGCTACGTGCCGCCACGAAAGGTCGTCATTCCCGGCACGCGCCCTCGACAGTTCCCCGCCGGCACGTTCGACGTGCCGTGCGCGCTGATCATCGGCGAGCGTACCGAGTCGACCGACCGCAAGACCTCGCTCAACTCGGCTCTCCGTGAACTTGGTGTGGATGTCTAGACCTTTCCTCAGTGGGAGCGTCGCCGACGTCTGCTTCGACCTCGTCTCGACCGCGTCGGAATACGGTGACGAGCGGGACCTCGCCGACGCCGTCGAGAACCGCGTACGCGAACTCGGGATCGTCCCCGAACGTATCGGTAACTCGGTCGTTGCCCGCACGGGGGCGAAGGGCGCCGCAATTGCGCTCGTCGGACACCTCGACACCGTGCCGAATTGGGCGGACGGCGTCGCCGCGCGAACCGATGATCGCATCGTCGGTCGTGGGGCCTCCGACATGAAGGGAGGCGTGGCCGTCATGTTGCGTCTGCTCGAGCGGCTGAGCGACGCGCCTGACCCTGTTGTCTACATCTTCTACGACCGCGAGGAGGGCCCCAATACCGCGAACGGCATACACCGTGTGCTCGCGGACTCCACGCTGTTGGAGCCGAAGCCGAAGCTTGCGGTTGTGCTCGAGCCGACTGCGGGCACGATTCATGCCGGCGCTGTTGGCTCACTCAACGCGCAGATCGTCTTTCACGGTCAATCAGCTCACTCGGCCCGCCCGTGGGAGGGCGAGAACGCAATCTCGCTTGCCCTCGCTGAGGCACTGACCAGATTTGCGCAGCGCGAACCGGTCCCGGTTGAGGTCGACGGGCTGCTCTACCACGACGTTGTCACCATCACCATGCTCAACGCCGGCATTGCCCACAACGTGCTCCCTGATCGTGTCGAGCTCTCCGTCAACGTGCGCGTTGCGCCCGGTCGTTCTGTGGAGGCCGCCCAGGCCGAGGTGGCCGCGCTTGCCGGACCTGCGGCGGAGGTCACATGGCTTGATACGGCACTACCGGCTGAGCCGCGTCTGACCGACCCGATCGTCAGCGATTTTGTCGCGCGCAGCGGACTTCCCGTACTCCCGAAGCAGGCGTGGACGGACGTCGCGACACTACAGGAGTGGGGCGTGCCGGCCTTCAATTACGGGCCCGGCGAGCCAAGCCAGGCGCATCAGCCCGGTGAGTGGGTTGAAATCGCCCTGCTGGAAGAGTGCGAGCGCGTACTCGCGGAGGAGTTGGGGGCTCCGTGACGCCGCTCGTGGAGCGCTGGCAGGGTGCGGGCAACGTCTATCTGCTTGTCGACGCACGCGACCTGCCCCAGCCGCTGACAGCGGCGACGGCAAGCGCACTGGTCGGAGAGTGCGGCGGAGATGGCGTTCTCGAGCTCTCTGCGGGCTCTGGTGGCGCTGATGTGACCATGCGCATCTGGAACCCCGACGGCTCCGAGAGCGAGGCCTGTGGCAACGGCACGCGCATGGTCGCACGGTGGGCATCAGAGCGTCTCGGCCAGGCCGACGTCTCGATTGCGACTGCTGCGGGCATTCTGCCCTGCCATGTTGACGGCGAGACCATCACGGCACGGCTTGCACCCGCAACGCTTGCTGGCCCGCAATACCGTCCAACCGACGAACCCTTTCCGTATGACCACACGTTCGTCAGCGTCGGCAACCCCCACGTGGTGATCCCCGTCGACGATGTCGATGCGTTTCCGCTCAGCACGCAGGGACCTCTGCTTGAGCACCACTCGTGGTTTCCCGAACGGGCCAATGTGGAGATCACCACGGTGCTCGATCGCCACCGACTGCGCATGCGGGTCTGGGAGCGCGGAGTGGGAGAGACCCCAGCGTGCGGATCGGGTGCCTGCGCCGCCGCCGTGGCCGCAGTGACAAACGGTATGGCGGATAGTCCCGTCACGGTAATGCTGCCCGGCGGCGAGCTGGTGATCGACGTCGGCGAAGACGGCAGCGTCACGATGCACGGTCCTGCCGAGCGGATCGAGAGCTTCGAACTACCTCAGACAATCCTGTCGTTGCTGGCCTAGAGCATGCAGTTCTCTGACCGCATGGACACGATCCCCGAGTACGTCGGCGCGCGCCTCAATCGTAAGATTGCCGAAGCCCGTGGGCGTGGCGATGACGTGATCTCGCTGGGTATCGGCGACCCCGACCTCCCGCCCGACCCGCGTCTGCGCGAGAGGCTCGCTGCCGAGGTTCAACGCGATGACGCTGCGCGTTATCCAACCAATCACGGCGAGCCCGCACTGCGCGAGGCGGTCGCCGCCTACTACCAGCGCCGCTTTGGCGTCTCGCTCGATCCGACGACTGAGGTGCTCCCGCTGCTTGGCGCTAAAGAGGGACTTGCTCATCTCGCAGCGGCGATTCTCGATCCGGGATCGTGTTCGCTGATCGCCGACCCGGGATACCCGGTCTACGCCGGCGGACCACTGATGGCAGGCGCTGCATCGATGCCGCTGCCACTGCTGCCAGAGAACGGATTTCAACCTGACCTAACGGCCGTCTCTGCCGTGGTCGCAGCCCAGTCACGCCTGCTCATTGTGGGGTACCCAAATAATCCAACGGGCGCCATCGCCCGACCGGGCCTGTTTGGCCAGCTAGGCGCCTTCGCCCAGCAGCACGATCTCGTCCTCTGCCACGACAATGCCTACGCCGACATCGTCTTCGACGGCGAGCCGGCACCAAGCGCACTGGCCGATCCGAGCTTCCGCGCGCACGGCATCGAGATCCTTTCGCTGTCGAAGACGTATTCGATCCCCGGGTGGCGGATCGCCTTCGCCGTTGGCAACCCCGACGTGATCGCGATGCTGCAGCGCCTCAAGACCCAGATTGATTCCGGCATGTTTCCGGCCCTGCAGCGCACGGCGACGTGGCTGCTCGGACAGACGGACGTTGCCGGACCACCGCTTGCCATCTACCGCGCCCGTCGCGACCTCGCCTGTCAGCAGCTGCAGGCGATCGGGATGCCCGTGACCCCGCCTGCGGGTGGCATGTACCTGTGGGTGCCGGTACCGACCGACGAATCGTCACTGACGTTCGCCGATCGCGTGCTCGAACAGGCAGGCGTTGTCGTGACGCCCGGCAATGCGTACGGCGCGGCCGGCGAGGGCTTCGTCCGGATAGCGCTCACTGTCCCCGAGGATCGCCTCGGCGAGGCGATCACGCGGATCGGCGCCATTCTCTGAACGCCGTCGCGCGAGTAGACTGCCTTCACCGTGGGTGATGGCTTCTATCAAATTCGTGACGAGGCGCCCGAGCGCGCCTTCATCGCCGCCATCGCTCGTCCGACTCAGCGCATCGATGCCGATGTCGCCGAGCTCCGAGAGTTACTCCTGACGGCACAGTGCAATACCGTCGGCGAACTGATCCAACGTAAAGACCAGCCCGAATCTAAGACCTATCTCGGCCGCGGCAAAGTCGACGAATTGGAAGAGTGCATCAACGAGACCGAGGCCGAGGTCTTGGTGATTGACGACGAGTTGACGCCGTCGCAGCAGCGCTACCTCGAGAATCGGTTCTCGATCCGCGTCATCGACCGCACCACCTTGATTCTCGACATCTTCGCCAGCCACGCCCACACGGCTGAGGGCAAGCTCCAAGTCGAGCTCGCCCAACTCGAGTACCAACTACCCCGCATGCGCGGCATGTGGAACCACCTTGAGCGCCTCGGCGGCGGCGTTGGTACCCGCGGTCCAGGCGAATCGCAGCTCGAGACCGATCGTCGACTGGCCCGCGATCGCATCACACTTCTGCGGCGGCGGATCAAGGAGACAGGCAAGCGTCGTCGCCTGCAACGTAAGCAGCGCACCGAGGGCGTCGTGCCGACTGTGTCGCTGGCCGGCTACACAAACGTCGGCAAGTCAAGCCTGCTCAACGCGCTGACGGGCTCCGAGGTTTCGAGCCGCAACCGGCTCTTTGAGACGCTCGACCCCACGACGCGGAAGTACACGCACGTTGGACGCGATTACACCATCACCGACACCGTCGGCTTTATCCGCAAACTGCCGCACGGACTCGTTGATGCCTTTGCCTCGACGCTCGAGGAGACCCTGGCCGGCGACCTGATGGTGCACGTTGTCGACGGTTCGATCGACGAAGAGGAGCGCGATGAGCAGATGCGCGCCGTCGGGGATGTGCTCGAGCAGATTGGCGCCTCGGAACTGCCACAGATCGTTGTGCTCAACAAGATTGATCTCGTCTCCGCCGAGGACCGCGAGCGCCTCCATAATCGCCTACCGATGGCGATCCAGGTCAGTGCCAGCACGCGCGAGGGTCTGGAGGAGCTGGAGATCATGATCGCCGAACACTTCTCCGGGCGTTTCGAACCAACCGATCTTCTCGTGCCCCACAGCGAAGGCAGTGTGCTGTCGGCGCTCTACGCATTGGGCGCGCCGATTACCTCGCGCGAAGACACGGCTGAGGGCGTGCGCATTCGTGCCCGTCTGCCCAAGGCTGAGCGCGATCGCTACGCCCGCTTTGCTGTACCACCGAAGGTGTCGGTATGACCGAGATCGCCTGGCAACGGCTTCATGGCGCCGCGCGACTGCCCGAGCGAGCACACGCCAACGATGCTGGCTTTGATCTCTACGCGACCGAGCCGGCGACGCTCGCGCCGGGCGAGCGGCAGGCTGTTGGTTGTGGCTTCGCCATTGCGTTACCCAACGGCATGGCCGCGCTGGTTCTACCGCGCTCGGGACTTGCACTCCAAGCGGGTCTGACGGTGCTCAATGCGCCCGGCCTGATCGACGCGGGCTATCGCGGCGAGATCAAGGTGATCCTGATTAATCACGACCCGTCGGCTACCCACACCGTTGCGGTCGGTGATCGCATTGCGCAACTCGTAATCACGATCCTTCCCGTGGTCGCCTTCGCGGAACATGACGACCTGCCCGGTTCGACCCGAGGCACGGGAGGGTTTGGTTCGACGGGACAGTCGGCATGACCGACGGCCCCCGCATTCGCGTTGCTGGCCTGCTGATCAACGGCGGTCGGGTGCTGCTCGTACGCCAAGAGAAGGACGGCCGCCACTATTGGCTCTTGCCCGGTGGTGGCGTCGAGGAAGGGGAGGAGCTTGAGGACGCTCTACTCCGCGAAATTACCGAGGAGTGCGGCCGGCCTCCTTCCGCAATTCGTGGCCCGATTGCCATGGCGGAAACGATTCCGCCCGCTGACGTTCCGACTGGACGCCATATCTTGCACATGGTTTTCGCAATTGAGTTGGCCCAGACCAGCATCGACACGTTCACGTCCAACGACGACGCGGTGCTCGGCCATGCTTTCGTGAATCA
The DNA here is from genome assembly GCA_037133215.1 of Thermoleophilia bacterium. Taxonomy (GTDB): domain Bacteria; phylum Actinomycetota; class Thermoleophilia; order Gaiellales; family F1-60-MAGs149; genus F1-60-MAGs149. The sequence goes on along the minus strand of JBAXOM010000083.1, from coordinate 3,786 downwards.
GCACGAGCTTGGCGACCTCGACCTTCGACCGCCGATCCACACCTACCTCCGCGACTATCGCGCGGGCGACGCTTTCGTCTCGCTCGGGCGGATGTGGGTGCCTTAGCGGCGTTCGCTGCGTGCGATGACGGAGGCAGCCGCGGCAGCCACCTTTTCGAGTTGATCATCGAGCGGCGCGAGTGTGGTGGGGAGGCCGCAACGCTCGCAGGCCCAGGCGAGCAGTTGATCTGCCAGCCACACGTTCTTGGGCAGCAGGGGGCCGTGCACGTACGTGCCGACGATGCGTCCTTCGAGACAGCCCTCGCTGGTTCCTGTGCCGTCGTTGCCGCCGCCGACGATGACCTTCCCCAACGGTGCGACCCCGGGCCCGAGAATGGTGCGCCCGGCGTGGTTCTCGAATCCAACGAGTTCGTGGCGCGTCCCTGCGAGGTCGACATCCACCACGACGTTGCCAACGAGCCGCGTTGCGCCCGCCTGTGTCTCGAGGTCGACGAGGCCTGTCCCCGGCGTATCTCGGCCCGACTGGTCGACGTAGCGATGACCGAGCAGTTGATACCCACCGCAGACAGCTAGGACGGGCACGCCGTCGGCGATCGCCGAGCGCAGGGCTGGGACCTGTGCGATCAATGCCTCGGCAACGAGCGCCTGATCTCGGTCTTGGCCGCCCCCAATAAGCACGACGTCGGCGCTTCGTGGATCGAACGAGTCGCCAAGTGCGAGAGGTACAACCTCGACAGGAAGGCCCCGCCAACGCGCGCGCTGCTCCAGCACACGGACGTTGCCGCGATCGGCGTAGATCGACAGCAGTTCGGGGTAGAGAGGGACGATGCGCAGCGTCATGCCTGCTCCTGCCAAAACGGCTGCGTCAGGCCACGATCGGCCAAGATTCCGTGGAGGTCAAGCATTGCGGTGTAGGTGGCCAACACAAAGATGCGGCCACCCGGCGCCGTCGCAGCAATGGCAGCGTCAAAGGCGGCCTCGGGCGCGGCAACGGTCGTCATCTGCTCCGCCGGCACACCGCTATACCGGAGACGGACTGCGAGCTCCGCCGCGCGGGTACCTGTGCAGGTGATGTGCGCGGCGGATGTCAGGGCATCCTCGAGGTCGATGTCCCAGATCCAGCTGATATCGCGGCCATCAGCGATGCGATCGTTGAGAGCCAGCACGACCTGGGTGTTCGCCACGTCGTTGTTGATGGCACGTAGTGCCTCGTTCGCGCCGGTGGGATTCTTGAACAGCAGCAGCACGGCCTCGCGATCACCAACCGCGATGCGTTCGAAGCGGCCAAAGGCGGCGCTAAATTGCGCGAGTCGACCAGCTGCGACCGCCGTGGGAATTCCGAGCGCGAAGGCCGCGGCAATCGCACCGAGAGCGTTCTCCACGTTATAGAGGCCCGGCAGAGGCAACGAGACCTCGGTCGAACCGTCCGGGGCATCGACGCGGAAGGTCGTGCCGCGAATTCCGTCGCTGTGCACGTGCCGGGCGGCGATGTCGAGTTTGCCGCGCTGATGGTCACCCTGGGGACACCGATACGAGCCCAAGTGTCCGAGGTACATCTCGTCGTAGACGTAGGCGGTGCCGCAACGGACGCAAAACGTCGAGTCGGCGGCGGCGTCCTGGACGCCGAGCGAGACACCCGGATCATCGATGCCGAAGCGAACGACGTTTACGCGGGTTCCAGCGAGCCCGTCGATGACAGGATCGTCAGCTCCTAGTACGAGCGTGGTGGACGGAGCGAGCGTCGCGACCAGTTCGCGCCACCGGTCGGCCACCATCTCGAGTTCGCTATGGCGATCCAACTGATCACGAAAGAGATTCCCGAGCAGCAATACGGATGGCGCGAGCTGCTTGGTCACTGCCGGCAACGCCGCCTCATCGACCTCGAGGACACCAACCGTTGCGTTGCCGGGACGCGTGACGAGGGTGGTCGCGATGCCGGTCATCAGATTGGCACCGGCACCATTACGACACACCACCTGATCCCGACCAATAATTGCCGAGAGCATCGCGGACGTCGTCGTCTTGCCGTTCGTCGCACTAACCGCCACAATGCCGTCGATCAGCTCGGCGGCTAATTTGCTCAATCCAGCAGGAGCCAGACGCAGAAAGACATGCCCGGGCATCGTCGTGCCGCCGCCTTGACGCGTGACGCGCGAGAACGCACCAGTGGCCTTCGCTAGGCCTCGAGCAGTTGTCACGCGAGCGTTCACCACGTCAGATCGTATCCCGCGAGGTCAGGCGGCGGCGACGGCGGCACGCGAACGAAGCAGTGCCAACGAAACGATGACGCTCATCAGGGCAATGACGACATAGACGACCCACGAGGCTCCACGTTGCGTGACGATGCCCGCGAGTATGGGCGCAATCAGCGAACCAACGGCCCAAATCGCGTTCAGCATGCCAAAGGCACCACCCTCACCGATCTCGACGACACGTGCACCCGTCGCACAGATTGGATACGCGATCGCGAAGATTGGTGCGGCGAGACCGATCAGCAAGATCAGCATCACGGCATACAGGGGAATACCGATCGGAAACAGCAGCACGACAAGACAGGCGCCGCAAATTGAAGGTAAGACGACCAGAGCCAGTAGATGGTTTAGGCGCGTGCCGAGTCGAGCGACCGTCAGAATTGCAATCACGGACAGGACACTGCCCGCGGTGAAGATCCAGCCGATCGCCGCCGAACTAATCCCTTCACTGGAGAAGTGAAGCGGAGCAAGCAATTGCAATGCCGCCATCATCAGGGCGATAAAGCCAATCGAGAGAAAACTGACCTGCAAGAGACCAGGCTTCAGGGCATGCCGCAACGACACGAAGGGTCCGTGCCGATCGGCGTGTGGAACCACGCCACCTGCGCCGCCCGGCTCAAAAATCGCCCACACCAGAATCATCCCGACCAGTACCCCGAGTCCGAGAAACGACGGCCCAATACCGAAGTACGAGACAATCGGGCCGCCGAGTAATGGTCCACCGATGGTGGCGATCGTCGCCGAGGCATTAGCGATTGTGAGTGCGCGGGGGCGATACTCAGAGTCAACTGCTCCTGACAGCCAAGCCAGGCCTGCTGACCAGACGACGGCAGAGCAGGCACCTTGGATGATGCGAACGAGGATCAGCAGCTCGAACGTATTGGCGAAGGCGATCGAGGGCGCTGCAACGACAAAGCAGGCCGCAGCAATCAGCGTCAGGCGACGGGCGCCAATACGGTCGGCCACCCAACCGGCGGGAATGGCAAAGACCATGACGGAGAGGCTGTAGGCGCCGAGAACGAGACCGGCCTGACTATCCGTGAGACCAAATTCGTTGTGCCATACCGGAATCAGCGGGATCGCCGCTAACCACGTCACCATGTCGAGGAAAATCAGCGCAGAAATCAACGCCGTTAGTCGACGAGGCGATACCGGCCGATTTGCGCCCATTGTCAACTCAGCTGAAGAGCACGCGGTCCAACGCGATTGCAGCGAAGATGCCGGCCAAATACAACAACGAGAAGCGGAACGTTTCGCGGGCGATCGTGAGGTCGCCATCGGCACGGTGCAGACGAACGCCAAACTGCAGGAAGCGGAGGCCCAAGATGAGGGCGATCACGCCATAGACCGAGCCAAGAATGCCGTCATTCGCACCAAACCAGCCAAGCGGGACGGGGATCAACGAGAACACCAGCAGGATGACGGTGTAGACAACAATCTGGATGGTCGTCACGCGCACTCCCGCCACGTTCGGCAGCATCGGCACGCCGGCGTCCTCGTATTCGTCCTGCTTGACCAGCGCAAGGGCCCAGAA